>CBHTUE010000001.1:0-105569 GCA_966096115.1 uncultured Phenylobacterium sp.
ACCCAAGAACGCAAAAAGCCGGGGTCCCCGCTGTCGCGGGGATGAGCGGAAGGGAGTTGGGGCGCCAATCAGCCGCCGAACGTCCCCTCGAAGGCGAAACTGGCGATCGGGTTGCGATGGCTGGGGACCTCGCGGGCGCGGAAGGCCTCGTCCAGCACCGAGGGGTCCGCCTGGCGGCCGACGGCGATCGCGGCCTCCACCTGGTACTGCGCCTCGTCGACCCCCAGCACCTCGTACGACCGCGCCACGTCGAAGCCGGCCATGCCGTGCGCCGCCCACCCTGCCCGCTGCGCCTGCAGCGCCAGGCTGGCCCAGGCCGCGCCGGTGTCGAACGAATGGCTGCGCAGCGGCGCCGGCTCGCGGCCCTCGGTGCGGCGGAAGCGGTCGGAGATGATGTACATCAGCACCGACGCGCTCTTCACCCAGGCTTGGTTGTAGGGGATCAGCACGTCGAACAGCCGGTCCCACGCCGGCGTGTCGCGGTGGGCGTAGACGAACCGCCACGGCTGGCCATTGAACGCTGAGGGCGCCCAGTGGGCCGCCTCGAACAGGCCCATCAGCACCTCGTGCGGCATCGCCTCGCCGGTGAAGGCGCGCGGCGACCACCGCTCCAGGAACAGGGGGTCGACGTCGTATTCGCTGGTGCGGCCGATGGCGGTGGTCATGCTCGTCTTCCGGGTTGGGGTCAGGTCACTTGCCGACGTGGGCGATGGTGGCGATCTCGACCAGGAAATCCGGCTTCACCAGGCCGCACTGGATACAGAACCGGGCCGGCTTGTCCCCCGGGAAATACTCCGCATAGACCTTGTTGATCGTCGCGTAGTCGGCCCAGTCCTTCAGGAAGATGTGGTTCATGGTGACGTCGTCCATCGTACCGCCGGCCTGTTCGATGACGGACTTGATGGTCTCTAGAACCTGCCGCGTCTGGGCCTCGGCGTCGCCGACGTGGGCGACGTTGTTGTCCTTGTCGAAGGCGAGCGTGCCGGAGACGTAGACGACGCCGTCGGCCAGGGTCCCGGGCGAGAACGGCGCGATCGGCTTCTGAGTGCCGGGCGGCAGGAGGATGGTCTTGGGCATGGGTGGGGTCCTCGCAAATCCGTAGAGCTTCAAATCATCATTAGCCGTCATCCCCCGGCTTGTCCGGGGGACCCACTGCGCGCGGGCGATGCCAGTTGGTTCGCTGTGGCGCCGCTGCGGCTCATCGGGCGCGGCAGGTGGCCATGGGTCCCCCGGACAAGCCGGGGGATGACGAGCCTAGGAATTGTCAGGCGGGGCCTGGCTGATGGCGCCGCAGAAGTCGGCGGTGTTGGAGACCCAGCCGAAGAAGTTCTCGACGTTGAACACCGTAGCCTCCTGCAGGAAGGCCGGGCCGGCCTGGTGGGTGGCGTCCTCCAGCAGGAGGCCGAAGTACTCGCGGTGATAGCCGTCGCGCAGGGTCGACTCGACGCAGACGTTGGTGGCGATGCCGCAGAAGGCCAGATTCTTCACGCCGCGGGCCCGCAGCATCGAGTCCAGCGCGGTGTTGTAGAAGGCCGAGTAGCGGGGCTTCTCGATGACGATGTCGCCCTTCTGCGGCGTCAGGCGATCGACCAGGGCGTAGTCCCAGGTCCCCTTGGCCAGCAGCGTGCCCTCCAGTTCGGGGCGGTCACGCATGGTCTTCAGCGCGTTGGACTTCCACCAGTTGGGCGAGCCTTCGCCGCCGGCTTCGACGTAGTCCGGGTCCCAGCCGTTCTGGAAGAACACCACCTGCACGCCAGCGCGTCGGGCCGCCTCGACCGTCAGGGCGATCTTCTCGATCACGGCGGCGGCGCCTTCGATGTCGAACCCGGCCAGGTCCAGGTAGCCGCCCGGGCTGGCGTAGGCGTTCTGCATGTCCACCACGATCAGCGCCGTCTCGCGCGGGTTGATCGGCAGGTTCTCCGGCCGGGCGGGGATGGTGACCGCGCCGGAGCGGGGGACAGTGGGCCTAGGCGGCTGCGACATGCTGCCGGCTCTTCATCAGGGGCTGGATCTTCGCGCCGAAGTTCTCGACGCCTTCCAGGAAGTCGTCGAACACCAGCAGCACGCCGGCGGTGCCCGGGACCTCCGCCACCTCGTCCAGCATCCGCGCGACGTTCTCGTAGGACCCCACCAGAGTGCCCATGTTGAGGTTCACCGCCGACTCCGGCGCGGCGAGCTGGGTGGTGTTGGTGTTCGAGGTTCCGGCCTGCGCGTTGGGGGCGGCTTGGTTGGTCAGCCACTGCAGGGCGTCCTGGTCGGCGCCGTCGCGGTAGAGCTGCCACTTGGCCATGGCCTTCTCGTCGGTCTCGTCGGCGATGATCATGAACAGGATGTAGGCGGCGACGTCGCGCCCGGTCTTGGCCTTGGCCGCCGCCAGCCGGTCGTTCACCGGGGCGAACGCGGCCGGCGTGTTGATCCCCTTGCCCAGGGCGAAGCTGTAATCGGCGTACTGGGCGGTGAACGCCAAGCCCTCGTCGCTCGACCCGGCGCAGATGATCTTCACGCCCGGCGTGGGCTTCGGGCTGACCCGGCAGTCGTGCATCTCCAGGTACTGGCCCTTGAAGTCCGAGACGCCGGTCTCCATCAGCTCCTTCAGCACCGTCGCGTATTCGGCCAGGTAGTTGTAGCGGTCCTTGTAGTGGCTCTCGCCGGGCCACAGCCCCATCTGGTCGTATTCCGCCTTCTGCCAGCCGGTGATCAGGTTGATGCCGAACCGGCCGGGCGCGATGGAGTCGATGGTGGAGGCCATCCGCGCCACGATCGGGGCCGGCATGGTGAGCGTCGCGGCGGTGGCGAAGATCTTGATCCTGCTGGTCACCGCGGCCAGCCCCGCCATCAGGGTGAAGCTCTCGAGGTTGTGCTCCCAGAACTCCGTCTTCCCGCCGAAGCCGCGCAGCTTGATCATCGAGAGCGCGAAGTCGAAGCCGTAGTGCTCGGCCTTCTGGACGACGGCCTTGTTCAGTTCGAACGTCGGCATGTACTGCGGCGAGGTCGCCGAGATCAGCCAGCCGTTGTTGCCGATCGGAATGAAGACGCCGATGTCCATGGCGCGAGGGTCCCCCAAAGGCCGAGCCCGGCAGTTGGCGCCGCCCGGCCATGGCGCGCAAGCCCGGCGCGCAGCGCCGGTCAAAAACCACGGACAGGCGCAGAAACACACAGAAAGCCAGATCAGCTGCGGCTTTCTGTGCCGCTCTCTTGTTGTCCGTGGTTTGCAACCCTGGCGCTGACGCGCCTTGGCGAGACCGCGCCTGGGCGGCCACATCCGGGCGCCCTATCCTGCGCTGTCTTGATGGGGGCGCACGTGACGGCTCGGCCGCAGGTGGTGATCGTGGGCGCGGGCTTCGGCGGGCTGTCGGCGGCGCAGAAGCTGGCCGGGGCCGCCGCGGACGTGACGGTGATCGACCGCCGCAACCACCATCTGTTCCAGCCGCTGCTGTACCAGGTCGCCACCGCCGGCCTGGCCCCGACCCAGATCGCCAACCCGATCCGCAGCATCCTGAACCGCCAGGCGAACGTCCGGGTCGAGTTCGACGAGGTGACGGGCGTCGATCTGGCGGGCCGGCGCGTGCGGCTGGGCGAACGCACCCTGGCCTATGATCACCTGATCCTCGCCACCGGCGCCACGCACGCCTATTTCGGCCACGACGAATGGGCCGCGTACGCGCCGGGCCTGAAGTCGCTGCAGGACGCGCTGGGCGTGCGCCGCCGCATCCTGACCGCCTTCGAGGCGGCCGACGCCATCGAGGACGACGGCGAGCGGATGCGGCTGCTGACCTTCGTCGTGGTGGGCGCCGGGCCCACCGGCGTCGAACTGGCCGGCGCCATCGCCGAACTGGCCCGCCGCGCGCTGCAGTCCGACTTCCACCGCCTGCGCCATGTGGCGCCGCGGGTGCTGCTGGTGGAGGCCGGGCCGCGCGTGCTGGCGCCCTTCGCCGAGAGCCTGTCGGCCTATGCCCTGCGCGCCCTGCGGCATCTGGGCGTCGAGGTGCGGCTGGGCCAGGCGGTCACCGGCTGCGACGCGGGCGGGGTCGACCTGGGCGGCGAGCGCGTCGCCGCCGGCAACGTCATCTGGGCCGCCGGCGTCCAGGCCTCCCCGGCCGGCGCCTGGCTGGGCGCGGAGACCGACCGCGCGGGCCGGATCCTGGTCGAGCCAGACCTGAGCCTGCCCGGCCATCCGGAGGTGTTCGTGGTCGGCGACCTGGCCCTGATCCGCGGCGGGGACGGCAAGGCCGTGCCGGGCGTCGCCCCCGCAGCCAAGCAGGCCGGCGTCCACGCCGCCCGGACCATCGCCGCGCGGCTGGCCGGCAAGCCCGCGCCGGGGCCGTTCCGCTATGCCGACTACGGCAACCTCGCCACCATCGGGCGCAAGGCGGCGGTGGCCGACCTGGGCGCGGTGCGGCTCACCGGCTTCATCGCCTGGTTGTTCTGGGGCGCGGCCCACATCTACTTCCTGATCGGCTTCCGCAACCGGGCCCAGGTGGCGATCGACTGGCTGTGGTCCTACCTCACCTTCGAACGCGGCGCCCGCCTCATCACCGAGCCGGTGAGCCGCCCATCAAGGCCAACCTGACGCACCGCAGGCGCGTTCGTATTGGACACGAAGGCCACAAAGGACACGAAGGGACCGGCGGCTGGGCTGCCTTCGTGGTCTTCGTGTCCTTCGTGTTGAAACCCTTGCGGCGCTGACGCGCCCTCGGCGGCGGCCTACTCGTGCAGGTCGTGCACGTCGGCGGGCGGGGCGTCGGCGATGTCCTCGTCGGGACGCAGGCCGCCCTTCAGCAGGCACTCCCACACCCCCTCCGGCGTCTCGGCGAAGCGGAAAAGCCTCAGGTCGTCCTTGGCCACCATGCCGGTCGCGATCAGGGTCTCGAAGTTGACCACGCTGCGCCAGTAGCCCTCGTCGAACAGCACGATGGGGATCGGCGGGCTCTTGTCGGTCTGGCGCAGGGTCAGGATCTCGAACAGCTCGTCCAGCGTCCCGAACCCGCCCGGGAACACCACCAGCGCATTGGCCCGCATGGCGAAGTGCATCTTGCGCATGGCGAAGTAGTGGAAGCGGAACGTCAGCTCCGGCGTCGAATAGCTGTTCGGGTACTGCTCGTGCGGCAGGGTGATGTTGAGGCCGATGGAGGGCGCGCCCACGTCCTGGGCCCCGCGGTTGGCGGCCTCCATGATGCCGGGCCCGCCGCCGGTGCAGATGACGTTGTGCCGTTCGTGCTTGGCCGACAGGTGCGCGCCGCCCCGCTTCGAGGCGATCGCGGCGAACTCGCGGGCGGCCGCATACCAGCGCTGGTGGTCGGGCGAGCCGTCCTCGCGGATCCGCGCCGAGCCGAACACGACGATCGTGGAACAGACACCCCAGATGTTCATCGCCTCGTCCGGCTTGGCGAACTCCAGCAGGAAGCGGACGCCGCGCATGGACGGGCCCAGGATGAAATCGGGGTCGGCCGAGGCCAGTCGGTAGGTCGGCGAGTTCGACTGGGCGGTGCTGGGATGGGGTTCTTCGCTCATCGCGCCAGTGTAGAGCCTCCGCCCCCGCGCGTCAGGCCGTCAGCGCGCCGTCTTCGGTCTTCAGGAACGGCAGGACCACACCGAGCGCCCGGTCGACGTAGAGGTCCTTCTCGCCGACCGGGGCGACGTAGCGGATCGCCGCCTCGGCGTCGGCGACACTCGCCAGCCGCGCGATGGTCCAGGCGGCCAGGTACTGCGAGGCCAGGCAGCCGCCGGCCGTGGCGACGTTGCCGTGCGCCACGAAGGGCGCATCCAGCACCTCGATCCCGGCCTCGATCACCCAGGGCTTGGTCGTCAGGTCCGTGCAGGCCGGCAGGGCGCCGATCAGGCCCAGCTTCGCCAGCAGCAGGGTTCCGGAGCACTGCGCGCCGACCAGTTGGCGCGTCGGGTCCAGCACGATGCGCGACAGCATCTGCGGATCGGCGGCGATCTCGCGCGTGCGGATCCCGCTGCCGATCAGCACGGCGTCCGCCTCGGCGGCGAATTCCAGGGGCCGCTGCCGTTGCACCGTCACGCCGTTCATCGAGGTGACCTCGGCGGTGGGCGCGGTGATGTGCGCCGCCCAGCCCTGCGGCTTCATCCGGTTGAGGATCGACGCGGCCACGAACGAGTCCAGCTCGTTGAAGCCATCGAAGGTGAGGACGGCGATCTGCATGGCGGCGTCATAGGCCACCCCGCCGGCCCGCCGCCAGAGCCGCTTGCGACGCGGTGGCCCTGGCGCTAGCCGCGCGTCAGCGGCGCCAGCACGCCGGCCGCCTGCAGCATCGGGTCGATCCGCGTCCTCGCCGCCGCCGGAAGGTCCGCGTAGGCGCGCTTCAGGCTCTCCAGGCAGCGGGCCTGGTACTTGAACGCCCCTTGCGTGTACGGCCGCCCGAACACGTCGACGGTGAAGGTCTCCTTGCCCGCCGCCAGCGCCGCGACGTTGGCCTCCAGGAACGGCAGGTAGACCTGGCCGGCGAAGGCCAGCAGTTGCTCCACGATCGGCGGCGCCGCCGCGTCGGCCGCGCGCCACTCGCCGTCGACGCCGGACAGGTCGTCCATGTGCATGATCCAGCGCGTCGTGAATGGCGCGATCTCGCGCATCGTGTCGTTGGCGGTCGGGTCGACGATCAGCTGGCTGAACTGGCCGTACCAGCCGAACTCGGCCAGCGACGGGCGCGAGCCGAACAGGAAGTAGGGCTTGTTGGTGACGTGGCCCTCGAACATGGCCGCCAGCCGCACCAGCGCGTCCTCGATGATCGGCGCGTTCTGCGGCGTGCAGCCCACCAGCGCCATCCGCCCCACCTGCCGGTCGCGGAAGACGGCGGCGAACCGCTTCACGTCGGCCAGGCCGCCCGCGGGCGCGCGGTCGTAGGCCAGCCACTCGCTCATCTGCTTCTGGTCGCGCTCGCGATGCCAGCGGTAGTGGAACATGATCTTCGTGCCCCACTCGTCGGCCATGTCCTCCAGGAGGTAGGCCAGGAAGGCGTCGCCCGGGTCGGTCGGCACGATGGAGCGCTCGGCATGCCGCGCCTCCAGGTCCCAGATCATCGGCGTGGAGTCGTTGTGGTAGGTCCCGTCCGGATACTGGATCACCGGAATCACCGCCGGCCGCACGTTGGCCCGCTCGGCGTCGTGGGTCTCGTTCACCTGGATCCAGATGTGCGGGATGCGGCGGTAGCGCAGGATCGCCCGCATCTTCATCGAGTAGGGCGAGCCCAGGCCGCCCAGGATCCGATAGTGCTCCATCTCGTTCCCCGTGGAATGACGTCGGCGCGAAGTTGTGACACGGACCGTGCCGAATGTCAGCGCGCTTGCGCCGGCCCTGGCGAGGCCGGAAAGTCGTGGCCATGACGCAGATCGATCGCCGAACCTGGCTCGCCGGCGCGGGCGCCCTGGCCCTGGCCGGCGGCCCCGCCCGGGCCGCCGAGCCCGAGACCCCCTACGACTACCTGTTCCTCGACCTGGAGGACGGCAAGGGCATGGCCCCGCCGCGGGCCTACGCCGAGGCGGTGAAGGCGCGCCTGCCGCTGATCCAGGCCGCCGGCGGCGAGGTGCTGGGCCTGTTCACGCCGCAGATCGGCTGGGTGGCGCGCCAGTCGGCGCTGCTGGTCCGCTGGGGTCCGCAGGCCAAGGGCCGCGACACCGAGGTGGCCGCCCTGATGCGCAACAAGACGGTCCGCTTCGCCCAGCGCGGCAAGGTCGCGCCCACCAGCCGGCCCATGGCCGTCGACAAGCCGCGGCCCGGCGGCGTCTACGTCCATCGCTGGTTCGTCGTCGAGAACGCCGACGTGCCGGAGTTCCTCACCCTGTCGACCGAGGGCTGGCGCGACTTCGAGACCCGCTTCGACGCCCACATCTTCGGCCTGTTCACCGCCGAACGATCGTCGCTCGACCGCCAGAAGGGTGTGACCCGGCTGCTGCTCCTGACCCGCTACAAGGACCACGGCGTGTGGGAGGCGTCTCGCGATCCCTCGACGGCGGCGATGCAGGCGTTCCAGCGCCGCTCGGCCATCACAAAAGACACCTGGAACGCCAGCACCCTGCTCGTGCCGATCTGAGGCCCCGCATGCGAAACGCCCTCCTGTCCGTCGCCGCGGCGGCGCTCGCCTGGTCCGGGGCCGCCCACGGCCAGACGGTCACCAAGCTGGTGCCCGGCTCGGCCTTCCACGGGGTGCACGGCATCCGTTTCGCCCCCGACGGCGAGCTCTACGCCGGCAGCGTCATCGGCCAGTCGCTCTATTCGGTGAACGTCGAGACCGGCGCCTGGCGGGTGGTCGAGCCGCCGCCCAAGGGCATGGCCGACGACATCGCCTTCGGCCCCGGCGGCCAGGTGGTCTGGACCGCCATTTCGGTCGGCACGGTCTACACCAAGCGCGGCCCCAAGAGCCCCGTCGAGGTGCTGGCCAAGGACCTGCCCGGCGCGAATTCGGTGGTGTTCAGCAAGGACGGCAAGCGCCTCTACCTGGGCCAGGTGTTCGGCGGCGACGCGGTGTGGGAACTGGACGCCGCTGGCGTGAAGCCGCCGCGCAAGATCGTCGCCGACGTGGGCGGCCTTAATAGCTTCGACGTCGGGCCGGACGGCGCGCTCTACGGGCCGCAGTGGTTCAAGGGCCAGATCGGGCGGATCGACCCGCAGACCGGCGCGGTCACCAAGGTGGCCGACGGCTTCCAGACCCCCGCCGCCGCCAAGTTCGGGCCCGACGGCAACCTCTACGCCATCGATACGAAGATCGGCGTCCTCTACCGCGTCGACATCAGGACCGGGACCAAGAGCAAGGTGGCCCAGCTGACGCCGTCGCTGGACAACATGGCCTTCGACGCCAAGGGCCGGCTGTTCGTCTCCAACATGTCCGACAACGGCATCCAGCAGGTGAACCTGAAGTCCGGCAAGACGCGCCAGGTGATCAAGGGCGCGCTGGCCAACCCCTACGACATCGCCGTCTCCAGCGCGGACGGCCGGGACACCCTCTACGTCGCCGACGGCTTCGCCTACCGCAGCGTCGACGGCCAGACCGGCAAGGTGACGACCCTGGCGCGGGCCTATTCCGACGAACTCAGCAACCCGAACGCGGTCGGCGTCGCCGGCGACCAGGTGCTGCTGGTCGGCGGCGGACGGGTCGATGTGCGCGACCGGGTGAGCGGCAAGCGCCTGTCGCTGTCCGAGCCGTTCCGAGCCCCCACCGACGTCGTCGGCCTGCCGAACGGCGACTGGATCGTCAGCCAGGCCGGCGGAGAGATCATCCGGGCTTCGGGAACGACGCGCACGACGATCGCGTCGGGCCTGAAGATGCCGGTCAGCCTGGCGCTGGGTCCTGGCGACAGCGTCTATGTGGCCGAGCGGGACGCCGGCCGGATCACCCGCGTGGACCTCGTGACCGGTGACATCACCGTCTCCGCCGACGGCTTCGAGAAGCCCCGCGCCGTGGCGTTCACGCCGACCGGCGACCTGGTGATCCTGGACGTCGGCGCCAAGCAGGTGGTCCAGTTCGACCGCGCCGCGCAGAGCCGCCGGGTGCTGGCGAAGGACCTGCCCGTCGGCTACCTCCCGAACGCGCCGTCCGGCGGCATCGCCGTGGGCGCCAAGGGCGACGTCTACATATCGTCCGACGTCGAGAACGCGATCTACAAGATCAGTCCGAAGTAGCCCGCCTCTCCCCCGCGAAGCGAGAGGGAGAGGGTAGGGAGAGGGCGGAGCAGGCCTCGAAATCGCACTCTGGGTTCCACAAGGACCCTGCAACGCCCGGTGGTTCATTCGCTTCAGACAGAGAGGCGGCGGCCAGGCCTGCGCCGCCCTCTCCCTACCCTCTCCCTCTCCGCTTCGCGGGGGGAGAGGAGGTTAAGGCGCGAACGACGACCGGCCCTGGATGCCCCAGTGGCCGTCCAGGTGGGTGACGATGTAGATCGAGTCGAAGCCGCCGATGACGCTGCCGTCCTTGCGGTAGCGGGTGAAGCGGGTGTCGATGTGCACCTTGTCGGCGCCGGCGTGGATCACGGCGCGCCGCGCCCACGCGGAGTGGTCCCATTCGGACAAGGCGCCGGTGGTGAACATCTCCGGCTTCATGTCGCCCGGCATGATCGTGCGCACCGTGTTCGAGGCGAAGCGCACGTGCGGGAAGTTGAAGCTGGCCTCGAAGGCCTTCAGGTCGCGGGCGTTGAACGCGGCCATGAAGGCGTCCAGGCAGGCCTGCGCCGCGGCGATTTCGGCGGCGAACTTCGCGTGCGCCGCGCTAACGGGCGGCGCCTTCACCGATTGGCCCAGCGCCGGCGCGGCGGCGACCGCGCCCACGGCGCCCAACAGGGCTCCCCTGCGGCTGACCATCGAGACTCTCCTCTACTCAAGCGCCCGAACCTACCAGGTGGCGCGCAACTGGACGCCCCAGGTGCGGGGCAGGTTGTAGCGGCGCACGTCGCCGGTGGCGGTGGGCGCGTGGAACACCAGGTAGGACTCCTGGCCTGCGTTGTTGACGTAGGCGGTCAGCTGATACTGCTTCCACTCCAGGCCGCCGCGTACGTTGAACAGGGCGTAGTAGTCGTGCAGCAGCGTGGTCTGGTTGGCCTCCTGCACCCCGCCCTGGCGGCCCGAGCCGTTCAGGTTGAAGTAGCCGTTCACCTCATCGGTGATCGGGTGGCGGTAGTTGATCGTGTAGGTCTCGGTCCAGGTCGGCTGCTGCGGCTGGCGGAAGCCCTTGTAGATGCCTTCCCGGATGTGGCCGCCCTGCCGCGAGCCACCGACGGTGACGCGGAGGTTCCCGCCCGCCACTTGCATGCGATAGGTCGCCTCGGCCTCGATCCCCCAGAGGTGCGCCGGGCCGGCGTCGAAGGCGAACGAGGTCGCCTGCACCGGGCAGGCGGGGTTGTTGGCCCGGCAGCCGTTGTCGCCCTGCACGATCAGGTTCTTGTAGTGGTTCGCGTAGCCCGCGGCGGTCACATAGAGGTTGCGCGCCAGGTTGCCCTTGAAGCCGACCTCGAAGGCGGTGAGCGTCTCGTTGTCGAAGGACGTCGGGATGGCGATCGGCTGGCGCGCGTCGCCCAGGTTGCCGTTGAAGCCGCCGGCCCGGTAGGCCGAGCCGACCTTGGCGTAGAGCAGCATCATGTCGGTCGGTTTCCAGCCCAGGGTCACCGTGTAGGAGACATTGCCCTGGCTGCGGTCGGCCGTGGGGTTCAACGCCGGCGTCGTGACCGGCGCGTTGCCCGTGTACGGGTTGCTCCCGTTGGTCAGCGTGTACGTCCGCTGCAGGAAGTCCTCGTTGTCGTGGGTGTAGCGGATGTCGCCCGACAGGTTCAGTTGCGACGTCAGGTCCTTGCCCAGCGAGGCATAGGCCGCATAGGACGAGAACCGCAGCTTCGAGCGGCTGATGGTGCCGAAGTTCGGGCTGGCCGCGGTCGGCGACTTGCCCAGGATGTTCGAGGGCGTGTCGTTCAGCAGATACCACTCGCCGCCCGCCACCCAGTCGAAGCCGTTCGCCTCGCCGGTCAGGTGGGCGTCGTAGTAGCTGATCCGCGCGTGGTCGACCTGGTCGCCGCCCTGGAAGTAGTCGGCGGCGCGGATGGTCGCCGCCCCTGATGTCGAGACGCGGCCGGGGATCGCCGACAGCGCCGCGAAGAACTGCGGCGACAGCGCGTCGCGGTCGTACTGGTTCTGGCCGCGGCGGTCGCGCAGGTTGACGATGGTCGAGAGCGTCGCCCAGCCCATGTCGTAGTTCGTCGTGAACTCGAAGTTGGTCAGGCGCTGCTTGCCGGCCGAGGGCGAGTTCCAGGCCGTGTCGTACTTGTCGGTGAAATAGCCCTGCGGGAAGTTGGCGTTCGGGAAGGTGACGATCTGATAGATCAGGCCCGGCACCCGCTCGTTCGACCGCTCCACCATGGCGTTCGCGGTGAACTTGCCGTTCGTGTACTTGATCTGCGCCCGGCCGAACTCGCGCCGCGTGGCGTCGGCGTACTGGTCGATGGCGACGAGGTGATAGAAGCCCTCGGACTGCTTGCCGTAGTCGAAGCTGAAGCGCGTCGCCCAGTGATCGTCGATCGGCAGGTTGAGCACCAGCTCCACCTCCCGCTTCTGATGGCTGGCCAGGGTGCCGAACACATAGCCCTCGAACCGGTTGGTCGGCCGCTGGGTGATCACGTTGATCGAGCCGCCCTCGGCGTTGCGCCCGCCCAGGCCGCCCTGCACGCCGCGCAGGATCTCGACGCGCTCGATGTCGAACAGGTCGATGCCCGAGAATGTCCGGCCGGCCACGTTGCCGCCGCCGATGAAGGCCCCGTTGCGGAACAGGCCGACGCCCGCCTCCGCGTTGGTCGCCCGCGACGTGCCCGAGCCGCGGATCGAAACGTCCGAGGTCAGCGCGTTGGACGTGTTGGCGAAGTTCACGCCCGGCGAGTTGCTCAAGAGCGCCTGGGCGTTCACCAGGCCGCCCTGGTCCTTGATCTCCTCGGCGCCCAGCGCCGTGGCCGCCACCGGGATGTCGCGCAGCCGCTCCTCGCGCTTGCGCGCGGTCACCACCAGCCCCTCGATCTCGTTGTCGTCCTTGTCCGCCGGCGCGGCGAACGCCGGCGCGGCCACCACGCAGGCGAGCGCCATGATGGATGCGGTTCTGAACACGCCGAGTCTGGTCATTAAGTCCCCCTCCGTGTCCCCGGAGACCTGCGTCTCCTGGGGCCTTTCCTAGTCGTAGAGCTTGATCAGCTGCCCATCCTGGCGGCGCACCGACTGGCGCATGCTGGTCCACTGCGGCTCGATGTTGCCCTTGTCCCAGGCGGCCAGCTTGGCCCGCAGCGCCGCCACCAGGTCGGCGCGCGCCGGGGCGAGGTTCTTCGTCTCGCCGCGGTCGGCGCCCAGGTCGTAGACCATCGTGTAGCGGCCGAAGGGCGAGCCCTCGTGCCTCGTCCCGTCCGGCGTCACCTCGGCGCCCACCGATGCGCCCTCCTTCGGGTCGGCGCGGTTGACGTCCCACATCTTCCAGTCGCCGTCGCGGATCGCGAAGCTCGGGCCGGCCCGCCAGTACAGCGTCGGGTTCGGCACGGCCTTGTTCTGACCGGTCAGGTAAGGGATCAGGTTCACGCCGTCGGTCCCGTGCGGAAGTTTCGCGCCGGCCAGCGCCGCGGCCGTGGGCACGATGTCGAGGCTTGAGACCATTCTATTGTCTACTTGTCTACTAGGAATTTGACCCGGCCAGGCCACGATGTACGGAATCCGCACGCCGCCCTCGAGGTGCGTGCCCTTGAAGCCGTTCAGGGGCGCGTTGCTGCAGGCGCCCAGGACGTAGCCGGCGCAGCCGTTGTCGGAGAGGAAGACGATGAGGGTGTCCCGCTCCAGCCCCTCGGCCTTCAGCTTCGCGCGCACCCTGCCCACGCCGTCGTCCAGCGCCGAGACCATGGCGGCGTAGACCCGCGTGCCCGGGTCCTGACCGTCACGATAGCGGTCGATATACTTCTGGGTCGCCTGCAGCGGCGTGTGGGGGGCGTTGTAGGCTAGGTAGAGGAAGAACGGCCGGGCCTTGTTCTCCCCGATGAAGCGCACGGCGTCGTCGGTGAAGGCGTCGGTGAGATAGCCCTTCACCTCCACCACGTCGCGGCCGCGCTGGATCGGCGCCTTGGCGCGCACCAGCGGCATGCGGTCCTTCTCCGTCGCCCCCGGCGGCAGCGGATCGGCGGCGGCGGTGGTGCGGTAGCTGCCCTCCGCGCCGGGCGGCGTGTAGAGCTCGTCGCCGGGGGCGAAGCTGGTCATGAAGGCCGTGGCGCCCGCCGTCGTCCCGAAGAACTCGTCGAAGCCGCGGTCCAGCGGCTCGTAGCCGGGTGCCGCGCCCAGGTGCCACTTGCCGATCATGCCGGTGTGGTAGCCGGCGGTCTTCAGGATATCGCCGAGGAAGGACTCGCTGCGCGAGACCCCGCCCGTGCGGTCGCGGCCCACGGGATTGAACTCCCAGCCGAAGCGCTGCTGGTAGCGCCCGGTCAGGATCGCCGCCCGCGACGGCGCGCAGACCGGGTGGGTCACATAGGCCTGGGTGAAGCGCACGCCGTCCGCCGCCAGGGCGTCGATGTTCGGCGTCTTCACGATCTTCGAGCCGTAGACGCCGGTGTCGCCGTACCCCAGGTCGTCGGCCAGGATGACGATGATGTTCGGCGGGCGGCGGGCAGGTGTTTTCGCAGCGTCGACCGCCGTGGCCTGCGGCGCAGCCGCCGCCAGGAAGAGCGCCGCCAGGGCGCCCAGCCTGAACCGTTTCATCCCGAACTCCTGAGCACGCCGGACTCGTCCGAGGGCAAGCTAGGCTTCGACGTCTTTGCGATCTTCCGGGAATTGCCGTAATTCCACGGTGCGGAATAACGGTGGAACCCATGCCCTCGACGGCGGTGCAGTCGGCCACGCGCGTGCTGCGGGTCATAGAGGCGCTGAACCGGCGCAGCGTGACGTCCGTGTCCGAGCTGCACGCCGTCACGGCGCTCCCCAAATCCACGCTGGTGCGGCTGCTCGAGACGCTCGTGGCGGCGGGCTACGTGACCCGCGTCTCGCGCCGCGACGGCTATGCGCTGACCGAGGCCATCCTGGGCCTCTCGGCCGGCGTGCGCACGCGGGACCTGGTGGTCGACGTGGCGCGGCCGCTGATGGAGCGGTTCACCGGCCAGCACCGCTGGCAGGTCTCGATGGCGATCAGCGAGACCGACTGCATGATCGTGCGCTTCACGACCCGCCACATCAGCCCCTTCGCGCGGCAGGAGATCTTCCTGAACCGCCGCGTGACCATGCTGCGCAGCGCGCTGGGCCGCGCCTACTTCGCCGCGTGCCAGCCGGACGAACAGGCCTTCATCCTGAAGGTGCTGGCCGACTCCGACCCCGCCCAGATCGAGGAGGCCGGCGGCGACGCAGCCATCGCCGCCATGGTCGCCGAGGTGCGCCGCAAGGGCTACGGGACCGCCGACTGGCCGGCCGCCGAACCCACCCGCAGCTTCGCCCTGCCCATCCTCGACAGGGACACGCCCGGCCGGCCGCTGGGGTCGGTGGTGATGTTCTACTACCGCTCGGTGATGACCGAGGCGGTGGCGACGCGGCGGTATCTGCCGGCGGTGCAGGAGCTGGCCGAGCAGATCGCCGCCGGCCTGCAGACCTCCCGCGCCGCCCACGCAACGCCCTGAGCGCCCGACTTTCCGGTGACCGGCGCCGAAGAATATGGCACGATACGTGTCACTAGACCGCGGGAGGGCGGGATGACGTCGATAGCTGCATGGGTCCGGGGGATCCTGGCCGTCATGGCCCTGCTGGCCGCGCCGCTCGCCGCCCGCGCCCAGGCGCCCGACGGCTTGCGGGTGATCTTCTGCGGCACGTCCGGGCCCCTGCCCGTCGCCGGCCGCGCCAAGCCGTGCACGGCCGTCCAGGCCGGCGGCAAGCTCTACCTCGTCGACGTCGGCCCGGAGTCGGTCGAGAACCTGATGACCTGGCGCGTGCCGGTGGCGACCGCCCGGGCGGTGTTCATCACCCACCTGCACTCCGACCACATCGGCGACCTGGGCGAGTTCAACATGCAGAGCTGGGTCGCGGGACGGCCGCAGCCGCTGGCGGTGGTCGGGCCCGCGGGCGTGGACAAGCTCGCCGCCGGCTTCAACCTCGCCTACGAGAACGACCATGGCTTCCGCAACGCCCACCACGAGCACGACGGGATCAAGCTGCCCCTGCCGGCCGGCCTGCTGAAGCCCACCGTCCTGACCATCAAGGCGCCCGACGGGACGGCCGCGGCCTGGAGGGATGGCGACCTCACCGTCACCGCGATCCGGGTGAAGCACGACCCCGCCTCGCCGGCCTTCGCCTACCGCTTCGACTACAAGGGTCGCTCGGTGGTGGTCAGCGGCGACACGGTGAAGTGGCCGCCGTTGGCGGTGGCCGCCAAGGGCGCCGACGTGCTGATCCACGAGGCGCAGAACAACGCCATGACCAAGCAGCTGTCCCAGGGCCTGGCCGGCCTGGGCAACGCGCGCATGGCCTCGATCATGGGCGACACCGTCAGCTACCACACCGAGCCGGTCGAGGCGGCGGACATCGCCCGCGCCGCCGGCGTGAAGGCCCTGGTGCTGACCCACCTGACCCAGGCCGGCCTGCCGATGTTCACGCCGCAGACCTTCACCCGGGGCATGGACGACGCGGGCAAGCTGGACTGGCGCCTCGCCCAGGACGGCATGACCATCGACCTGCCGGCCGGCAGCGACGAGGTCCGCTTCGGCAAGTTCTGAGCCCGGTTTGTCATCGGCCGCGAAGCGGCGAGGCCGCTCTTAACCGCAGAGGACGCGGAGATCGCGCAGAGGACGCAGAGGGCTCGGAGCCTGCGCGATCTCTGCGAAACCTCTGCGATCTCTGCGGTTAGATCGGACGGCGCCTGCGCGCCGCGCATGCTCACGACCCGCGAGACAAAGGGCGCCGTTCCTGGGCGGCCTGAACCTGGCTTCATCGCCACACCGGCCGGAATATGGCGCGCGGGACATGACGTCGCCGCTTTGCGGAGGCAGGGTGTCGCCGGTGAAGCGTCGGGAACGGGCATGGGCGTAAGAGCAGCGATCGCGGTGGTGGGCCTGGCGCTGCTGTGCGCCGCCTGTGCGGGCGGCGGCGGTCGAGGCGGCGGCTTCGGCCCTGACCGGCGCGGCGGCTACGGCGGTCCCGGAGACGACGACGAGGGCGACGGCCCGCGCCCCCCGCGCGCGCAGCTGTTCATCAGCCCGTCGGGTCAGCCCTTCCGCGCCCCGGCCGGCCAGCCCTACCCCTCCGCCGCCTGGTTCGCCCAGGCCGACCGGGACCACGACGGCAAGCTGACCCGCGAGGAGTTCCGCGCCGACGCCGACGCCTTCTTCAAGGTGCTGGACGCCAACAACGACGGCCAGATCAGCATGCCCGAGGTCACCCGCTGGGAGGAGGAGCTGGTCCCCGAAATCACCCGCGCCACCCTCGGCGGCTTCGCCGGCGGGCGCGGCGGCCCACTCAGCCGCAACGTCGCCGACACCCGCGCCCAGGGCGCGGCGCTCTACAGCGTGATCAACGAGCCGCACCCGATCCGCGGCGCCGACGCCGACTTCTCTTTCTCGGTCAGCAGGGCCGAGTGGCGCGTGGCGGCCGACCGCCGCTTCGACCTGCTGGATGACCGGGAGGGCGTGAAGGACGGCGTCATCCTGCTGGCCGACCTGCCCAAGACCCCGGCCCAGGGGCGCGGCGACAAGGCCAACCGGCAGACCGGCGGCAGCGAGGCCGGCGGCGGCCGCGGCGAGGGCGGCGGACCTAGGCGGGGACCGCGGCGCTGACGCCACGCCGGCGCAGGCCGATCGCCGCGACCAACCCCAGCGCCGCGGCCACCGACAGCCAGGCGCCGGGCATCGCCTTGTCGCCGGTCTCGTGGATCAGCCAGGTGGCGATCGCCGGCGTGAAGCCGCCGAACAGCGCCGTGGCCAGGCTGTAGGCCAGCGAGAACCCGCAGGTGCGCACCGCCTCGGGCATCACCTCGGTCAGGTGCACCACCATGGCCCCGTTGTAGGTCGCGAACAGCACCGCCAGCCACAGCTCCACCACCAGCAGCCGCCCGAAGCTGGGGTCGGTGACCAGCCAGCTCATCGCCGGATAGGCGGTGGCCAGCGCCGCCAGGGTGGCCCCCACCAAGAGCGGCGTCCGTCCGATCCGGTCGGAGATCCAGCCCGCCACGGGCAGCAGGACGAAGTTGGTCAGTCCCACGCAGAGGGTCACCAGGAACGTCGCCTCCGGCGCCAGGTGCAGCTCCTTGGTTCCGAAGGTCGGGGTGTAGGTGGTGATCGTGTAGAACGACACCGTGGTCATGGTGACCATCATCATGCCCAGCAGCACCGTCCCCCAGTTGCGCCCGACTGTGGCGTAGACCTCGCGGAAGGTCGGATGGTGGGTGCGCGCGGCGAACGCCGGGCTCTCGGTCATCCGCCGCCGCATCAGGAACAGGAACGGGATCAACAGGCAGCCCAGCAGGAACGGCACGCGCCAGCCCCAGGCTTCCACCTGCGCCTTGCCCAGGTTCTGGGTCAGGACGATTCCCAGCACCGCGGCGAACATCACCGCCACCTGCTGGCTGGCGGATTGCCACGCCACATAGAAGCCCTTGCGCCCGGGCGAGGCGATCTCCGACAGGTAGACCGACACGCCGCCCAGCTCGACGCCCGCCGAGAACCCCTGGATCAGCCGCCCCAGCAACACCAGCAGCGGCGCTGCCAGCCCGATCGCCACATAGGGCGGCGTGACCGCGATGGTCAGGGTGCCCACCGCCATCAGGCCCAGGGTCACCAGCAGGCCCGTGCGGCGGCCGTGCCGGTCCAGGTAGGCTCCCAGGACGATCCCGCCGATCGGCCGCATCAGGAACCCGGCCCCGAACGTCGCCAGCGACAGCATCAGCGCCGCATAGGCGTCGGCCTTGGGGAAGAAGGTCGCGCCGATGGCCGCGGCGTAGAAGCCGAAGACCTGGAAGTCGTACATCTCCAGGAAGTTGCCGCTGGCCACCATGGCCACCGACCTGGCCTGCTGGACCCTGCGGCTGCTGCTCACTGCGGCTTTCCCCCCACGCGCCCGGCGTAGTCTGCCGTCTATCGCCGCGCCGCAAAAGGCCGGGCGTTCAGGCGTCGGGCCGGGGCGCGACCGGCGCGGCGGCGCGCACCAACAGCCCCTGGCGTTCGGTGTCGAAGCTCAGCGTGCCGCCGATCTGGGTCATCCGCGCCTGCATGCCGGCGATCCCGACCCCACGGGTCCGGTCCAGCGGCGCCCGCAGCCCGACGCCGTCGTCCTCGATCTCCAGCAGGATCCGGCCGTCGACGTGGCGCAGGCGGACGAACGCGTTGGTGGCCCGGGCGTGGCGGTAGACGTTCATCAGGGCTTCCTGGGCGATCCGGTACAGCGCCACTTCGAGGTGGTCCGGCAGCCGCGGCACGTTGCTGCCCACCTTGACCGTGATCGCCAGGTCGGTGCGGTGTGCGAACCCCGACCCGAACGCGCGCAGGCACCGCGCCAGCCCCTGGGTCTGCAGCGTCGGCGGATGCAGCAGATAGGAGAAGCTGCGGATCGCCGACTGGGCGCCGGCGATCGACTGGCGCGCCTCCCTCAGCGCCGCCAGCGCGTCCGGCGTCAGGAAGGAGCGCCGCTCGACCGCGGCCAGGTCCAGCCGCGCGGCGACCAGCAGTTGCGACATGGAGTCGTGCAGCTCGCGCCCGATCCGCCGCCGCTCATTCACTTCCGCGTGGGCCAGGGAGTCGGCCGCCGAGGCCATGGCCGCAGCGTGCAGGTGGGCCTCGGTGACGTCGGTCGCCACCGCGATCAGCCGGCGCACCGCGCCTTCCCGGTCGCGCGAGAACACCCGCGAACGAACCTCGACCCAGACCCACTCCGTGCGCGCCCCCCAGATCCGGAACGTGGTCTTGGCCCCCCGGCCGTCGGGGAGCGCGGCGAGGTCGGCGAGATAGGCCTCGAACCGACCGCGATCGCCCGAATGCACCCTCTGGCGGACCTCGTCGATCGGCAGCGGCGCGCCGGGCAACCCCAGGCGTGTGATGAGGGGATGACGCCCGTAGCGGACCCGGCCGCGCCGGAGGTCGTGGATATAGACCAGTCCGCGGCTGAGCGCGCCCAGCTCGGCCAGGACCTCGGCTTCGCCCCGTTCGGCCAGCGGCGGCCGCGCCTCCGACGCGGACACGGCGAGTATGACCCAGGCGCCGCCGTCCAGGTCGATGGCCCGGACCTCGACCTCCAGGCGGACCACCTTGCCGGCCGCCGCATGGGCGACCCGCAGCTTCACCGGCTCGCGGTCGGTGAGGCACGCCTCGACCGCGTCGCGCACCCGCGCGCCCGCCGCGGCGCGGAACACCCGGTCGATCGCCAAGCCCCCGGCCACCGGCCGGCCGCGCATCATCAATTGGAGGAACGCTTCGTTTGCGGCGGCCACCGTCGGCGCGGCCGCGCCCGCCCTGACCAGGGCCAGCGCCGTCGGCGCGGCCTGGAACACGGCCTGGAACGCGTTCGGACTGAGGATCCCGGCCGGTTCGACAAACGCCAACATCGCCACCCACTCCCGGTACACGGGATTTGGGTCGCACCCCCGACGATCCGTCCCTGCCGACCCGCACTATGCACCTAATAGGCGAGCCGATGGGCGAAATTTAACCCATAGCGTGTATCTTGTCTCTAGTGACGGTGGCGAATCGCCGTGGTCCAGGGCTGGAGGGCCGCATGCTGCGCATCCTGATCGCGGACGATCATGAGATTGTCCGCAAGGGGGTGCGTGACGTGATCGAGGCCCACTCGGGCTGGGCGGTCTGCGGCGAAGCCTCGGACGGCCAGCAGGCCATGGAGGTCGCGCTGAGGGAGAAGCCCGACGTCGCGGTGCTCGACATTTCGCTGCCGATCCTGAACGGCGTCGCGGTCACCCGGCGCCTGCACCAGGAATGCCCGGGCGTGAAGGTGCTGCTCTTCACGATGCACGACGACGACGAAACCGTGCGCGGCGGCCTCGCGGCCGGGGCGCGCGGCTACGTGCTCAAGACCGACAGCGAGGGCGACCTGGAGGCGGCGATTTCGGCCCTCGGCGCCAACCGGCCGTACTTCTCGGCCTGCGTCTCGGAGGTGCTGCTCGCGGCCGCCTCGGACGACCGCAAGCGCTCGCGGCTGGAGAGCTTCACCGTGCGCGAACTGGAGGTCGCCCAGCTGATCGCCGAGGGCGAGTCCAACAAGCAGATCGCGCGGCGGCTGAACATCAGCATCAAGACCGTCGAGAGCCACCGCGCCGCTGCGATGCGCAAGGCCGGCGTCCGCACCGCCGCCGAGTTCGTACGGTTCGCGATCAAGCACCACCTGATCCAGCCATGACCCGAGCCCGGCGGCGGGCGGGTTTCACCTGATTGCCCCTGGCCGCGGGCGACGCGACCTTGATCCTTGCGAACAGGCTAGCTGTCTCGCCTCCGTCCTCCGGCTTCCCGGGGCATCCTCCCAGCGCCCCACCGAAGCCGGGACAGGCCCCGCCTGCCCCGAGGGCGGGGCCTGTTTGCGTACGGCGTCCCCTCGCCGAGGCCCCCTGGCCGGGGCGGCCGCGCGCCCGCGCAGGCGCCGGCCCCGGCGCGGCATCGAGAGCCTCCCAAGCTGCTAGCATCCGGCCCGAATTCCGCCTTGGCCCCCCGTCGGGTCTGGGCCACGTTGCGAGTCGCTGAAGGGCCTCGGGAGGGCGTGTGCGTGGCTGACCCCTATGACGTGATCATCGTCGGCTCCGGGGCCGGCGGCGGGATGAGCGCCTACCACCTGACCAAGTCGGGCATGAAGGTGCTGATGCTCGAGGCCGGCCGGAACTACGACCCGGTCACCGAGACGCCGATGTACAACACCAACGCCGAGGCGCCCCTGCGCGGCGCGTCCACCCCGGACAAGTCGTTCGGCTTCTACGACGCCACCGTCGACGGCGGCTGGCAGGTGCCTAACGAGCCCTACACGGTGGCCGAGGGGTCGGAGGAATTCACCTGGTGGCGGCCGCGCATGCTGGGCGGGCGGACCAACCACTGGGGCCGCATTTCGCTGCGCTTCGGGCCGCTGGACTTCAAGCCGCGCAGCCGCGACGGCCTGGGCTACGACTGGCCGATCACCTACGACGACCTGGCCCCCTGGTACGACAAGACCGAGAAGCTGATCGGCGTCACCGGCGCGGGGCCGGCCCGCAACCTGTTCAACACCCCGGAATCGCCGGACGGCTGCCTGCTGCACGCCCCGCCGCCACGGGCGTTCGAGATCTTCTACGCGCGGGCCTTCGAGGCCATGGGCATCCCGGTCGTGCCGATGCACGGCGCGGTGGTCGCCGAGGCGATGGCGGGCCGCAACACCTGCGTCTTCGCCACCCCCTGCGGGCGCGGCTGCGCCATCGGGGCGAACTTCCAGTCGACCACCGTGCTCCTACCCCCGGCCATGGCGACCAAGAACCTGACGATCACCACCAACGCCCTGGTCTACCAGGTGGACCTGGACAGCGCCGGCAAGGCCAAAGGGGTCAGCTACGTCGACCGCATCACCGGCGAGCACAAGTCGGTCACCGCCAAGGCCGTGGTGCTGGCGGCGGGCTCCGGCGAGACGGCGCGGATCCTGCTGAACTCCAAGTCCAGCGCCCACCCGGACGGCCTGTGCAACACCCACGGCATGGTCGGCCGCTACCTGATGGACTCGGTCGGCCTGGGCGTGCGCGGCCAGTTCCCGGCGCTGGAGGGCCTGCCGCCCACCAACGACGACGGCATGAGCGTTGAGCACGTCTATGCGCCCTGGTGGGGCTACGACAAACAGAAGGAACTGGGCTTCCCGCGCGGCTACCACGTGGAGGTCGGCGGCGGGCGGCAGATGCCGTCGATGGGGCTGGCCGGCCTGCTCCCCGACGACGACCACAGCGTCGGCGACGCCCTGCGCGGCACGCTGCGCAAGCGCTTCGGCTCGACCATCGGCTTCAACGGCCGCGGCGAGATGATCCCCAACGACGACTGCTACTGCGAGCTGGACCCCAGCGTGAAGGACAAGTGGGGCATCCCGGTCCTGCGCTTTCACTGGAAGTGGGGGGAGAGCGAGACGAAGCAGGCCGCCCACATGGTGCAGACGTTCCTGGAGGCCATCGACAAGCTGGGCGGCAAGCCGCTGGGCCACGTCGAGACCGATGGCAAGAAGGCCATCTCCAAGGGCGGCGAGATGATCCACGAGGTGGGCACCGTGCGCATGGGCGCCTCGGACACCGACTCGGTGGTGAACCAGTACGGCCAGACCTGGGCGGTGCCGAACCTGTTCGTGACCGACGGCGCTGTGCTGGTCTCGAGCCCTGACAAGAACCCGACGCTGTCGATCCTGGCCCTGGCCTGGCGCTCCGCCGATCACCTCTCCACCCTCGCCAAGCAGGGAGGCCTCTGATGAGCGACGACGCGAAGAAGCCCCCGGAAACCACGGCGGAACCTTATGTTTCCAAAGTCGACCGCCGCACGGCGCTGACCTGGATTGGCGTGGTCGGCGCGGCCGCCGCAGCGGCCGGCGCGGGCGTGGTGATCTACAACCACCACGGCGGCCCCAAGGGCGGGGGCGAGGCCAAGGGCTACGGCACGGACCCAAAGTTGAATCCGCCGGTGAAGGCCGCCTGGCCGCGGATCCTGACCCAGGACCAGTTGCAGACCGCCGCCATACTGGCCGACTACATCCTGCCGGCCACCGCGACCGCGCCCTCGGCCAGCAGCCTGGGCGTGCCGGACTTCGTCGACGAGTGGGTCAGCGCGCCCTACCCCGACCAGATCAAGGACCGCCCGCTGATCGTCGACGGCCTGAAGGCGCTGGGTCCCAAGGTGCTGACGGCCGATGCGGCGGCCCGCACCGCCGCCATGGCCGCCCTGCCCGGCTCGGAGTTCTTCAAGAAGTTCCGGGCGCTTACGGTCGGCGCCTATTACACGACCGAAGCCGGGTTCAAGGACATCGGCTTCATCGGCAACCAGGCGCGCGCCGCCGACCCCGGCCCCTCCGACGAGGTGAAGGCCGTGCTGGAAGATCGCCTGAAGGGGCTGGGACTGTGATCAAGACCATCGCCCTCGGGCTCGCCATCGCGGCGCTCTCCACCGCCGCGCTCGCGGCCGACAACGTCCTGACGCCGCAGGAGAAGGCGGCCGGCTGGAAGCTGCTGTTCGACGGCAAGACAACCGCCGGCTGGCGTGGCTTCAAGAAGGCCGAGATCGAACCCGGCTGGAACGTGAAGGACGGCGTCCTCTTCCCCGACCCGAAGGTGGCCAAGGACATCGTCACCAAGGCCGACTACGCCAACTTCGACCTGACCTTCGACTGGAAGATCAGCGCCAAGGGCAACTCCGGCGTCATGTTCCACGTGATCCCGGTGGGCGACGAGACCTACGAGAGCGGGCCGGAATACCAGTTGCTGGACAACGCCCGCGGCGAGCCGCCCCTGGAACGCGCCGGCGGCCTGTTCGCCCTGGTCGCGCCCTCCATGGACATGACCAAGCCGGTCGGCGAGTGGAACTCCGCCCGCCTGGTCGTCGACCACAACAAGGTCCAGCACTGGCTGAACGGCATGCTGGTCGCCGAGTACACGGTGGGTTCGCCGGAGTTCAACGCCCTGGTCGCCGCCAGCAAGTTCAAGCGCTGGCCCCAGTTCGCCACGGGCGCGACCGGCGGCATCGCACTCCAGAACCACGGCAACGACGTGGCGTTCAAGGACCTCAAGATCCGGGTGCTGAAGTAGGGTCGCCCGCCCGGTCGCGGAGCGGTCGCCCGCGGGCGCCGTGTTGGGGTTCGCCCCCGGCATGGCTGCCGCGGCCGCGCGGCGCTCGCGTCCGTCGCAGGTGCCGAGGGGCCGTAAAGACCACCGCGTGCGACGTCCCCTCCGGGGAGGCGAGGGCCGTCACCTCCGCCCGCAACTGCCTGGCCAGGGCCTGCACGATCCCGGCGCCCTGGCCCGAGGCGGCCCGTCCGTCCGCCTCCGCCGCCCCGTTGCCGTCGTCGCGCACGGTCAGGGCCCATCCGCCGGGATGCGCCACATAGCTCACCTCGATGCGGCCGGCGCGGCCGTCCGGGAACGCGTGCTTGATGGCGTTGGTCACCAGTTCGGTGACGATCATTCCGAGATAGGCGCTCGAGTCCGCGTCCACGGTGACGTCGTCGGCCGCCACCACGACGGATACCCGCGAGGCCGGTCCGAGCATCGCCTCGGAGATGCTCGCGCACAGGCCGTCGAAATAGGGCCGCAGGGGCGCCGCGTCGCCCCGCGACAGCGACAGTTGCCGCTCCAGCGCGGCGACGGCCATCACCCTGAGGTGGGCCTCTATCAGGCGGTCGCGCGCCTCTCCCGTCGTCGAGGCGCGCGCGTCCAGCAGCAGCAGGCTGGCGACCATCTGCAGGTTGTTGGCGATCCGATGCCGCGACTCCCTTAGCCGGAGAGCGTGATCCTCATGCACGTCGGCGGCCCCGCGCTTCAGTCCGGCCGGGGCCGCTCGACGGGATAGTCGTGGAGGGATCGGGTCTCCTCCCGCTCCAGCGCAGCCCTGAGCAGCTCGCGCCGGGCCTCATCACGCTCCTCGGCGAGCATGCGCGTGTAGCGTTCGATGTTCATGCGCCTGAGATGCGAAGCGTCCACGACAGCCCACCCTCAATGGTTGCGAGAGCGCCAGTCAATCACCGCGCGGCCGCCTGTCTGTTCGGCGCCGGACATACGCCTGAGCGCCGAAGCTCAAGGGCATATTCCAAATAAGCACATTCAACGCACCAATATGGAATAATATAGCCCCCATCGCAATTAAACCTGCTATTTCAGATGATTTCTGCTAGAATAATTCATGTATTTCGGAATTGGTCGTTTACGAAGAAGCGGCAATCGCCCCAAGAGTACGGAGTTCTTCGACGGACTGATATTTGGATGTTTCGAAACCATTTCTTGCAGGCGCTGGAAGAAGCCGACCGGGGAGCGCTGACGTCCAGTCTCCGCGAGGTCACGTTGGGCGCGGGGCAGCTACTGTGCGAAGCCGGCGACGCGCCGACCAGCGTCTACTTCCCCAGCAGCGCGGTGCTTTCGGTCGTCACCCTTCTGCGCGAAGGGCGCGCGTTCGAGGTGTCATCGATCGGCTACGAGGGCGTCACGAGCCTGTTTCCGGTCCTGACCGGGATCCCGTCGCACGCGCGCACCTTCGTGCAGATCGGCGGCACCGCGTTCCGCCTGCCGGCCTCGGTCCTGAGGGCCGAGCTGGCGACCCGACCGCTGCTGATGCGGCAGGTCCTGGCCTACCTGCAGATTTCGAGCGCCCAGGCCGAGCGGACGATCGCCTGCAACGCGGTGCATCACCTGCCGCAGCGGCTGGCGCGCTGGCTGCTGATCTCACATGACCGCGTCAACGTTCCCGTCATGGCGCTGACCCAGGACTACATGTGCGTCATGGCGTCGGCGTTGCGCAGTTCGATCAGCCTCGCGGCGAGCGCCTTCAAGCGCGACGGCCTGATCGCCTACAGCCGCGGGCGGGTCGAGATCCTGGATCGCGCCGGCCTCGAACGCCGCGCCTGCGAATGCTACGCCGCCGACCACGAGGACCGGCGCGAACTGGACACCGCCTATCGCGCCGGACGCCGGCCCGTGCCGGCGGGCGGACCCGCGGGATAACCGTCAGGCCGATCGCCGCCTTGGGTCCCGGCTCTCCGCCCGGCAGAGCCCTTCCAAGCTCGTCATCCCCAGGCCTGTCCGGGGGCCCCATCGTCGCGCCCCCAGGAAGGCAGCGATGGACTGCGGCACCGACGCTGCGGGCGTGTCCGAACGATCTGTCGTTGCGGTGGGATGGGTCCCCCGGACAAGCCGGGGAATGACGATCCAGGGGCGGGCGATCACGCTACTCGTCGAAGCCGACGAAGCGAGATCGTCAGCCCAGCGCCCGCGCCAGGGCCTCGCGGGTGTCGCGGGCCGCGGTCCTGGTCACGTCGGCGTCGGTGGCGAACTGGAAGCCGTGGTAGGCGCCGGGGTAGACGTGCAGCTCGACCGGCACCCCCGCCCGCGTGAGACGCCGCACGTACTCCAGGTCCTCCTCCAGGAACAGGTCCAGGGCGCCGGTCGCCAGGTAGGTGGGCGGCAGGCCCTCGACGGAGGGCGCCCGCGCCGCCGCGGCGTAGGGCGACACGTCCGGGCCGCCGGGCGCCTCGCCCAGCAGGCTGGTCCAGCCGAACAGGTTGGCCGCCCGGTTCCAGATGAACTCGCCCACATAGCGGTGGGGGTCGGGATCGACGCAGGTGCGGTCGTCGATCATCGGGTAGATCAGGTGCTGGAACGCCAGCCGGTAGACGCCGCGATCCCGCGCCAGGAGCGCCAGCGCCGCCGCCAGCCCGCCGCCGGCGCTCTCGCCCATCACCCCGATCCGGGCCGGGTCCACGCCCAGCGCCGCGGCGTTGTCGAACGTCCAGGCCATCGCCGCGTAGCAGTCCTCGACATTGCCCGGGAACGCGGTCTCCGGCGCCAGCCGGTAGTTCACCGACACGATGACGCAATCCAGGTCCGCGGCCAGCGGCCGGTGCGTCGCCTCGTTGGCGCGCGCCTCTCCGGCGACGTAGCCGCCGCCGTGAATGTGGAAGATGCACGGCCGCAGCCGGGTGGCCGCCGCGCTCGGGCGGTAGATCAGCACCTCCACCTCCGGCGCGCCGTCCGGCCCCGGCACGGTGCGCACCTCCTGCTCGCTGCGCGCCAGGTCCGCCGGGTCCAGCTTGAACGCCGGCGGCCGGACCCGCAGCATCGGCAGGGTCTCAGGCGTGATCACCAGCGCGGGGAACTGATCCAGTAGCGGCAGGAGCTGCAGGTCCACCAGGTGGCGGGTGTCGATCTCGACCGTCGGCGTCGTGTGGTTCACGCGGCCTACTCCTTCAGCTTCATCAGCTCGATCTTGCGGAATTCAATCGGCCCGCTCTCGGCCTGCAACGAGATGTAGCCCGACGTCAGCGGCCCGACCTTGGCGTCGCCGGGGTCGATGTTGCCGAAGCGTTTGAACTCCGAGGGGTCCAGCATCAGGTCGGTGTACTCCATCACCTTCTCGCCGTTCACGAACTGGCGCACCAGCCGCCCGCCGTGCACCTCCAGCTCGAACTTCACCCACTCGCCGTCGCGGTAGGTTTTCGACGTCGAGTCCAGGCAGTGCACCTTCAGCGGCGTCCCGTTCAGCGAGACCGTGACGCCGGGCGTGCAGACGTTGCCTGTGTGGCGCACGTCGTCGGCCGTATTGCCGCCCAGCAGTTGGGCCTCCACGGCGATCGGATAGGGCTGGTCCAGCACCATCTTGTCCGGCGCCTGGCCGTGGAACATCACCCCGGAATTGCGCCACGCCCAGGGCTGCGCGCCGGGCGGCGACGGGCCCATGAAGCGATACTCGAGCCGCAGGCGGTAGGACGTGAGCGGGGTCTTGTAGATCAGGTGGCCGAACTCGTCCTTGAAGGCCGGGTACTGGCTGTAGTCGACCTTCAGCACCCCGTCCTTTACCTGGAAGGTGTCGCGCCAGTTCTCGCCCAGCGGGTGGTGGTTGATCTTCGGGACCCAGCCGTCGAGGTTCCGCCCGTTGAAGATCGGCTTCCACGCTTCAGCCGCGCCGGCTGGGAGCGCCGCCGCCAGCGCGGCGGCGACCAGCGCGAGACCCGCCCGCCTCACGACGTCGCCCACGTCCGGCCGACCTGGCCGACCGGGATGCAGCCCTTGAACGGCCCCGGGTTCGGATCGTAGCGCAGGGTCCGTGTCGCGCCCGGCTTTGACGTGAAGAAGGCCACGGTCACGTACTCCTTCAAGAGGCCGAACGGGGTCTTGCCGCCGGGCTCCGGTTTGTCGGCGTCGGACTTCGCCAGCACCGCCGCCTGCTGCGCAGGGGCCGCTGCGGCGAACGAGGCCGCCCCGGCCGCCTTGGCGTCGGCGTCCAGCCGGTCCAGCGCCGAGCGGAGCGTCGCCGCATCGGCCTTGGTGCAGAAGTTCCCGACCCAGGCGTCCACCACCTTCGCCACGCCGGCCTCGCGCGCGCCGGGGGTGTCGGTGGCCGGCATGATCGCCTCGGCCGCCGCATCCAGCGTGCGCGCCTGCGCCGCGGTCAGGGCGACAGGCGTCCAGCCCAGGGCCGCGCCTTGCGCCACGGCGTAGGTCGGCGTCAGGCCGCTCAGGGCCGCAGCCGCCACGGCCAGCCCACCGAAAGCTTCGCGTCGATTCAACATCGCTATGCCTCCTCCCGAGGATCGCTTGGGCGCCGCCATCATAGTTCCCCCCGCTTGCGCGCTTCCACCGCGTGGTCCGCCGCCCGCGCGGTCAGGGCCATGTAGGTCAGCGACGGGTTCACACAGGCCGACGAGGCCATGGCCGAGCCGTCGGTGACGTAGACATTCCGGCATTCGTGCACCGCGTTGAAGGCGTTCAGCACCGAGGTCTTCGGGTCGCGCCCCATCCGCGCCGTGCCCATCTCGTGGATGCCCAGGCCCGGCCCGTAATCGCCGTCCAGTTCACGCACGCCCTGGAAGCCGGCGGCCTCCAGCATCTCGGCGGCGGCGGACTTCATGTCCTTGCGCATCGCCATCTCGTTGTCGCCCATGCCGACGTCGAAGGTGAGCGTCGGCAGGCCGTACTTGTCCTTCACCTTGTGGTTCATGGTGATGCGGTTCTTCGGGTTCGGCAGGATCTCGCCGAAGCCGCCCAGGCGGATGCCCCAGGGCCCCGGCTGGCTCAGCGCGGCCTTGCGCGTCTCGCCGACCCCGCCGCCGTTCAGGTCGCGGTCCCAGCCCAGCCGCGCCGCCCCGCCCTGGTAGCCGTAGCCGCGGATGAAGTCGGACCGCGCCGTGGCCTTGTCGCCGAGGTTGCGGAAGCGCGGGACGTAGATCCCGTTCGGCCGGCGGCCCGAGTAGTACATGTCCTCGAACCCGGGCGCGAAGGCCTGGGCGCCGACGCCCAGGTGGTGGTCCATGATGTTGCGGCCCAGCTGGTCGCTCTCGTTGCCGAAGCCGTTGGGGAACCGCCGGCTGGTCGAGTTCATCAGGATCCAGGTGGAGTTGAAGGTCGAGGCGCAGAGGAAGATCACCCCGGCGTGGAACTCGATCTCCTGGCCCGTAGCCGCGTCCAGCACCTTCACCCCGGTCGCCTTGCCGGCCTTGTCGTCATAGACCAGCGACGTGACGATGGAGTTGGGGCGCAGCGTCAGGTTGCCCGTCCGCTCCGCCGCCACCAGGGTCGCGGAGTTGGAGCTGAAGTAGGCGCCGAACGGACAGCCGCGGACGCACAGGTTGCGGTTCTGGCACTGGCCGCGGCCGAGCGCGATCTGCTCGTCGGTCGGCTTGGTGAGGTGCGCGGCGCGGCCGATGGTGACGCGCCGCTCGGGGAACTTGCCCTCGGCCTTCTTCTTGAACGCGTCCTCGACGCAGTTGAACTCCATCGGCGGCTGGAACACGCCGTCCGGCAACTGCGGCAGGCCCTCGGCGCGGCCGCTGACCCCGATGAACCGCTCCACCTGATCGTACCAGGGCGCGAGGTCGGCGTAGCGGATCGGCCAATCGGTACCCAGGCCCTGCTTGGCGTTGGCCTCGAAGTCGAGGTCGGAATGGCGGTAGCACTGCCGCCCCCAGGTGATCGACCGCCCGCCCACGTGGTAGCCGCGGATCCAGTCGTAGCGCTGGGTCTCGGTGTAGGGGTTCTCGTCGTCCTTGACGAAGAAGTGCTTGGAATACTCGGTCACCGCATAGCCGGTGCGCTGCTGCATCGGATAGTGGGCGTCCATCTCCGCCTGCGGGAGCTTGCCGCGGGGGTACTTGGTCTCCCACGGGTGCAGGCGCGCGGTCGGATAGTCCAGGACGTGGCGCACCGGCCCGCCGCGCTCCAGAACCAGGGTCCTGAGCCCCTTCCGGGTCAGCTCCATCGCCGCATAGCCGCCGGTGATGCCGCTGCCGACAACGATGGCGTCGTAGGTGTGCTCGTCCTTGGCCTTGTTGTTGAGGTTGGCCATCAGTGTCCTCCCCTAGAGTCCCAGCAGGCGTCGGTTGCGCGACGGGTCGATGCCCGAGGCGGCGAAGTCGTCGAAGGCGTGTGGCGTCACGCGGACGATGTGGTCCCTGATGAACGGCGCGCCTTCGCGGGCGCCGTCCTCGGGGTGCTTCAGCGCGCACTCCCATTCCAGCACCGCCCAGCCCGGATAGTCGTAGGCGGCCAGCTTGGAGAAGATCGCGCCGAAATCGACCTGCCCGTCGCCCAGCGAGCGGAACCGGCCCGGCCGGTCGACCCAGCCCTGGTAGCCGCCGTAGACGCCGGAGCGCCCGTTCGGCCGGAACTCGGCGTCCTTCACGTGGAAGGCGCGGATGCGCTCATGGTAGCGGTCGATGTAGTCCAGGTAGTCCAGCTGCTGCAGGACGAAGTGGCTGGGGTCGTACAGCAGGCACGCGCGCGGGTGGCCGCCCACCTCGTCCAGGAACCGCTCGTAGGTGGCGCCGTCGTGCAGGTCCTCGCCCGGGTGGATCTCGTAGCAGGCGTCGATGCCGTGCTCGTCGAACACGTCGAGGATCGGCTTCCAGCGCCGGCCCAGCTCGGCGAACGCCTCCTCGATCAGGCCTGCCGGCCGCTGCGGCCACGGGTAGACGTAGGGCCAGGCCAGCGCGCCGGAGAACGTCGCATGCGCCGTCAGGCCCAGCCGCTGGCTGGCCTTCGCCGCCGCCTTCACCTGGCGCACGGCCCAGGCCTGCCGCTCGGCCGGCTTGCCGCGCACTTCCGGCGGCGCGAAGCCGTCGAACAGGTCGTCGTAGGCCGGATGCACGGCCACCAGCTGGCCCTGCAGGTGGGTCGAGAGTTCGGTGATCACCAGGCCGTGCTCAGCCAGCGTCCCGGCGATCTCGTCGCAATAGGTCTGGCTCTCGGCCGCCCGCTCCAGGTCGAAGAAGCTGTCGGCCCCGCCGGTCGGCATCTGCACGCCGACATAGCCCAGGTCGGCCGCCCACCTGGCGATGGTGTCGAGCTTGTTGAACGGCGCCTCGGTCCCGATGAACTGCGCCAGGAAGATGCCCGGACCCTTCAGCGTCTTCATGCGGCGGCTCCCAGCTCGACCCAGCCCTTGCCCGCCTGGCTCGCCGCCACCGCGGTCTCCACGAACGCCATCGTGCGCACGCCCTCGGCGATCCCGGGCACCGGATCGGCGCTGGACCGGCCCTCGGTGATCGCGGCGGCGAAGTCGCGGTAGAGGTTGGCGAACGCCTCGATGAAGCCCTCCGGATGGCCGGTGGGAATGCGCGCGCCGCTGAGCGCCGGGCCGCTGAGGTAGGGCGAGGCCGCGTGCAGCGTCTGGGTCGGCGCGTGCAGCCAGTCGACGGTAAGCTCGGTGGCGCGCTCGTGGCTCCAGGTCAGGCCGCCCTTCTCGCCATAGACCTTGAGGGTCACGCCGTTGCGCGCGCCCGCCGAGATCTGCGAGGCGATCAGCACGCCACGCGCGCCGCCCGCGAACCGCAGCAGCACGTTGCAGTCGTCGTCCAGCACCCGGCCGGGCACGACCGCGGCCACGTCGGCGCAGATGCGTGTCACCGCCAGGCCGCTCACGAACTCCGCCAGGTTGAAGGCATGGGTGCCGATGTCGCCGATGCAGCCGCCGACGCCCGACTGCGCCGGGTCGGCCCGCCACATGGCCTGCTTGTCGCCGCCCTGCTCGATCGGCTCGGAGAGCCAGCCCTGCGGGTACTCCACCACCACCTTGCGCACGGCGCCCAGGTCGCCGCGCCGCACGATCTCGCGCGCCTCGCGGACCATCGGATAGCCCGTGTAGACGTGGGTCAGGCCGTAGAGCCGGCCCGACGCCTTGACCATCCCGGCCAGCTCCTTGGCCTGGGCCAGGTTCAGGGTCGCCGGCTTGTCGCTGATCACGTGCAGGCCGGCCTTCAGGGCGGCCGCCGCCGGCGCGAAGTGCAGGTGGTTGGGCGTCACGATCGCCAGGGCCTCGGCGCCGTCATCGCGCGCCGCCTCGGCGGCGATCATCTCATCGAAGCCGGCGTAGCTCCGCGCGCCCCACGCCTCGCCGGCCGCCGCGCTCTTGGCCGGGTCGCGGCTGAACGCGCCGGCCACCAGCTTGAGACGCCCGTCCAGTTCGGCGGCCATGCGGTGCACCGGGCCGATGAAGGCGCCTGGGCCGCCGCCCACCATGGCGAGCCGTATGGGCCCGCGGCGCGTCACGCGACGACTTTGGCCAGGAAGTCGTGGTCGATCTTCGCCGACTCCAGCCGCGGGAAGGCGAAGGGCGCCTCCTGCTCGACGTAGTAGCCGCGCACGCCGGTGGCGTAGGCGGTCGCCAGGATCTTCTTCCAGTCCAGCTCGCCGGAGCCGACCTCGGTGGGGTCCATGGCCAGCACGAAGTTGGGCTTGGTCGAGGCCTTCAGGTCCTTGATATGGACGGCGCTGAACCGCCCCTTGTGTTTGGTCAGCAGGGCCGCCGGATCGGCGCCGGCGGCGGCCACCCAGCCCAGGTCCATCTCGAAGGTCACCAGCGACGGGTCGGTGTTCTTCAGCAGGATCTCGAGACCGTTGGTCGACCCGAGCGGCGCGAACTCGAAGTTGTGATTGTGGTAGCCGACCTTGATGCCGGCCCTCTTCAGGCCCGCGGCCTTCTGGTTCAGGAAGTCGGCATTCATCTTGAAGTCGTCGGCGGTCAGCTGGGTCAGCGTCTCGCGCAGGCCTTTGCCCTGCAGCCGGTCGGGGATGTAGGGGCTGGGCATGATCGCGGTCTTGACCCCGATCGTCTTCAGGTCGTCGGCCAGCTTGCCCAGGTCGCCGTCGAGGCCGCCGCGGCCCTGGATGTGGGCGCTGGGGCAGATGACGCCCGCCGCGTCCAGCGCGGCCCGGAACTGCGCGGCCGTCTTGCCGTAGAAGCCGGCGGATTCCACCGATTTGTAGCCCATGGTCGACAGCGCCTTCAGCGTGCCGTCCAGGTCCTTCGCCGCGTCCGGACCCACCGTGTAGAGCTGGATGCCGATCGGCAGGGCGTGGCGCGCGAAGAACGGCTGGGCGGCCGCGCCCATCGCGGGGGCGGCCAGCAGCGCGGCGCCGGCGGTCAGGAAGCCGCGCCGATGGAGCAGGGTCGAGGTCGGGGACACGGGGTTTCCTCCAATCAGGCAGCGGCCGCCACGGCGTCGGGCGCGCGGGTCGGCGGACGGAACAACAGGGCCAGCAGCAGCACGGCGACCAGCGCCATGCCGGTCGGGACCAGGAACAGGGTCTGGTAGTCGACGACGCCGCCCGGCCCGGTCCATTTCCCGATCAGGGTCGGGAAGAGGAAGCTCGCCACCACATTGCCGATCCCCAGGATCAGCAGGTTGAACAGCCCCTGCGCGGAGCTGCGCACGTCCTCCGGGAACACGGCGTCGACGAAGATGTACACTGTGGCGAAGAAGAAGGCGTAGCAGACGCCGTGCAGCAGCTGGACGGCGATGATCGTCGGCACGCTGTCGGCGAAGAAGGCGAACACCGCGAACCGCGCCGCGTGTCCCAGGATCCCGATGATCATCGTGGTCTTCCAGCCCAGCCGGATCAGCACCCCGCCCAGCACGAACATGGTCACGATCTCGGCGAACTGGCCCAGGCTCAGCACGATCATCGAGAGGTTGCCGGCGATGCCCACCCGGTTGGTCAGGAAGGCGTCGGCCATCACGAAGTAGCCGTTGTGGATGACGCTATCGATGAAGGTGACCAGGAAGAGCACGCCCACGAAGGGCACGCCCAGCAGCTTGATCGCCTCGCGCCACGCCAGCGGATCGGCGCCGGCCGCGTCCTTTTTCGGCGGCGTGTGCGGCAGGGTCAGGCTGTAGGCGGCGAGCGCGAACGACACCACCGCCGAGACGATGAAGATCGAGCGCACCTGATCGGCCGTGGCATGCGCGCCCAGCAGGAACACGAACGGCCAGGAGACCAAGATCCAGCCTACCGTGCCGCCCATGCGGATGGCGCCGAAGTTCTTGGCCGGGTCCTTCAGGTTGGCGAAGGCGATGGCGTTGGAGACGCTCAAGGTCGGCACGTAGAGGATCGAGAACGCCAGGTAGCAGGCGAAGAACGGCCAGAAGTCGGTGAGGAAGGCGCAACCCAGGAGCGCCAGGCCCCCGAGCGCGTGGCTGCCCGCCATGAACTTCTCGGCGGCGAAGTTGCGGTCCGCGAACTGGTTGGAGAAGAAGATTCCCACCACCGCGGCGATCCCCCACGCGCTGCCGACCAGCGACTGCTGCCAGGGGGCGAAGCCCAGCATGCCCATGTACGGAAACAGCTTCGGCGCCCAGGCGCCCCAGACCGCCAGCTGCAGCACCATCATCAGGAAAAGCCGCGCCTGCGCCGTCATCCTGAAGGTCCTCCCCGACCCGTATGGGCGGCGTGACTCTTGAACGGTCCCGCTCGCTCTGATGTAATCGTTTTCATTCGGTAGCAAACGCCACCGCGGGAGGCAACCGCCCTTGGCCACGATCCAGGACGTCGCGCGGGTCGCGGGCGTATCGACGGCCACCGTCTCGCGGGTGCTCAGCACGCCCGGCCTGGTGGCCGAGGCGACCCAGGCGAAGGTGATGGCCGCGGTGGCCGAGCTGGGCTACGCGCCCAACGTCGCCGCCCAGAGCCTGCGCACCACGCGGACCCAGAAGATCCTGGTGACCGTGCCGGACATCTCCAATCCGTTCTTCAGCCAGGTGATCCGCGGAGTCGAAGAAGCCGCGACCGCGGCGGGGTACTCGGTCCTGCTGGGCGACACCCGCCACGAGGTGGAGCGCGAGGAGCAGTACGCACAGATGCTGCGCCGCAAGGAGGCCGACGGCCTGATCTTCCTGGGCCACCGCCTGCCGCAGACCCTGGTCGAGATGGTCGCCGCGCTCGGCCACCGCACCCCCATCGTGAACGGCTGCGAGTACAGCCCGGCGCTCCGCGTCTCCAGCGCCCACATCGACAACGAGCGCGCCGCCGCCGAGGCCATGGCCCACCTCTACGGCCTGGGCCACAGCCGTATCGGGGTGATCACCGGCCCGTTGGCCAGCCCGATCAGCCGCGACCGGCTGGCCGGCGCCGCCGACGCCGCCGCCCGCCACGGCCACCCGGTGACCGCCGCCACCGGCGACTTCTCGATCGAGTCCGGCCTCGCCCAGGCGCTTGCGCTGCTCGAGGCCTCGCCGCGGCCCACGGCGATCTTCTGCTTCAGCGACGAGATGGCCATGGGCGCGCTGGAGGCCTTCCGCCGCCTGGGCTTGAAGTGCCCGCAGGACATCTCCCTCGTCGGCTTCGACGACATCCGCTACGCGCCGCACCTGGACCCGCCGCTGACCACCGTCAGCCAGCCGATGGACCGCATCGGCCACGAGGTCGTACGGCTGCTGCTCGAAGTGCTCTCCGGCCAGGCCGACCAGGTCCGCCACGTCACCCTGCCCCACCGCCTCATCCTGCGCGGCAGCACGGCGGCCCCGGCCTGAGGGGGACAGGAGATCGCCGATCTCCATGCGCGGCAAATCGGATTTCTCGTGGGGCGGTAATTTTCTGCTTTGGCCCCGGGAGCGCGCGGAACCTAGCATCGTGGCCATATCGGACCGGCGAACGAACGCCGGCCGCCTCGGAGTGAACGCGCATGAGTGAGCCGATGGAATATCGCGGCGTGAACCACGTCGCGCTGGTCTGCCGCGACATGGCCGAGACGGTCGACTTCTACACGGGCGTGCTGGAGATGCCGCTGCAGAAGACCATCGACCTGCCGGGCGGCCGCGGGCAGCACTTCTTCTTCGACTGCGGCGGCGGCGGTTCGATCGCCTTCTTCTGGTTCCCCAACGCGCCGGCGGCCGCGCCGGGCGTCGCCTCGATGCACCCGGACTACCTCAACAAGGGCTCGCAGACCGCGCACGCCTCGATGAACCACCTGGCGATCAGCGTGCCGCTGGAGAAGTTCGACGAATACGCCGAGCGGCTGCGGTCCCGCGGCGTCGAGCTGCGGGTGATCAACCACGAGGACTCGGAGCGCCACGCCTCGCCGGAGGTGAACGAGCTCACCTGGATCCGCTCGATGTACTTCCGCGACCCGAACGGCATCCACATGGAGCTGGCGGCGCTGACCCGCGCCTATGGCCCGCAGGACCTGGGCGCCGAGCCGGTCAACGCCGAGGGCGAACGCGCGCCCGCCAAGCCGCTGGTCTCGGCCTGAGCCCGCGCATGACCGCGACCGCCGCCCCGCCGACGGCCCCGGCCGCGTCCACCGCTTTCCCCCCTGCCGCCTACGCCTGGTTCGCGGTGTGCGCGCTGTCGCTGATCAACATGGTCTCCTACGTGGAGCGCCAGATCCTCACCCTGCTGTTCGCGCCGATCAAACGCGACTTCCACCTCACCGACACCGAGGTGAGCCTGCTGGCAGGGGCGGCCTTCGTGATCTTCTTCGTGCTCTTCGGCCTGCTCTTCGGGCGGCTGGCCGACCACGGCAACCGCAAGCGGATCATCCTGATCGGCGCCCTATTCTGGGGCCTGGCCACCACCTCCTGCGGCCTGGCGCAGAACTTCATCCAGCTGTTCCTGGCCCGCATCTCGGTGGGGATCGGCGAGGCCTCGCTGGGCCCGTCGGCGCTTTCCACCATCAGCGACTACTTCCCGCGCGAGAAGCTGACCCGCGCGATCGGCCTCTACACCGGCGCCCAGTACGTCGGCGCGGGCCTGGCCCTGGTCGTCGGCGGCCTGGCGATCCAGCTGGTGGCCCAGCTGCCGCCGATCGACCTGCCGGGTCTGGGCGTGCTCCGGCCCTGGCAGATGACCTTCGTGTTCGTGGGCCTGGGCGGCCTGCTCTTCACGATCCCGCTGATGTTCGTGCGCGAGCCGGTGCGCCGCGGCCTGGCCCCGAGCGGCGACAAGGCCGCCCAACGCTCGCAGCTGATCGCCTTCTTCTCGGCCAACCGGCGCATGATGGGCTGCCATTTCGCCGGCTTCTCGATCAGCACCATGCTGGGCTTCGGCGTCGCCGCCTGGATGCCGACCTTCTTCATCCGCGCGCACCACTGGCAGGCCCAGGACATCGGCTACGTCTACGGGGGCATCATGGCCGTGATGGGCCTGTCCGGCGCGCTGGTCGGCGCGCGGCTGGCCGAGTGGATGGAGCACAAGCGCGGGATCAAGGACGTCTACTTCGTCCTGCCGATGATCACCGCCGGGACCAACATGATCCTGGTGCCGACGGCGATGTTCATGCCGAACGCCACCCTGGCGCTGGTGGTGCTGACCGTCTCGCAGTTCATCGGCACCCTGCCGCTGTCGCTGATCGCCGCGGCGCTTCAGGCCGTGACGCCCAACCAGCTGCGCGGCCAGACCGCGGCCCTGTTTGGCTTCTGCGCCAACATCCTGGGCGTCGCCTCGGGGCCGACGGTGATCGCGCTGCTCACCGACTACGTCTATCGCGACGAGCAGGCGGTCGGCCTGTCGCTGGCCACGGCCAGCGTCGTCATCACGCCGATCACCATCGCCATCCTGGCCTTTGGCCGCGCCGGCCTTCGCCACAGCCTGGACCGCGCGCGCGCCCTCTACCACAGCCCGGCGGACGCATGAGCGCCGCCGCTTCCGGAGTTCATCGATGCCCAGAGTAGCCCCTCTGCCCCGCGCCGAGGCGCCGGAAGACATGCTGGCCCACTACAACAACATGTTCGGCGACCGCGACCCGATCGCCGAGCCGGGCACCTCCACCGGCACGCCCGGCAACTGGTGGACCGTCTGGGCCCGCACGCCCGGCATCCTGAAGGCGTTCAGCGCCTACTCGATGGCCAACGCGCCGCTGGACCCGGCGCTGCGCGAGCTGGCCCTGATCCGGACCGGCTATGCGCGCGGCAGCCAGTTCGTCTATTCCCAGCACTGCAAGGCGGGCCGCCGCGTGGGCCTGGCCGACGAGAAGATCGCCGCCGCCCCCTACTGGACCGTCGCCGACGTCTACACGCCGCTGGAACGCGCCGTGCTGGCCTACGTCGACGGCATGATCCTGGAGGGCGGCCGGGTGCACGACCGGGTGTTCGCCGCCCTGAAAGCCGGGCTGCCGGACGACGAGATCCTGATGCTGACCTACTTCGTGAACATGTACGCCCTGCACGCCACCACGGTGAAGGCGCTGCGCCTGGAGTACGACGACGTGCCCGAGCGGGTGGTGGAGATCCCCGCCCCCGAGGAACCTGGCGTGCAGGACTGGCGCGACCCGTCCTGGGCCGACCGCGCCGCCGTCTGACCCGACATTCGAGAGGAGAGCCCAAGGTGGCGATTGGACTGATCGTGAAACTGACGACCAACCCCGGCAAGGGCCCGGAGTTCGAGGCCGCCTTCGCCAAGCAGGCGGCCGGCGTGCGCGCCCACGAGCCCGGCAACAAGCTCTACCAGCTGGTCCGTTCCCGCGAGGACCCGAACAGCTACGTGGTCATGGAGCTCTATGACAGCCAGGCCGACCTGGACGCCCACCGCACCGCCGAGCACATGGTGGCGAACCGGCCGAACATGGCCGGCCTGGTGGCGCCGGGCACAACCATCGAGATCTATGACGCGGTCTGAGCCGAGAATGCCGCAGGCCAGGTTGCTTGCGCCCGGCCGCGAAGTGACATCCTCCTAGGCTGATCGGGGCAAGGGAGCGATGGCGGGCTCTATGGACTGGCTGCCGCCATTGACGGCGTTGCGGGCGTTCGAAGCGGTGGGCCGTTTCGGCGTCGCCGGCGCGTCGCGCGAGCTGAACGTGACCCGCGCGGCCATCCTGCACCAGATTCGGGTGCTGGAGGCCGAGCTGGGCGTGGTGCTGTTCATCCGCTCGAACCGCGGCCTGACCCTGTCGGTGAAGGGCCAGGAGTATCTGCTGCAGGTCACCTCCAGTTTCGACGCCCTGCACGAAAGCTCGCGCCGGCTGAAGAACCCCGACTCCAGCCGCCAGCTGGTGCTGGACAGCGTGGTGTCGTTCGCCACCGACTTCATCGTGCCGCGGCTGCACCGGTTCTACGCGACGAACCCCGACATAAACCTGGAGATCAAGGCCCTCACCAAGTGGTACGGGCCGGTCGAGTTCGAACGCACCGGCGCGAACGTCGCGGTCCGCGGCGCCGGTCTCGACAACGAGTTCCCGGGGCTCCGCGCCGAGAAGCTCGCCCACGAAATCCACTTCCCGGTCTGCTCGCCCGAACTGCTGAAGGGCCCCAAGGCGATCCGGAAGCCGGCCGACCTGATCAACCACCACCTCCTCGACACGACCGTCGCGCCGGAGGGCTGGCGCGACTGGATCGCCGCCGCGCGGGCCGCGGGCGTCGACCTCGGCGACCTCAGCCTGGAAGAGGCGCGGCGCTTCGACATGTTCAACATGTCGATGACCGCCGCCATCCACGGTGTGGGCGTCGACCTGGGTCGCTCGCCGCTGGTCGATCACTGGATGGAGCAGGGCGTGCTGGCGGCGCCGTTCGACACCGAGTTGGCCTACACCTCCAAGCGCTCCTACTGGCTGGTGTGCCGCGAAAGCTTCGCCGAAACGCCGGAATTCGTGGCGTTCCGCAACTGGCTGATGGACGAATTGGACGCCCTGGGACGCAACTTCCGCCCCAACGCCTGAGGCGTAGTCCCAAGTTGTTACGCTAGCCGCGGTTGAAGACATGCGCGGAGTGCCCGTTCCGTGTAGTCGCCCCGCAAGTTGACCCTGGGTCTCGGGCAAAACTGCATTTTCCGAATGGCAAATTTTTAGCGTCTCTCAGCTATTTCGCGGGTCGCCTAGGCTTTCCCCACAAGGCGTTGCGCGTCCGAACACATACCGCACTGCACAATTCGGGTTCGGACGGCCGCCAAAACAAGACGATCTAGCGGGGGATTCAATGCGCGGACGACAACAGCTTCTGGCGAGCGCTGCGGCGATTGCGGCGTTCATCAGCGTGGCGGGCACGGCGCAGGCCGCCGACCAGACGGCGACCGATTCGAAGGTCGCGACCGAGGTCGAAACGATCGTGGTGACGGCCGAGCGCCGCAACGAGTCGGCGCAGGATGTGCCCGTCTCGGTCACCGCCCTGGGCAAGGAACAGATCGAGCGTCAGTTCCTGCACAACCTGGCCGACTTCACGCGCGCCGCGCCGAACTTCACCATCGAGGGCGTGGGCTCGGTCAGCCGCTCCTCGGCAGTGGTCTACTCCCGCGGCATCGGCTTCTCCGGCATCGACGGGGTGGAGCCGCCGGTCGGCGTCTCAATCGACGGGATGTTCTACTTCACCAACGTCGGCACGCTGCTGAACACCTATGACGCGGCCCAGATCGAAGTGCTGCAGGGCCCGCAGGGCACCCTGTTCGGCCGCAACACCACCGGCGGCGTGATCAATATCCGCACCCAGGACCCGACGCCCGACTACGAGGTCGACGGCAAGATCCGGGTCGGCAACTACGGCCGCTTCAACACCAACGTCACCGCCAACCTGCCGATCACCGACACCCTGGCGGCCCGCATCTCGGCCAACACCCAGCAGTCCGACGGCTTCTTCCGCAACCTCTACGTGGACCCCGTCAACGGCCAGCGGCAGGGCGACACCCACGCCGGCGGCGACAACAGCCGCTCGATCCGCGGCAAGCTGCAGTGGAAGCCGAACGACGACCTGACGATCCTGGCGACCGCCTTCTACACCCGCCAGCGGCAGGACGTGCCGGTCGGCCAGAACGGCAACGGCCCCAACGACGCGCTGTATTCGCGCGGCCCGATCAACGCCAACTCGCCCGTCGCCGGGCGGCCGGGCGTCGGCTATCCGGGCGGCCCGACCGACGTGCGCACCGTGCGGCGCGACACCGACGGCGCCGACAACCTGGACCAGAAGGGCTACATCCTCGACACCCACTACCGCACGCCGTGGGGCTTCGACGTCACCTCGATCTCGACGTACCTGAAGTACCGGTCGCTGCAGATCGCCGACTTCGACGCGACGGACCTGAACTACTTCACGTCCAACCTGCACACCGGCCGCTCACAGCAGAGCCAGGAAATCCGCTTCGCGTCGAATGACACCGCGTCCCCGCTCCAGTGGCAGGGCGGCGTCTTCTACTTCTCGACGCGGCACCACAACTACCAGACCAACGTGCTCGGCCCGAGCTTCTTCGCCAACACCGGCGCCTCGACGCCGACGGTGACCCAGGCGCTGGGGACGGCCACCTACGCCCGCAGCCTCGCCGCCTTCGCGCAGGCGGACTACCGGTTCATGGAGAAGTTCGTGATCACCGGCGGCCTCCGCTACACGACTGAGAAGAAGCGGATCACCAACTGGCCCAGCCTGCCCAACCTGAACCCGCCGTTCGGCGCCGGCATCTCGAACCAGAAGACCTGGGACGACGTCATCTACCGCATCGCCGGCCGCTACGAGTACAGCGACGACCTGATGGCCTACGTCAGCTATTCCACCGGCAAGAAGGCTGGCGGCTTCTCGGCCGCGGCCACCAGCATCTCGCAACTCAGCCCCTACTCGCCGGAGTCGGCCAAGGCGCTGGAGGCCGGCATCAAGTCGGAGTGGCTGGACAAGAAGCTGCGCGTAAACGTGACGGGCTTCATCAACAAGTACGACAACCTGCAGGTCGGCGCGTTCCGGCCCGTGGCCGGCGGCAGCGGCCAGCAGGCATTCATCGCCAACGACGCCTTCGAGAAGGCCAAGGGGATCGAGGTGCGGGCGACCGCGCTGCCGCTGCCCGGGCTGCAGTTCGACGCCTCGGTGGGCTACCTCCACGCCCGCTACTCCAGCTTCGTCTCGGCGCTGAGCTACAACTTCCCCGGCCACGTCTGTAACGGCCTGACCGCGGGCCCCGGCTCGCCGCCGATCAAGCAGGACCACTCGGACTCGAGTTCACCCTGCTACCTCGTCCCGCCGCGGGCGCCGAACTGGACCGCCAAGCTGGAGGCCAAGTACAACTGGGATCTGGGCGACTGGGGCGTGCTGACGCCGCACGTGGCCTGGTCCTACGAAGGCGCGCACTACACCAACCTGACCAACGCGCCGCAGGGCTTCCAGGGCAAGTACTCGATCACCGACGTGGACCTCACCTATGAGGACGCCAAGGATCGCTACCGGCTGTCGGCCTTCGTGCACAACCTCACGAACAAGACCCACCTGATCAACGCCAATCCGATCGCCGGCCTGTTCAATGCGAACTACTATGCGGACCCCAGGGTCACCGGCCTCGAACTGGCGGTGAAGTTCCGATAGCCCGCGCGGCCCCGACGGGGCGAGAGCAAGGAGTACGGAGATGACGGCCCATACGAAGGATCCCGGCTTCCAGTACGGCGGCGTCAATCACGTCGCCCTGGTCTGCAAGGACATGGCGGAAACGGTCGACTTCTACGAGAACGTGCTGGAGATGCCGCTGGTCCGCTCCATGGGGATCGGCGGCAAGCACCAGCATTTCTTCTTCGACTGCGGCAATGGCGCGCTGATCGCGTTCTTCTGGTTCGCCGAGCCGCCGCCGTTCTCGCCCGGCATCGCGTCGCAGCCGCTGGACGTGGCCAAGGACGGGATGATGTCGGCGATCGCCTCGATGAACCATCTGGCGATCAACATCCCGATCGAGACTTTCGATTCCGCCGTCGCCCGGCTACGGGCGAAGGGGGTCGAGTGCCACGTGATCAATCACTCGGACGGCCCCGACGGCCACCCGGCGGAGCCCACCGAGCACACCTGGATCCGGTCGGTCTATTTCACCGATCCCAACGGCATCAAGCTGGAGCTCGCCGCCCTGGTGCGGCCGTTCACCGACGCCGACCTGCTGGTCGATCCGATGGACGAGAAGGGCAATCCGGTTCCGCTCAAGCGCAAGGCGCGCGCGGTCGCCGGCTGAGTTCTGCGGTCAACCTCCCAGCTCCCCCGGGAGGACTTGTTCGCATACCTGTGGGGGCGGCTCGGCCGCCCCCCTTTCTTTTCTGAGCCCCCCTTTTCCTGAGGCAGGCATGAAGATCCTTCGCGAGCCCTACGGCTACTCCTATGCCGAGAAGACCCGGCTGAAAGAGACCTACGGCGGCCCCGACGGCCACGTGTTCGTCGAATGCATGCGCATCCGGCCCGAGGAGGGGGACTCCAAAACCGTCATCCTGTTCAGCCACCCGATCGGCGGCGGCTCGTTCCTGCCGATGGTGACGGCGCTGGCCCGCGCCGGGCGGCACGTCATCTACTGCAACACCCGCTACCGCGGGAACGACACGGCGCTGATCCTGGAGAAGTGCGTCCTGGACCTGGGCGCCTGCATCGCCGACCTCAAGAAGCGGTTCGGCTACGACAAGGTGGTGCTGGGCGGCTGGTCCGGTGGCGGGTCGCTGTCGCTGTTCTACCAGGACCAGGCGGAGCGCCCGACCATCACCGAGACCCCGGCAGGCGACCCGGTGGACCTGGTCGGCGCGGGCCTGCAGCCGGCCGACGGCATCCTGCTGCTGGCGGCCCACATCAGCCGCTCGGTGACCATGACCGAGTGGATCGATCCCTCGATCCTGGACGAGGATCGGCCCTTCGAGCGCGACCGCGAGCTCAACATCTATGCCGAGGACTGCCCGCACCAGCCGCCCTATGACGCCGCCTTCGTGGCCCGCTTCCGCGAGGCCCAGATCGCCCGCAATCGCCGCATCACCGCGCGCGTGAGGGCCACGTTGGCCGAGCTCAAGGCCGCCGGCGACCCGGACATGGAGCGGCCGTTCGTGGTCTACGGCACCATGTGCGACGTGCGCTGGACCGACCCCACCCAGGACCCGTCCGACCGCAAGCCCTACACCTGCTACCTGGGCGTCCCGCGCATCGCCAATGACGGGCCGGTGGGCCTGGGCCGGTTCACCACCCTGCGGTCATGGCTCTCGCAGTGGAGCTATGACGAGAGCCGCGCGCACGGGGTGAAGAACGGCGGGCGCATCTCGTGTCCGACCCTGACGATCAACAACACCGCCGACCTGGCCTGCACGCCCAGCCACGCGCGGCGGATGTTCGAAGCCCTGGCGTCGAAGGACAAGACCTACGTCGATATCAAGGACGCCGACCACTACTACATGGCGCGCCCGGACCTGTTGCCGACGGCGGTCTCGACCGTCACCGCCTGGCTGGACGCGCGGGGCTTCTAGGGCGCGTCGACACCGAGCCCAGATCGCAGAACCTGGCGTCCCTCCTCCTCGATGGAGGAGGGGCAGGGGTGGTGGTGTGGCCGCTGAGCTGACGCAGAACCCATAGGTCGGCGCCGACCTGCGCCCTTCGCCTACACCCACTGCTCGCACCACCATCCCTACCCTTCCTCCATCGAGGAGGAAGGGGCGCGAAATCCCCTCGCTCGTGAGGCCTCTAACCCTCACCCACCTCGCGCAGGGACGCGCGCAGCGGCGCGTCCAGCAACTCGGCGGCCAAGGGGTTCGCGTCCGGCACGGCGCGCGACAGCGCTAGCGCGCCCACCATGCGCACGACCAGGTTCACCGCCTGCTCGCGCCGACCCTCGCTCGCCGGCAAGCCCGCCTCGACCGAGGCGATCATCGCCTCCAGGCCCTCGGCGAACACCGCCTTCACCGCGTCCGGCTGGCGGCTGACATCGCCCGCCAGCGCCGCCGCCGGACAGGTCTTGCCCGGCGCCCGCCGCGCCGCGCGCGACAGGTAGGCGGGCAGCAGCTCGGCCAGGCACCCGGCCCGCGCCCGCTGCGCCCCCATCTCGGTCCAGGCTTCGCCGACCGCCTCGGCGGCCAGCGCCTCCTTCGAGGCAAAGTGGTTGTAGAAGCCGCCATGCGTGAACCCGGCCGCCTGCATCAGCTCGCCCACCGCCACGCCGTCGAACCCCCGGGCCCGGAACAGCGCCGAGGCTGTCTCCACCACCCGCGCCCGGTTCGCCTGCGCCTGCGCCTTGCTGATCCGCATGTCGAAGCCCTCTTGACGCGTCGCCTGACTTAATGATGATAATCATCATTATTATATGACTTCAGGGAGCGGGCCAATGCCGCTGTGGAAAATCTATCACCCCGTCGGCGCCTTCACGCCGGGCGACAAGCAGCAGCTGTCCGAGCGGATCACCGCCCTCTACAGCCGCCTGCCGAAGTTCTATGTAGGCGTGGTGTTTCAGGAGGTCGCGGAGGACAGCTTCTTCGTCGGCGGCCAGCCGGCGGGGAACTTCGTGCGCATCTGGGTCGACCACATCGCCCGCACGCTACCGACGCCCGAGGCCCGCACTTGGTGGATCGGCCAGTGTGACGCGGCGCTGGCGCCGTTCATCCGCGACAGGGGCTTCGACTGGGAGTTCCACATCGACGAGACCTCGTTCGAGCTCTGGTCGATCCAGGGCATCCGGCCGCCCACCGCCGGCTCCGAGGACGAGAAGCGCTGGATCGCCGAGAACCGCCCGACGCCGCTGCTCGCGCCCGCCTGAGGCGTCAGACGGCGCCCACCATATCCAGCTCGGCCAGCAGCCAGGCGCGGAACGCCACGAAGGCCGGCAGCTCGGCGACGGAGTCCGGGTGCAGCAGCCAGTAGGCGGCGGTCGAGCGCACCCGGATGTCGAACGGGGCCACCAGCTCGCCCAGCGCCAGGGCGTTGTTGACCAGCGGCGCGCGGCCCATGTCGACGCCGATCCCCTGCCGCGCCGCCAGCGATGAGGAGTGGAAGGTGTCGAACCGCAGGGCGTTGTTCAGCGCCAGCGGGCCTACCTCCTCGCCGGCTTCCTCGGCGGCGGCGATCCACTCGCGCCAGCCCTCCGGCGCCGGGGTGACCACCAGCAGGGTGTGCTTCGCCAGGTCCGACGGCTTGCGCAGCGGGTTCGGCCCCGCCTGGACCTGTGGCGACACCACCGGGAAGAACACTTCGTGCGCCAGCCGCTCGGCGTTCAGGCCCGGCCAGTTGCCGGCCACGTTGCCGCCGGTGATCGCCACGTGCGCACCGGTGCGCGCCAGGTCCATGTTGGTGCGCGGCCGGTGCTGGGTGCGGAACTCCAGCTCGATGCCCGGATGGTCCCGATAGAACCCCGCCAGCCTGGGGATGACGAAGTCGTTGGCGAACGACGTCAGGCACTCGATCACCAGCCGGTGGGTGCGGAACGGGTTCTTGATCCGCCGGGTGGCGCTGTAGAGCAGCTCGAAGCTGGCGGCGATCTCGGTCAGGTACTCGCGGCCCGACTTGTTGAGGATCAAGCCCTTCTTGGTGCGCGAGAACAGCTTCAAGCCCAGATCGGCTTCGAGCGCCCGGATCTGGTGGCTGATGGCGGCGGAGGTGACGTTCAGCTCCATCGCCGCGCCGGTCATGCCCACCCGGCCCACCGCTTCGAAGGTCTTCAGCGCGGTCAGCGGCGGCAGCCAGCGGGTGGACATCTCCGCCGCCCAGCCCCGCGCGCCTTCGGCGGGATCGGAGCGCGCGTCGGCGACCCCCTGCAGGTCCTCTTCCAGAGCCCCGTCCGGCGCCGTGGCTCCGAAGTGGCGTATGGCCATCGCGTGACCCATCCGTCTCGCGCCCCCTGCCCCAATCGGCATTTTGGTAACCGCTCCGCAGGCGGCGCGACACCGTGATCAATTTCCCGGCCCCACAAATTATCTTTGCCGCCGAGCTCGCTTCCGAAGCACATCACGCCGGTTTGGCAGCTCGATCCGACCGATTGCGCGTCGAGCGGACGGCGGCCCGGCAAACGAACTTTGCGCTTGAGCGAAACGCCGCGCGGACGCTCACGACGGGCTGAAGCGTGGGGCGCAGAAGTCTAGACAGCACGCTGAACGCGCGGTCGCCCAATAAAATTCAACCAAGGTCGATCCTAGTTTTGTTTCCCGCAAGTAGTTCTCCGCCCAATGCAGGGCGAACGGCGCCGGGTTCCGTGGCGGCCAAACGAAATTGCCCGGCGTCCAAATATTTCTGCTTTGGCGACACTGAACTCCGCTCTCTAGCGTTGGCCTGGGAGCCAGGAGAGCGTCATGTCCAGAATCCAGCCCGTGCCGCGCAAGGACGCCCAGCCGTCCGTCGCCGCCGCCTATGCCCAGATGTTCGGCGATCGCGACCCCGTGGCCGAACCGGGCACCTCGACCGGCACGCCCGGCGACTGGTGGACTGTCTGGGGCAACGTGCCCGGCATCCTGTCGGCGTTCAGCGCCTTTCCCATGGCCCAGGCGACCCTGGACCCGAAGCTGCGGGAGTTGGCCATCCTGCGCACCGGCTACGCGCGGGCCAGCCAGTTCGTCTTCTCCCAGCACAGCAAGGCGGCGCGTCGCATCGGGCTGGAGGCCGAGAAGATCGCGGCCGCGCCCTACTGGACCATCGCCGACTGCTTCACGCCCGTGGAGCGCGCGGTGCTGGCCTATGTCGACGGCCAGATCCTGGAGGGCGGACGGGTGCACGACCGAGTCTTCGCCCAGCTTCGCGAGCACCTCAGCGACGAGCACATCCTGATGCTCACCTACTTCATCAACATGTACGCCCTGCACGCCACGGCCACGAAGGCGCTGCGCCTGGAGTACGACAACGTCCCCGAGCGGATCGTCGAGATCCCGATGCCGGAGAAACCCGGCGTCCAGGACTGGAAGAGCCCGGTCTGGACGGCGGGGAAGTAGGGCCGCCCCCACTCTCTCCCTGACCGTCATCTCCGGCCTTGTGCCGGGGACCCATAGACGCGGGCGTTGCGAGGTTTGCGACCGCGGCGCCGCGCGCGTTCCGCATCGCCGGCGATTATGGGTGGCCGGGACAAGCCCGGCTATGACGTTCGGCTGTCCGATGCTGCCCAAAAAGAAGGGCCGGGCTCCGACAACGGAGCCCGGCCCGCGCGCGGGGATAGCGCGTCTCCTCAGAACCTGACGCGAGCCTGGAGCGCCCAGCTCTTGGGCTCGTCGATGGTGTAGACGTTGAGGGGCGGGGTCGCGAACGGCCAGGGATAGACCCCGCTGGACGTGATCTCGCTGTTCACGTTCTTGCCGATGATGGCGATCGACCAGCGGTCCTTCACGTCCGACAGCTCGGCCCGCAGGTCGACCTTCTCGTAGGCGTCCTGGATGCCGATGATCGGATTGAAGGTCCCCGAGTCCACGAAGTAGTGGGAGGCGTAGTAGACGGCCGCCGTGAAGGTGGCCTTCAGGTTGTCGCCCACCGGTTGGACGAACGTGCCCTGCAGGCGCCCCGACCACTTGGGCACGAAGGCGAAGGTGCGGCCCTTGGCGTTGACCGGCGTGACCCCGTTGATGCAGCCGGCGTTGAGTTGGGCCTGGGTGCAGGCGGCGCCGGGATAGTCGGTGAACTGCGCGTCGTTGTAGGCGCCCGAGAAGTCCAGCCGCAGCGGGCCGAAGTCGGCCGCCGAGACGATCTCCACGCCCTGGGAGCGCGCCGCGCCGGCGTTCTTGGTCAGCAGCACGCCGTTCACGTACTGGCCGGCCTGCAGGTTCTTGAACTCCAGGCGATAGACCGAGGCGTCGAAGGTCAGCCAGTCGAGCGCCTGGGTCTTGATCCCGACCTCGTAGTTGGTCGACCGCTCGGGCTTCAGTTCGAAGGTAGCCGCGGTGACCGACCGGTTGGCGCCCTGGAACGTGCCGCCCTTCGAGCCCCTGGAGAAGCTGGCGTAAGCCATGCTGCGCGGCGCGACGTCGTACTGCAGCGTCACCGACGGATCGAGGTGGCCCTCGCTCAGATTGCCCCGGAACGGGCCGGTCGGCGCGGCGCCCACGAAGTTCTGGCCGAAGTCGCGGCCCAGCACATAGTCGCCGTCACGCTTGATGTGGGTGTAGCGCAGGCCGGTGATCAGCCGCCCCTTGTCGGTGAACCGCCAGGTGCCGGTGCCGAACACCGAGGCCGTGTCGGAGCTCTGGTTGAAGTAGGACGTCATCTGGCCGTCCAGGTTGAACACGATGAAGCGGCCCGCGTAGCGGATCGTGTTCTGGACGCCGTGGTCCGAGGTATCGAGATACCCGCCGACGATCCATTCGAAGGTCCCGCCGGCCGGCGACTGCAGCCGCACCTCCTGGGAGTACTGCTGGAACTTCTCGAAGAAGCGGGTGCTGAACGTGACCGGGTCGGCGTGCGAGGCCGCCGCCCAGGAGTCGCTGTCGAACTCCTCGTAGCCGCTGACCGACACCAGGGTCAGCTTGCCCAGGTCGACGGTGGCGGTAATCGCCCCGTGATAGCCCTTCTGGTAGTCGTGGTCGGTCTGGCCGAACTGGCCCGAAGCGGTCTTCGTCAGCCGCACGGCCTGGTCCTTGTTCAGGCTGGCCGGGAAGCCCGCCATGGCCCGGCCGTCGACCTTGTTGTCGTCGTACTGGAACTTGGCGATGACGTTGACCGTGTCGGTCGGCTGCCAGGCCAGCATGCCGCGGACGTTGAAGAAGTCCTGGCGCGGGTCCTTGTGGCCGGTCGCCGTGTTGGTCACCCAGCCCTTGTCGTTGATCACCTTCACCGCCAGGCGGGCCTGCAGATTGTCGGTGATCGGCCCCGAAACGAAGCCGTAGGCGTCGACGCCCTTGCGGTCGATCAGGTACGAACCCACGGCCTCGCCCTGGAAGGTCTTGGTCGGCGTGTTGCTGACGATGCTGATCGCGCCCGCGGCGGTGTTCTTGCCGATCAGCGCGCCCTGCGGCCCGCGCAGGATCTCCACCCGCGCCACGTCGAAATAGGGCGCCATGTACTGCCGCGCCCGGCCCGCGTAGACGCCGTCGTTGTAGAGGGCCACGGTCTGGTCGGTGGCCGGGTTGTTCGGACCGGACCCGAAGCCGCGCAGGGTGATGGTGTTCACCGAATTGGTGCGCAGGACCACCAGGCTGGGCACCGTCATCGACAGGCCCTTCAGATCGGCGGTGTTGAACTTCTCCAGCTGTTCCTGGGAGGTGACGTTCATCGAGATCGGAACGTCCTGGACGTTCTGCTCGCGCTTGGCGGCGGTGACGATGACCGCCTCGACGGTGCCCTCGTCGGTCTCGGCCGCCAGCGCGGCCGGCGCGAGCACGCCCCAGGCGCTCAGCGCCAGAACACTTGTTGCAACCCCAGCGCGAAGACGCATCGCCGCTTCCCCCTCAGTATAGATTTCTGGCCGCTTAGTTTTCACGGCCTGTTGAGGGGGATTAGCGGCCTCACCGAGGCATTCAGAAAGTCAAAATTTCTCCCGCTTACTCAAACAAATTTAGCCTGCGCCGGCAGGTTACGACGGCTTTGCCGCCGCCTGCGGGCCCAGGAATTCTTCGCGCCGCCCGGTGTCGAAATACTCGTAGATGCGCGAGATCTTGCCGTTGCGCACATAGGCCACGAAGCAGACGTCCATCTGCCCGCGGAAGCCGTTCTCGTGGGTCAGGTACATCCGGTGCTGCTGCACGAAGCCGCCCTCGAAGGCGCGCACGCGGCGGTCGTCGTACTTCATCTGCCGCGGGCTCTCGAGGCTGGCCTTCAGCATCGCCAGGTTAGACTCCCGCGACTGGTAGAGGCAGTCGTGGCTGTGCCAGACCACGGTCTCGGGCCCGTAGCAGCTCTCCACCGTGGCGTAGTCCTTGCGCTCCAGGGCGTCGAAGAACCGGTCGCACAGCGCGATGTTGTCCCAGTCTTTTTTCATCAGGCTTCTCCGTCAGGCGGCCGGCTGCTCCCCGCGCCAGGCGGGGAACTTTCCGGAGTCGAGGTATTCGTCGATGCGGGTGATCATCCCGTCGCGGCAGTGGGCGACGATGCAGACCCAGAGGCCGCCCGCGTGGCCGGTCAGCGACACGCCGTTCAGGGTGTACTGGATGACCCAGCCGTCCTCGAAGACGTTGACGATGCGGTCGTTGTAGACGCGCCGGCGCTGGCGCAGGTAGCCGGCCGGCAGCTTCTCGACGTTTTCGGCGCCGGTCATCTCGCTGTTGAAGACGTTGTTCCAGATCACGCAGTCGGGCGCGTATAGCTTGGCCACCTCGTGAACGTCGCGGTTCTCGTAGGCGTCGAAGAACCGGTGGCACAGGTCGCGGACCTCGGCTTCGGTCATGCCATCTCTCCCGCCGGCAGGCGCGCTTCCTTGGGCAGCGGCTGGCTGAATTTCCCGGAGTCGATGTACTCGTCGATCCGCAGGATCTGGCCGTCGTGGCAGAGCACAACGACGCACGGGTAGAGCACGCTCTCCTCGCCGGAGTGCTGCATGATGTTCAGCGTGTACTGCATCACGAACCCGTTCGCGAAGGTGTGCACGATGCGGTCGTTGTAGGTGCGCCGCCGGTGCCGCGCGTTGCCGGCCGAGGCGGCCGCCAGGTTCTCGGCCTTGGTCGAGGTCCTGCCGGTGGCGTTGAACCAGAACTGCAGGTCGTCGTGGTACAGGCTGGCCATCGTCTCCGTGTCCCGCGCCTCGATGGCGTCGAAGAAGCGGTGACACAGGGCGCGCAATTCGCCGTCGGTCATCCTCATGCCAGGGCCTCCTTGCCCACCAGGGCCTCGTAAGCGTCCAGGGCCTCGCGATAGCCGCGCAGGCTCAGCCAGTAGAGCGCCACGATGATCGGCTTGAGGACCAGGGTGGCGGTGATGATCGACAGGCCCAGCTTGGCCTCGTCGTGGAACATGAAGTCGGTGAAGAGCGCGATCACCACCGGCCCCATGCCCATGCCGAAGATGTTGGCGCAAAAGCCGAAGATGGCGACCACCTGGCCGCGCATCTGGTTGGGCGTCACCAACTGCAGCGCCGCCCAGATCGGCGCTGTCGCCAGCGAGCCGATCAGCGATGCGGTGGCCAGGAGGCCCAGCGCGACCGCCGGGTCCGGCGCCATGGGCGCCAGCACCGCCGGCACGGACGCCACCGCCATCGCGATCAGCGGCAGGCGCATGTTGCCGTCGCGCATGCCCCGCGCCTCCATCCACTCGGCGACCCGCGCGCCCGCCAGCACGCCGGCCACGCCGCAGATCGAGACGATCAGGCCGTAGGCGTAGCCGATCTGCGGCGCGGTCCAGCCGTGGTGGCGGATGAAGAAGGTCGGGATCCAGGACAGCGTGCCGGTCGCCAGCACCGTGGCCAGCGAGAACGCCGCGCACTGGGTGAAGTAGAACCGCCGCCGCGCCCAGATATGGGCGAAGGTCTGCTTCAGGGGCAGGCTCTGGGCGACGCCCACCACGCCCTGGCGCTTCGGCTCCTTCACCAGGCTGAGCGGGATGACCACGACCAGGCCGACCAAGCCGACCAGGAAGAACGACATCTGCCAGGCGGTGAGCGGCCCCGCGCCCGGCAGCCTGAGCGGCGGCAGGCTCGCCACGAACTGGATCGCCGCCCCGCCGGCCACCAGGGCCAGCCCCGCGCCGGCGGCGACGGAGGACGTGTAGAAGCCCAGCGCGCGGGCCAGCCGCTGGCGCGGGAAATAGTCGGCGACCATCGACATGGCGCTGGGGTTCAGCGTGGCCTCGCCGACGCCCACGGCCACCCGCGCCACGAACAGCTGCGTGAAGCTCTTCGCCAGCCCGCAGGTCATGGTCGCCGCGCTCCATGCCAGGACGCCCAGGGTGATGATCCACTTGCGGTTCGCCCGGTCCGCCAGCCGCCCGAAGACGAGGCCGAAGACGGTGGCGAACAGGATGAAGGCCAGGCCCGACAACAGCGAGACCTGGGTGTCGCTGATCCCGAAGCTGGCCTTGATCGGCCCGTACAGGAGGGTGACGATCTGGCGCTCCAGGAACGCGACCATATTGGTCAGCGCCAAGGCGCCCACCACAAACCAGGCGTAGGGCGTCTCCCGCGACGTCGCGAGTGGCGCAGACGCAGCCGGCCCCGCCCGTTCGACGTACTCTGACAACGCGTTTCCCCGCCTGTTTTCTGCGGCAAAGAGACGGGCGGCGGCGCGCTGCTCTCAAGGCAAAAATACTGGAGCCCTGGCAAATATATTTGCCCTCGGTCCCCACGTCCCCGCGCTAGCATCCAAAGGCCCCGCAAGCGCGAGAGCGGCTTGGCCGCGGCGCAAGTACTTTAGAGGCCGGCAAATTTTATTGGGGATGCGCCGGTCAGGTCATCTGTTGTTTGAACGGGGCGGGCCTGGCCCCAGTAAGCGACGACCTAGGAAGCACACCACCATGGCGGATTCGATCGAACTAGAGACCGTGACGCGCCACGCGCCGACGGGGGACGACTTCCTGTCGCCGGCGGAACTGGCCGCGCTGACGCCGCAGAAGGTGATCGCCGCGACCCGGGCCCTGAAGGACCGCCTGGCCGCCGGCGCCGCCGAGGCCGAGCGCCAACGCCGGCCGATCGACGCACTGTGGGATGAGCTGCGGCGCAGCGGCTACTTCTACATGTTGGTGCCGAAGAAGTACGGCGGCCTGGAAGCCGACATCGACGACGTCATCGACGCCTCCCTGCCGATCGCCGAGGGCTGCGGTTCCACGGGCTGGGTCGCCATGTTCGGGCTCGTCCACAACCGCCACATGGTCGGTTACCCTGACGAGGTGCTGGAAGAGCTGTTCGGCGGCGGGCGCTACATCATTGAGGCCGCCGCCACCATGCCGCCCGGCAAGGCCGTCCCGGTCGAGGGCGGCTACCGCGTCACCGGCCGCTGGCAGTGGAGCACCTGCATCACCCAGGCCGACTGGATCCAGGCGATCGTCAATATCGAGACGCCCGACGGCAAGCCGCGCCCGGGCGCGATCCTGATCCCGGCCCGCGACGTGCGGATCATCGACACCTGGGACACCATCGGCATGCGCGCCACGGGTACGCACGACGTGGCCGTCGAGGACCTGTTCGTGCCGGCGCGCTACCTGATGCCGCCGCAGCGCCGCGACGGCGGCGGCGACGGCCGCTTCGACCACCCGATCTACAAGGTGCCGCTCTCGCCCCTGCTGGCCTTCACCGTGGCGGTGCCGACCGTGGGCGTCGCCAAGGCGGCCGTGGCGGCCTATCGCGAGCGGCTGGAAAAGCACACCAAGCGTGGCACCGACACCAGGCAGTTCGACAAGCAGGCCGCGCAGATCCGGCTGGGCCGCGCCGACACCATGGTCGCGACCGCCGAGCTGCTGATGCGCGGCGCTATCAAGGAGAACCTGCGCTGCGCCCGCGAGGGCGGCGAGGGCTCGGTGGCGTTCCGCAACGCGTTGCGCGCCCAGATCTCCTACTCGGCCGAACTGTGCCGCCAAGCGGTGCTGCTCACCGTCGAGGCGTCCGGCACCTCGATCCACTACAACAGCAATCCCGTACAGCGGTACCTGCGGGACATCATGGTGATGACCAGCCACATCATCATGGACATGGACGTCACCATGGAACAGCACGGCCGCTCGCTGCTGGGCCTCGACCCGACGACGGTCCTGGTCTGACGGCCTACCGGCCCGCGCGGGAAGCCTTCAGCGCGGCGGCGACACGGGTGACGCGCTGGCCCTGGTAGCGGGCCATCTCCAGGTCGTTGTCGGTCGGCGGCGCCTGCTTCATGCCGTAGGAGACGCTGGACGAGCCGTAGGGCGTGCCGGCCTCGCGCGACAGCGGAGCCTCATAGCCATTGGGCACGATCACCAGCCCCAGGTGCGCCAGGGTCGGATACAGCGACAGGATCGTGGTCTCGGAGCCGCCGTGGATGGCGCTGGTGGCTCCGAAGGCGGCGCCGGCCTTGTCCACCAGCTTGTTCTGGAACCACAGCGCGCCCATCCCCTCGAGGTAGGCGCGCAGCTCCGACGTCGCGCCCCCGAACCGTGTCGGGGTGCCGAAGATCAAGCCGTCGGCCCACTCCGCATCGGCCACGGTGGGGGCCTCGTAGAGCGCGTTCATGCGCGCCGCGGACTCGGCCCAGCCGGGCGCCAGCGCCATCACGTCGGCGCCCACCAGCTCGCGCGCGCGACGCAGACGCACCTCGGCGCCCGCCGCCTTCGCGCCCTCGGCGATGGCCCCCGCCAGCTTCTCGACCGAGCCGCCCCGCGAATAGAAGGCGATCAGGATATTCGTGGTCATGGGCCCTCCCGGCCGCCGCGTCGTGGCGGCGATGTTCGCATTCCGGCGGGCGCATCCGCGGGCAATATTTTTGCGGTATCCGGCAAATCTTTTTGGGGTGCGGCGGGTCGGGCCACACCCGCTAAATCTCGCCCCACAAACCAAGGACGGAACCAGATGGCGCGCACGCTCACCAAGGCCTCGATCACCAACGAAGCGGCCGTAGAGGCGATCCGCGCCGCGGAGAAGAAGGCCGCCGAGATCGGGGTGCCGATGTGCATCGCCGTGGTCGACGAGTCAGGCGTGCTGAAAGGCTTCTCGCGGATGGACGGCGCGGCGCTGCTCAGCGTCGACATCGCCCAGGACAAGGCCTACTCGGCCGTCTCGTTCGGCATCCCCACCCACGGCTGGTTCGACTTCATCAAGGACGACCCGCCGCTGCTGCACGGCATCATCAAGACGCCGCGCCTGACGGTCTTCGGCGGCGGCTATCCGATCCAGATCGACGGGGCCGTCGTCGGCGGCATCGGGGTCAGCGGCGGCCACTACGAGCAGGACATGGTGGTGGCGCAGGCTGGCCTGGCCGCCATCTCCTAGCCGGCCGTGGGGCGACAGCGCCGCTTAAGCGTTCCTCCACGGCTTGAGCGCACCGTGACGGCGCCGTGCCGCGCGCCCTCGCCCAGATCCTCGACCTGCCCTGGCTCGACGCCGGGCGCGCCAACGCCTGGGTGCGGATCCTGGCGGTCATCAGCTTGGCGGTAGGCGTCGCCTGGATCGCGCTGTCCCGCGGCGGCGTCGACCCCGGCGGCAAGCCGCTCGGCACGGACTTCCTCTGCTTCTGGGGCGCCGCGCGCCTGGTGCTGGACGGCGCGCCGCCGGGCGCGGTCTACGACACCGCACGGCTCGCGGCCGTGGAGGCGGCGCGCTTTCCCGGCGCGGGCGTGACGGCCTTCCCCTATCCGCCTAGCTTCCTCCTGATCTGCCTGCCGCTCGGGCTCCTGCCCTACCTCGCCGCACTCGCCGTGTGGCTGGGGGCCACCGGCCTGGCCTACTGGCGCGTCGCGCGGGCCTGGCTGGGCGAGGCGAAGGGCCTGGCGCTACCGGTGCTGGCCTTCCCCGCGGTGCTGATCAACGCCGGCCACGGCCAGAACGGCTTCCTGAGCGCGGCCCTGTTCGGCGGCGGCGCGCTGATGTTGCGCCGCCGGCCGTGGCTGGCCGGCCTCTGCCTGGGGCTGCTGGCGTTCAAGCCGCACCTGGGCCTGCTGATTCCGGTCGCCCTGCTGGCCAGCCGCAACTGGCGCGCCTTCGCCGGCGCCGCCCTGGCCGTCGTGGGCCTGGCCGCGGCCTCCGTCCTGGCCTTCGGGCCCGACGTCTGGCGGGCCTATCCCGCTGCGCTCTTGGCGATGCGCCTGAACGTCGAACAGGGCCTCATCGCGCCCGAGAAGCTCCAGACCCTGTTCGCGGCGCTGCGCCTGTGGGGCGCGCCGCTCGTCGCCGCCTACGCCGCCCAGGCCGCCCTTGCGTTGGGCGCCGCGGCCGCCGTCGGGGCCTTCGCGTGGCGGCGGCCGGACAGCCCTGCCCTGGGCCCGGTGCTGATCGCCGCCAGCCTCATCGCCAGCCCCTACCTCTTCGACTACGATCTCGTCCTGGCCGCCGTCCCATTAGCCTGGCTGCTGGCAGATGGCCAGGCGCGCGGCTTCCGCACCGGCGACAAGGCGGTGATGCTCGCGGCCTTCGTCCTGCCCGTGGCATCACGCCTGCTGGCCCTGGACGCCGGCCTCGCGATCGGGCCGTTCGTCCTCGCGGTCCTGCTCGCGGTCACCCTCAGACGCGGACTCCAGCCGACCAGCCGCGTCGAGCCAGAGCTTGGCTAGGCCGGGCCGACGGGCTTCGCGCAGATCGGCAACCCCAGTGCCTTGAAGTCATCCTGCAGAGCGTTGGCCAGCACGCCGAGCGTCGAAGTGATCTCGTTCACGTACTTGCGGCCCCCGTCCACGGCGGGACTGTCGTCGTTGTAGGCGTTCTTCGCCGAGCTGCCGATCAGGGCCGTCGCGATGGCCGGCATCCCCATGCGGTCGACCTGGACATAGGCCGAGGGCGGGTCCGTCCGGAAGTTGAAGTTCGACCCGCCGGTCGCCGCCGGCGCTCCGCCGTTGGGCGCCGCCAGGTAGGGGAAGTCGGCGCGGAACGGCACGTCATTGGCCTGCGGGCCCAACGGCCGCTTGGCCAGGGTGTCGGCGGGCACCTGCCGCAGGTCGAGGAAGATCCAGGCCAGCTCGGTGTCGATCACCGAGTCGGTGAGACGGCGCCCGTTCGGGAAGCCCGACGGCTGTTTCAGGTCGACCTTGATGGTGTCGGGCACCACGAGGTTGGCGACGCTGGGCTTGCCCGGGCCGATCGGCTGGTCGAGGCACTCCTGCACGTTCAGCGGCGCGCCCGGGGGGGCCGTCGTCGGCGGCGGGGTGTTGTTGGCCATGCTGTCGCCACCGCCGCTGCAGGCGGCCAGCGCGAGGGGCGCCAGGAGGATTGCGAGGCGGCGGATCATTGCAGTTGCCCCCCGATGCGGGCGCTCGTCACCCAGATGTTCAGCTGGTCCGGTGTCTCGATCAGCGGACGCGGGATCTGCAGCACCATCGCGGTGTCGTTCTGGCCCGTGAAGAAGCTGCGGCTGCTGACGAACGAGAGCGTCCCGGTCGAACGGGTCTCCCGGAAGCCCTGCAGGTCGAAGAAGAACGGGTCATCGTAGAGGCCGGCGCGCGCCAGGATGCCGCTGCGCGTCAGTGTCGTCTCGACCGGACCCACCAGCGGCGGGCCGCCGTCCGGCAGGCCGGAGATCTCGACCCCGGTGTTGCCGGCGGCGTCCTTGCCGAAGCGGAAGCGGATCTGCACCTCCGGATCGGTCGGCGAATTCCGGTTGGAGATGTTGATCGTGTAGAGCACATCGCGGTCGTAGGTCGGCGCCTTGCCGGACGGCGCCGGGCCCGCGAACGTCAGCGCCATCACCAGGTTGGCGTCGGTGTGCCAAACGTAGATGTCGGCGATGTCGGCCGGCGTATCGGGGGTGGTGTCGAAGGCCGGGTCGGTCCGCGTGGGCGGATCCAGGTGGTCGGCGGCGCTGGCCTGCCAATCGCCGGCGAGCAACGCTAACACTGCCGCGGCCGCAGGTCCTGCGACGCGGAACGTTCGTCTTAAGTCCCTCACGGTGCTTCCCCCAAACGAAAGCGGGTTGCGATCACCCAACGAACCGCTCGCTCCCGTAAACCGAGGAAGCTCGAAGGCGCCTTAAACATAAAGCGAAGGCCCGCAGCGAGGCGAGTCGAAAAAACACGGTTTGCCGGAAGACGTGCGTCTGGGCCTCGCTTCAGCACCGCATGGCGCGAATGCAGGCGCCGCCAAGCCGCGGTCCAGGCAACACCATCGTCCAATGGAATCCCGGCGCGAGGCTTGGTCTTCTCGCGCCGGGGCGCGTCGCCCCGCGCGCAAAGGGACGAAACGATGATCGAGTTGGGGATCAACGACGGCACCGGGCCCGTCGCCGCGCGCGCCGTCCTGGCGCCCTGGCAGGCCCGCCGCGTGGTCGCCCACATCGACGCCCACCTGGGCCAGAACCTGCGGCTCAGCGACCTGGCCGCCATCGCCCGGCTCTCGTGCAGCTATTTCTCGCGCGCCTTCAAGGGCAGCTTCGGCAAGGCGCCCCACGCCTTCATCATCGAACGCCGGATCGCGCGCGCCCAGCAGGCGATGCTGGCGGCCGACGAGCCCCTGTCGCAGATCGCGATCGCCTGCGGCTTCGCCGACCAGGCCCACCTGTCGCGCGCCTTCCGGCGGCTGACCGGCCGCACGCCGCACGCCTGGCGCCGCGCGCGACGGCCGCGCGGGGGCGACGCCGATTTCAGCACGCCCCCGGCCCAGACCCCTTTTCCGCCCCGCCAGCGCGGCCGGCCGCTTCAACCGGCGGCTGAAATGTCCAAGACCCTTCTCGGCAGCCGCCTAGCCTAGGCGCGAGAGCCCAACCCGCGACGGAGACCTGCAATGCCCTATGTGACGGTGAAGGACGGCGCCGAGATCTACTTCAAGGACTGGGGCTCGGGTCAGCCCATCGTGTTCAGCCATGGCTGGCCGCTGACCGCCGACGACTGGGACGCCCAGATGATGTTCTTCGGGTCCCACGGCTACCGGGTGATCGCCCACGACCGCCGGGGGCACGGCCGCTCCAGCCAGACCTGGGACGGCAACGAGATGGACACCTACGCCGACGACCTGCGCGCGGTCGTCGAGCACCTGGACCTGAAGGACGCCGTCCACATCGGCCATTCCACCGGCGGCGGCGAAGTCGCCCGCTACCTCGGCCGCCACGGCACGGACCGGGCGGCCAAGGCCGTCCTGATCGGGGCGGTGCCGCCGGTGATGGTGAAGAAGGACAGCAATCCCGAGGGCACGCCGATCGAGGCCTTCGACGGCTACCGCGCCGCCGTGCTGGCCGACCGCGCGCAGCTGTATATCGATGTGCCTACCGGGCCGTTCTACGGCTTCAACCGGCCCGGCGCGAAGGTCAGCCAGGGCGTCATCGACAAGTGGTGGCTGCAGGGGATGATGGGCGGCGTGAAGGGCCACTACGACTGCATCAAGGCCTTCTCCGAGACCGACTTCACCGAGGACCTGAAGAAGATCGACATCCCCGTGCTGGTCATGCACGGCGACGACGACCAGATCGTCCCCTACAGGGACGCCGCCCTGAAGAGCGTCGAGCTGCTTCCGAAGGGCACGCTCAAGCTCTATCCCGGCCTGCCGCACGGCCTGTGCACGACGCATCCCGACGTGGTGAACCCGGACCTGCTGGCCTTCATCCGGAGCTGAGGGGCGGCCATGCGCGCAGCCTCCCGCCGGCCGGCCGCGCGGAGCAGCTTCGCGGCATGAGACCGCCGCCGGCTGCGCCGCCCTATGCGTTCGGCCCCGACGAACGCCCGCTCTTCCCCGGGTCGCCCTACTCGCCGCACCACCCACTGGCGCGGCGGGTGGGCTATGGGCTGGTGGCCGTGGTGACGGCGCTGGCGGCGACGCTGGGCAACGCGCTGGTGACGGTGAACGTCCCGAATCTCTCCGGGGCGCTCGGCCTCTATCCGGCCCAGGCCGCCCTGCTGCCCGCCGCCTACGTGGCGATGAACGCCAGCGCCAACCTGCTGCTGATCAAGGCCCGCCAGCAGTTCGGCATCCCGGCGGTGACCCATGCCCTGCTGACCGCCTATGCCGCCGCCGCGTTGCTGCAGTTCGTGGCGCACGGCTTGTGGCCGGCGCTGCTGATCCGGGCCGTGTCGGGCATGACCGCCGCCGGCCTCACCACCATGACGATCTACAACTTCCTGCAGACCGTCCCGCCCGCGAAGCGGCCCATGGCCCTGGTCGCGGGCATCAGCCTGGGCCAGTTCGGCACGCCGCTCGCCCGCCTGTTCCCCGTGGAGATGTTGGCGCTGAACCAGTGGCAGGGGCTGCACTTCGTCGAGCTGGCCCTGGCCCTGGCCGCCCTGGCCGCCCTCGTCGCCCTGCCCCTGCCGCCCAGCGACCGCAGCCCCGCCTTCGAGCGCCTCGACTTCCTGACCATGGCCCTGGCGGTCCCGGCGATCATCCTGTTCTGCGCCGTGCTGGGAGTCGGGCGGGTGGTGTGGTGGACCGACACCCCGGCCTTGGGCGTCGCGCTGGCCGTGGCCGTGCCGCTGTTCGTCGGCGCCCTTGTCATCGAGCACAACCGCGCCAGACCGCTGCTGCAAACCAAGTGGATCGGCAGCCGCGACATCGCCCGCTTCGCCCTGGTGGCAGTGCTGGTGCGCCTGGCGCTCGCCGAGCAGACCTACGGCGCCGTGGGCCTGCTCACCTCCGCCAGCCTGACCAATGACCAGCTCCGCGTGCTGTTCTTGGTGGTGATCCTCGCCATGGCGGCGGGCCTGGGCACGGTGCTCCTCACCCTGACGCCGCCGCGGATCCCCTACCTGCTGATGGCCGCCACGGCGGTGATCGCGCTGGGCGCCTGGCTGGATTCGCACTCCACCAACATCACCCGGCCGGCCCAGCTGATGTGGAGCCAGGCCCTGCTGGGCTTTGGCGTCATGCTCTTCATCGGCCCGGCCCTGGGCTACGGCTTCCTGCGGATGATGGAGAAGGGCGCCGGCCACCTCGTGACCTTCATCGTCCTGTTCTCGTCGACCCAGAACCTGGGCGGCCTGGCCGGCGCGGCGCTGCTGGGCACCTACCAGGTGGCCTCGGCGCGCAACCATGCCCTGGCGCTGGCCGAGCGCGTCCTGCCCGCCGACCCGCAGGCCGCCGATCGCCTGCGCGCCGGCGCTGGCCCGCTCACCCAGGCCCTGCTGCGCGAGGCCAATGTGCTGGCGTTCAACGACGTCTTCCGGTTCGTGACCATCCTGGCGCTGATGACCCTCGGCTACCTGGTCTACATCCGCACCTACAACATCATCCGCCAGCGCCGGGCGCTGGCAGGAGCGACGTCATGACCGACACCGCGTCCGCGGCCGCCGCCCCCCCCCCCCCCCCCCCCCCGCCGCCGCCCGCCCCCCCGGCGCCGGGGGGGGCGGGGCGGCGGGCGCGGCGCCGACCCTGGGTGATCGCGGTGATCGTCGGCCTGACGCTGGCGGCCATCCTGGCGATCCTCGCCGCCTGGAGCCTGCCGCCCTTCGGCCGGGGCGAGGTCGCCACCGAGAACGCCTACGTCCGCGGCCGCACCACCGTCATCGCGCCGCAGGTGAGCGGCTATGTCACCCAGGTGGCGATGCGCGACTATCAGCTGGTGCGCCAGGGTCAGCTTCTGGCGGTGATCGACCAGCGCATCTACGCCGCCCGCGTCGCCCAGGCCCGCGCCAACCTGGCCGCCCAACTCGCGCAGCTGGCCAACAGCACCCAGGCCCACGCCGCGCGCGCCGCCGGGTTGCAGGGCCAGTCGGCGGGCCTGGCCAGCGCCCAGGCCCAGCTAGCGCGGGCCCGCGCCGACATGGCCCGCGCCGACGACTTGGTGAAGGATGGCTCGATTTCGGCCCGCGAGCGCGACCAGACCCTGGCCGCCCTGCGCGCCGCCGAGGCCCAGGTCCGCCAGGCGGCCGCCACCAGCGAGATCGCGCGGCAGGACATCCGCACCGTCGACGTCGGCCGCGGCGGCCTGGAGGCCCAGGTCGCGGCCGCCCGCGCCCAGCTGCGCCTGGCCGAGATCGACCTGGACAACACCCTGATCCGCGCCCCCGAGGCCGGCCAGGTCGGCGAGGTAGGCGTGCGGCTCGGCCAGTACGTCACCAACGGGGCCCAGCTGGTCTCGCTGGTGCCGACCGACCGCTGGGTGATCGCCAACTTCAAGGAGGCCCAGACACGCCGGATCCGCGCCGGTCAGACGGCGGTGCTGCAGGTCGACGCGCTGGGCGGGGCCGAGGTGAAGGGTCACGTCGAGGGCCTGGCGCCGGCGGCGGGCTCGGAGTTCGCGGTGCTGAAGCCCGACAACGCCACCGGCAACTTCGTGAAGGTGCCGCAGCGGATCGGCGTGCGCATCGCCATCGATCCCAACCAGCCGATCGCCGCACGGCTGCGGCCCGGCATGTCGGTGGAGGCGCGGGTCGATACGCGCAGCCGGCGATGAAGCCCCTCGCCGTCCTGCTGGCCGCCGCCGCGCTGGCGGGCTGCGCCGGTCCGCGGCCGCAGCCCCCGGCGGCCGCGGCGGTGCTGGCGCCCGGCCAGTGGCGGGTCGCGCCGGATCGCGCCGCCGCCGTCAACGCCGGCTGGTGGGGCGCGTTCGGCGATCCGGCACTGTCGCAGGTGATCGAGACCGCGCTGGCCCACAACACCGACATCGCGCTCGCCGCCGCGCGGGTGCAGGAGGCCCGCAGCCTCTACGACCTGGCCCAGGCCCAGCGACTACCGAACATCGCGGCCGCCGTGGGCGGCGCGCGGCAGCGCGACGTCAGCCCGTTCGGAACCCCGCGCCTGCAGACCGCCGGCCAGGTCCAGCTCTCCGCCGCCTACGACACCGACCTGTTCGGCCGGCTGGCGCAGGCCAGCGCCGCGGCCCGCGCCAACTTGCTGGCCACCGAGGCCGGGCGTGACAGCGTGCGCCTGGCGGTCGCCGCCACCGCCGCCGCCGGCTACATCAACCTGCGCGCCCTGGACGCCCGGCTGGCGGTGCTCAACAGCACCCTCGACGCCCGCGCCGCCTCCCTGAAGCTGGCCCAACGCCGCGCCGACGCCGGCTACAGCCCCCGCCTGGACGAACGCCAGGCCGAAGCCGACTACCACCTGGCCGAACAGCTGATCCCGGCCACCCAGGCCGCCATCGCCCGGCAGGAGAACGGCCTGGCCGTGCTGCTGGGCGACACGCCCCGCGCCATAGCCCGCGGCCGCGACCTGGCCGACCTGACCCCGCCGCCGCTCACCGCGGCGCTGCCCGCCGACGTGCTGCGCCGCCGGCCGGACCTGGCCCAGGCCGAGCAGCAGCTTGTCGCCGCCGACCGCTCGCTGGACAGCGTGCGCGCCGCCTTCCTGCCCAACATCCAGCTCACCGCCGGCGGCGGCTATGTCGCCTCCACCCTGCTGGGCGACCCGATCCGGGTGTTCTCGCTGGGCGGCAGCGCGCTGGACCCGCTGCTCGACTTCGGCCGGCTGAAGGCCCAGCAAGGCGCCGCCGCCGCCCGCCGCGACCAGGCCGCCTTCGCCTATCGCCGCGCCGCGCTCATCGCCTTCCGCGAGGTCGACGACGCGCTCGCCACCGAGCGCGGCGCCGCCGAGCAGACCGCCGACCTATTGCACCAACGGGAGGCGCAGGCCCAGGTGCTGACCCTGGCCACCAAGCGCTACCGGGCGGGCTATTCGCCGTTTCTCGAGCAACTCGACGCCCAGCGCTTCCTGCTGTCCGTCGACCTCCAGCTGATCCAGGCCCGGGCCGATCGGCTGAACGCCGCCGTGGCGCTGTTCCAGGCGCTGGGCGGCGGCTGGTCTCCCGCTAGCCCTGACCGAGCTCCAGCCGCCCGTTGACCCGGCGGGGCACGCCCAGCGGATTGCCGTCGCGCAGCTCGGGCGGCAGCAGCTCCGGCGGGACGTCCTGGTAGCAGACCGGCCGCAGGAACCGCGCGATCGCCAGCGACCCCACCGAGGTCGAGCGCGGGTCGGACGTCGCCGGGAACGGCCCGCCGTGGACCATGGCGTGGCAGACCTCCACGCCGGTGCCGAAGCCGTTGAACAGGATCCGGCCGGCCTTGCGCTCCAGGTGAGGCAGCAGCTCGCGGGCGGCCTCGTGGTCGCCCGCGACCGCGTGCACGGAGGCCGTGAGCTGGCCCTCCAGGCTGTCGATGACCGCGGTCAGGGCCCCTAAGTCGGGGCAGCGAACCAATAGGCCCGCGGCGCCGAACACCTCGTCCTGCAGCGAGGCATCCGCGAGGAACTGGGCCGCCGTGGTCGAGAAGAGCGCGGCCTGGCACCTGAAGCCCTCACCCTCGCCGCCGTGCGCGACCGGCGTGACCGCGGCGTTGGCCTGCAACGCGCCGACCCCTTCGCCGTAGGCCTTGTGGATGCCGGGCGTGAGCATGACGGCCGCCGCCGTCCGGCCCAGGGCCCGGCCGGCGGCGCGCAGGAAGGCGTCCAAGCCGGGTCCCTCGAGCGCCAGCAAGAGGCCCGGGTTGGTGCAGAACTGTCCCGCGCCCAGCGTGAGCGAGCCGACGAAGACCTCGCCGATCGCCTCGCCGTTGGCGGCCAGCGCCTGGGGCAGCAGGATCACCGGATTGATCGAGCTCATCTCCGCGTAGACCGGGATCGGCTCCGGCCGCGCTTGGGCGATCTTCATGAACGCCAGGCCCGTCGCGCGCGAGCCGGTGAAGCCGACGGCCCCGATCCGCGGGTCGGCGACGAGGCCCTGGCTGATGGCACGCCCGCTGTCGAACAGCAGCGAGAACACGCCCTCGGGCAGGCCCAGGGCGGCCACCGCCTGCTGGATCGCGCGGCCGGCGAGCTCCGATGTGCCCGGATGCGCCGAGTGCGCCTTGACGATGACCGGGCAGCCGGCCGCCAGCGCCGAGGCCGTGTCGCCGCCCGCCACGGAGAAGGCCAGCGGGAAGTTGCTGGCGCCGAACACCGCCACCGGGCCCAGCGGGATGTGGCGCAGCCGGAGGTCCGGCCGCGGCGGGGTCCGCGCCGGCAACGCCGGGTCGATCCGGACGTCCAGGTAGCCGCCGTCGCGCAGCACCTCGGCGAACAGCCGCAACTGGCCCACCGTGCGGCCACGCTCGCCCTCCAGCCGCCCGCGCGGCAGGCCTGTCTCGGCCATGGCGCGGGCCACCAGCGCCTCGCCGTCGTCCAGCAGGTTCTGGGCGATGGTCTCCAGCAGCCGGGCGCGCTCGGCCGGGCTGGTCTCGCGGAACGCGTCGAACGCCGCCGACGCCAGGGCGCAGGCCTCCTCCAGGTCCTCCGGCGTCGCGCCGCCGAAGTCGGGCTCCATCGGCGCCGCCGCGCTCGGATCGAAGGCCTTGAACGCGCCGGAGGTTCCGGCCTTCGAGCGCGCGCCGATCAGCAGTTCGCCAGACACGGTCATTCGATCGCCCTTCCACGCTGCTCCATGGCGCATGTAGCGGCTGGTGACATGTTAGTCGATGCCCATCAGGCGTCGGCGTCGATCACGGCCTGGGCAAAGGCCTGCGGCGCTTCCTGCGGCAGGTTGTGCCCGATCCCGCCGGTGATCAGGCGATGCGCATAGCGGCCGGCGAACTTCCGGGCATAGGCGGCGGGGTCCGGATGCGGCGCGCCGTTCGCGTCGCCCTCCAGGGTGATGGTCGGGACGGTGATGACCGGCGCCGCCGCCAGCCGCGCCTCCAGCGCGTCGTACTTCGCCTCCCCCTCCGCCAACCCCTGCCGCCAACGGTAGTTGTGGATCACGATGGCGACGTGGTCCGGGTTGTCGAACGCGGCGGCAGAGCGGTCGAAGACAGCGTCGTCGAACGCCCACTTCGGCGAGGCAAGCCGCCAGATCAGCCGGGCGAACTCGCGCCGGTTCTGCTCATAGCCCGCCCGGCCCCGCTCGGTGGCGAAGTAGAACTGGTACCACCACTGGAACTCGGCCGCCGGCGGCAGCGGCGCCTTGCCGGCCGCCTGGCTGCCGATCAGATAGCCGCTCACCGACACCAGCGCCTTGCAGCGCTCGGGCCACAACGCGGCCACGATGTCGGCCGTCCGCGCGCCCCAGTCGCAGCCGCCCAGCACCGCCCTGTCGATCTTCAGGGCGTCCATCAGGGCGATGACGTCCAGCGCCAGCGCCGCCGGTTGTCCGTTGCGGAGGGTGTCGGCGGCCAGGAAGCGGGTCGCGCCGTAGCCGCGCAGGTAGGGCGTGATCACCCGGTAGCCCCGCGCCGCCAGCCGCGGCGCCACGTCGACATAGGTGTGGATGTCGTAGGGCCAGCCGTGCAGCAGGATGACCACCGGACCGGTCGCCGGACCCGCCTCGGCGTAGGCGACGCTCAGCAGCCCCGCGTCGACCTGCCGGAGCGGACCGAACGCCGCCGGAGCCGCCCGCGTCTGGGCCTTTGCGCCGGCCGCGGCGAGGTCGGCGGCGGCAATCCCGAGGGCCGCGGCGCCTACCATCCGGCGACGAAGGCGGTCGATCGGCGGGTCCATGTCGCTATCCGAACGTGAAAACGTAGGCCCGCGCGCCCGGGTCCTGGAACTCGATCTCGAAGGTCCGGTCGGCCACCGGCCGCGCCTGGCGGACCAGCTGGTACATGCGCGGCTGGTCCAGCCGGCCCCGGCCCTCGGCGTCGGTGTCCGCGCCGTGGTCTGCGCCCGGCGCGGCGCCGTCCAGCCGCACGCGGAAGCGGACGGGCTTGCCGGCCGCCCCCGGCCCCATGACCAGGTGCAGGTCGCGGGCGTGGAAGCGGAAGGCGATGGCGCCCGGCGCGGCAATCAGGGTCGTGAACTCCGTCCCCATCGTCCAGCGGCCGGCCAGGCTCCAGTGGTTCAGCGGCAGGCTCGGCGCGGCGCGATAGAGGCTGGGCGCGTCCGGCCGCGCGCCGCCGGGCGAGGCGAAGCCGGTCGCCTTGCCGTAGCCGACGTAGGTCTCGCCCGAGCCGAGGTGCGCCCAGTCCGGCGCCGCCTGCGGCCCCGTTCCGGCGACGGGGACGATGGCGTCCGTCACCGGCGCGCCGCGCGCCTCGGACAGCAGCTGCTGGATCCGCCGCTCAGACGCGTCATAGCCGTTCTCGCCCAGCTTCCGGTCGCGCATCCGGCCGTCAGCGCCGACGAAGTAGAAGGCCGGCCACGCCTCGTTGTCGAAGGCGCGCCAGATCCGGTAGTCGCTGTCCAGCACGACGGGATAGGTCACGCCCTGGTCGGCCAGCGCCCGGCGCACGTTCGCCACGTCCTTCTCGACCTCGAACTCCGGCGTGTGCACGCCCACCACCACCAAGCCGCGGTCCCGGTACAGCTCGGCCCAGCGCCGGACGTAGGGCAGCGGGCGCAGGCTGTTGATGCAGGTGTAGGTCCAGAAGTTCACCAGCACGACCTTGCCGCCCAGGTCCTCGGGCCGGAGCGGCGCGGTGTTCAGCCAGGGCCCGCCGCCCATCAGCGCGCGGTACGACGCCGGCGCCGCCGCCGCGGCGGCCTGCCCGCGCTCGGGCCGGCAGGCGCTGAGGCCGACGCCCGCCCCGGCGGCGAACCCGCCCAGCAGGCGCAGGTTGGCGCGGCGGGTGCTGGTGGCGGCGACCGGGGTCACGGCGCGGCTCAGGCCAGGGTGGCGGTCAGGGTGATCTCGGCGTTCAGCACCCGCGAGACCGGGCAGGTCGCTTCGGCCTCCTTGGCGAGGGTGTCGAACGTCGCCTGGTCCAGCCCCGGCACGTCGGCGCGCAGCGTCAGCGCCGACTTGGTGATCTTGAACCCGGCGCCGTCGGGGTCCAGCGAGACCGCCGCCTGCGTCGACAGCTCGCTCGGTGTGTAGCCGGCCGCCTGCAGCCGGAACGCCAGCGCCATGGTGAAGCAGCCGGCGTGGGCCGCGGCGATCAGCTCCTCCGGGTTGGTCCCGGGCTGGTTCTCGAAGCGCGTGCGGAAGGAATAGGGGCTCTCCTTGAGCACCCCGGAGTCGGTGGTCAGGTCGCCGTCGCCGTCACGGCCCGTGCCGCGCCAGACGGCGTTCGCTTTGCGGATCATCAAATCGTCCTGGGCTGGGGGCTGATAGGCAGGCCGCAAGCAGATCAGGCGCCCGGTCGGAGCGCCATTGCACGATGGTATCGCCGGTCGCGGCCAGGGCCTCTGAGTCGGGCTCCCGACTGATACCAAAGTCCAATGGACCGCCGGGCGACCCGGAACGCATCGTCGGAACGCGGGGCGCGAAAGAAGCGAATGGAGACTGAGTTCAGCCGTCCGGTCGACGCCCCCCGAAGCTTGGCCACGAGGCCCCCTACTGATGTCGGACTTGAACCTCGCAATCCAAGGCGGCGGATCGCCTGATGGTCGAAGACCCGCTCGTCTCCGTCGTCGACGACGATGAATCCGTCCGGGAGGCGCTGCCCGACCTGCTCAAGGCGTTCGGCTTCTCTGCGCAGGCCTTCTCGTCGGCCGAGGCGTTCCTGGAGTCGGAGTGGCTCGCGCAGACGAAATGCCTCGTCCTCGACATGGCCATGCCCGGCATGACCGGGCCCGAACTGCAGCGGGAACTCATCCGCCGCCGGTCGGGGATCCCCGTCGTCTTCATCACCGCCCACGCCAGCAAGGTCGCCCGGAATGGCGTGATCGACGCGAGCGCGGCGGCCTGCCTGATCAAGCCGTTCAAGCCCGCCGACCTGATCGACGCGATCACTGCCGCCCTGCGGGCGCCGTGATTACCCGGCCGCGAACCTGTAGGACAGGAGATGGGCGGCGCTGCATCTTATGTTAGGGTGAACGCCGATCTCCCAGGGCGAGAGCTCATGTCACCGATCGTGTTCGTCGTCGACGATGACATCTCCGTGCGGGAGTCGTTGGAGGGGCTTGTCTCCAGCGCGGGCTGGGAGACGGAGACCTTCGCCACGGCCAAGGAGTTCCTGGCCCGCCCGCGCAGCTTCGCGCCCAGTTGCCTGGTCCTCGACATGTCGCTGCCGGACCTCGACGGGCTGGAGGTGCAGGAACGCATCGCCGCTGACCGCACCGACATGCCGATCATCTTTATTACCGGCTACGGCGACGTGCCCACGACCGTGCGGGCGATGAAGGCCGGCGCGGTGGAGTTCCTCACCAAGCCTTTCAACGACGAAACGCTGCTGGGCGCTATCGGCGACGCCCTGGAACGGAGCCAGGCGGCGCTCAGCCACGAGGCCGAAATCCAGGCGCTGCGCGACCGCTACGACACCCTCAGCCGCCGCGAGCGGGAGGTGATGATCCTGGTGGTCTCCGGCCTCCTGAACAAGCAGGTCGGCGGCGAACTCGGCATCAGCGAGATCACCGTGAAGGCCCACCGCGGCAAGGTCATGGAGAAGATGCGGGCCCGCTCGTTCGCCGAGCTGGTCAACATGAGCGCCCGCCTGGGCCTGGCGCCGCCGCCGAAGGACTGAGCGGCCGCGCCGCTCAGCTCCGTTCCAGGTAGGCCGCCGTCGCCATCCCGCCGGCCGTGCACACCCCGATCACGGCGCGGTGCGCGTTCCGCCGCTGCATCTCCATCAGCGTGCTGCCCAGATAGCGGATGCCCGACATGCCGTAGGGGTGCCCGAGCGCGACGGCGCCGCCGTTGACGTTGGTGATGTCCCACGGCGTCTCGAGCTGGGCCTGATTGTACAGCGTCGTCGTCGCATAGGCCTCGTGCAGCTCCCACAGCTCGACGTCCGGCGCACGCAGCTCATGGTGCGCCATCAGCTTGCGGATCGCCGGCGCGATGGCGATGCTCATCTCCTCCGGCGGCACGGCGGCCAGCTGCATGCCGCGGAACAGGCCAAGGATCGGCAGGCCGCGGCGGGCGGCCAGGTCGGCGTCCATCATCACCACCGCGCCCGCGCCGTCCGACAGCTGCGAGGCGTTGCCGGCGGTGACTGTGCCGCCCGGCGCCACCGGCTTCAGCGCCGCCAGGCCCTCCAGCGTGGTGTCCGGCCGCGGGCCCTCGTCGTGGTCCAGCACCACCTCTTTCATCTGGCTATCGCCTGTGGCCCGGTCGGTCACCTTCATGGTGGTGGTGAAGGGCAGGATCTCGGCGGCGTACTTGCCAGCCTGCGCCGCCGCCGCGACCCGCTTCTGGCTCTCGACGACATAGGCGTCCTGCGCCTCGCGGGTGATGCCGTACTTCTGCGCCACGAAGTCCGCGGTCTGGTTCATGGTCCACCAGACGGCCGGCATGATCCGCTGAAGCGGCTCGTAGAAGAAGCCATTCATGTTCAGGCTGAACTGGACCAGGCTGATGCTCTCGACCCCGGCCGCCACGCCGACGCTCATCTCGCCGGCGGCGATGCGGTTCGCCACGATCGAGGCCGCCGACAGCCCGGAGCCGCAGTAGCGGTTGACCGTCATCCCCGGCACGCCGTTGCCGAACCCGGCCGCCAGCGCGGCGTTGCGACCGATGTTGTGGCCGGTGGCGCCCTCCGGCAGACCGCAGCCCACGACCACGTCCTCGACCTCGCCGGCCTCGATCCCCGCCCGCGCGACGGCCCCGTTCAGCACATGCGCGGTCATCGGGATGCCGTGCGTCTGGTTCAGCGCGCCGCGGGCGGCCTTGGCGATGCCGGTCCGGCAATAGGAAACGACGGCGACGGTCTTCATCGAGGGACTCCGGCGGTACAGAAACACCAGCCCGCAGCGGGGCCGCTCCGGCTGCAGATAGGGGCTCCAGGGACCGGTTTCTTGTGGGAACCGATCCTTCGGCGCCGCCGCGCCCCGGTACGAAGGTATCGCCGACACCTAAGTCCAATACCGGCCCGTCGCCGGTCGGCGCACCCTGTCGGCGCCAGACCAGGGAGCCCGACATGAGCGAGACGGCGGAACGCAGCGACGCGGCGGTCGGCGCGAAGGCCGCGCCGCTCGACATGAAATTCGAGGTGGTCGTCATCCCGGTGTCGGACGTCGGCCGCGCGGCCGATTTCTACAGCAAGCTCGGCTGGCGGAAGGACGCCGACATCATGCTGGGCGCGCGCCGGGTCCTGCAGTTCACGCCGCCCGGTTCGCCGGCCTCGATCATTTTCGGCGACCGCCTGACCCCGTCCGCCCCCGGAACCGCGCAGTTCCTCCACCTGGTCGTTTCCGACATCGAGGCGGCGGCGCGCGAACTCGACGGCAAGGGCGTGGCAACCAGCGGGGTCTTCCACGACGCCGCCGGCGGCGGCAATCGCTTCGACCTCGACCAACGGGCCAGCGGCCCCGATCCGGCCCGGCGCACCTACTGCTCGTTCCTCACCTTCGAGGACCCCGACGGCAACGGCTGGATCCTGCAGGAGATCACCGCGCGCTTCCCCGGCCGCATCGACTCCAACGAAACCGCCTTCGCCTCCGTCCCGGACCTGGCGGGCGCCATGCGCCGCGCCGCCGTCGCGCACGGCGAGCACGAAAAGCGCACCGGCGGCGTGCACGACGAGAACTGGCCCGACTGGTACGCCGCCTACATGGTGGCCGAACAGGCCGGGGCCCCACCGCCGACCTAGGCGGCCCCGCGACGGCCTCCGCTCGCCCCGGACGGAGGCCGCGCCCCGGCGCCCTGCCCAACCTTCCCCCCCGGAGCAGGGCGTCGGGATCTTCTTGCCGGACGAATTATCAATTTTCGCGAACGATCGGGGCTGATGGGCCCGGGCTTCGTGGCGTAGGCTCCTGCAATCGGAAGCCGCAAGAGCTTCCAGCATCGGGAGGCCGCCATGGCGGATGGGGCGCAGCTCGCGCAGGCGTGGGACAGGGCCCAGATCCTGTCGCTCTTCGACCCGACGACGGGATGGCTGGACCGCCGCGTGCTCTCCGACGAGGGCCTGTACCGGCTGGAGCTGGAGCGCATCTTCGCCCGCGGCTGGAACTTCATGTGCCACGAGAGCCAGCTCAAGGAGCCGGGCGAATACCTGGTCAGCTACATCGGCGAGGACCAGGTCATCGTCGTCCGCGACGAGGATGGCCAGGTCCACGCGCTGCTCAACACCTGCCGCCACCGCGGCAATGCCCTCTGCCGCGCCGAGCAGGGCAAGGCCAAGTCGTTCGTCTGCAGCTACCACGGCTGGAACTACGCCCTGGACGGACGGCTGATCGGCGTGCCGGGGCAGAAGACCTTCTACCACGACGACCTGGACCGCAGCCGCCTGGGCCTGCACCGGGCCCGCATCGAGAACTACCTGGGCTTCTACTTCGCGACCCTGGCCGAGGACGCCCCGTCGCTGCACGACTACCTCGGCGAAACCGGCCGCACCGGCATCGGCATGATGTGCGCCAACGGTGAGGTCGAGGTGGTAGAGGGCGTCCAGAAGAACGTCATCGACTGCAACTGGAAGATCGCCGTCGATAACCTGTTCGACTGGTACCACGTGCCCTACAGCCACGCCTCGGCCAACACCGCCGGCTTCCTCGACATCGCCAGGATCCAGTTCCCCAAGAACCAGATGGTCATGCTGGGCGAGTACGGCCACGCGATCGGCGGTCCCGGCATCCCGCAAGAGACCCAGGACCAGATCGACCCGCTCACCGACGAGCAGCGGATGGAGATGTCGCGCGCCCAGCCGGAATTCGCCCCGCGCATCCGGCCGCGCCAGGCGACGGAACTGATGGGCGAGGCCGGCGTGCGCAGCCAGGGCCACCCGAACATCTTCCCGAACCTCTGGGTGACCATCAGCGGGACCCAGATGTGCCTGCGCCTGCCGCGCGGCCCGTCGCACACTGAGCTGTGGTGGTTCACCCTCGTGCCCAAGGCCGCGCCGCCCGCCGCCAAGCGCGAGATCGTGCGCCGGATGAACCACGTGTTTGGGCCTGCCGGCCTGCTGGAACAGGACGACGGCGAGAACTGGAGCCAGAGCACGCGCTCGTCCCGGGGCGTCGCCAGCCGCGGCCTGGGGCAGCACCTCAGCATGGGCCTGGGCCACGACGAGGTGCGCACCAACGCCCGCGGCGAGCACTACATCGAGGGCCTGATCAGCGAGCACGGCCAGCGCTGGACCTACCGCGCCTGGACGGAATGGATGGCGGCGCGCGACTGGGCGGAGCTCAAGGCCAACCACGCCCTGCCGCCGACGGGGACGATCTGATGGACACCCTGGAACGTCCCCGCGCCCCGGCCGCCGCCTGGGCGGACACGCCGCTGCCCGAGCGCGCGGTGCTGCAGTACGAGGTCGAGCAGTTCCTCTACGCCGAGGCGGCCCTGCTCGACGCGCGCCGCTACAGCGACTGGCTGGAGCTGGTGGCCGACGACGTCGAGTACTGGATGCCGATCCGCCGCACCGTGACCAACGCCGACCTCGAGCGCGAATTCACCAAGCCCGGCGAGATGGCCTACTTCGACGACGACCGCGCCTACCTGGAGATGCGGGTCAAGAAGCTGGAGGCCGGCTCGGCCTGGTCGGAGGACCCGCCGTCGCGGTCGCGGCACTTCGTCAGCAACGTGCGGATCCTGGACGTGGCCGGCGACGAGATCACCCTGGAGGCCTGCTTCCACCTCTATCGAAGCCGCCTGGAAGCCGATACCGACAGCTGGATCGGCCGGCGCGTCGACGTCCTGCGCCGCGCCGGGGACAGCTTCCGGCTGGTGAAGCGCCACCTGTTCCTCGACCAGACGGTGATCCAGGCCACCAACATGAGCACCATCTTCTGATGGGCGCGCTGGACGGACAGGCGGTGCTGATCAGCGGCGGGGGCTCGGGCCTGGGCCGCGCCGTGGTCGAGCGGTTCCTGGAGGAAGGCGCCCAGGTCGCGGTGCTGGATCGCGCGCCGGAGCGCCTCGCCGACCTGGCGGCGCGCATCGAGATCGTCGGCGGCGACGTGCGCTCGATTGCCGACAACCAGCGGGCCGTCGACGCCTGTGTGGCCCGCTTCGGCAAGCTGGACTGCGCCATCGGCAACGCCGGCATCTGGGACTATTCGACGTCGCTGGACGCGCTGCCCGCCGAGCGCCTCGACGCCGCGTTCGACGAACTGTTCCACGTCAACGTCAAGGGCTACCTCAACCTCGCCAAGGCCGCCCTGCCCGCCCTGGTCCGCTCCTCCGGCGCGCTGATCTTCACGGTCTCCAACGCCGGCTTCGACCCGGCCGGCGGCGGGCCGCTCTACACCGCCTCCAAGCACGCCGTCGTCGGCCTGATCCGGCAGCTGGCCTACGAACTCGCCCCCGCGGTGCGTGTGAACGGCGTCGCGCCCGGCCCGATCGACACCGACCTGCGCGGCCCCGCGGCCCTGGGCCTGGCCGACAAGTCGATCCACAGCATCGACCTTCCCGGCACCGCCGGCGCCGCCATGCCGATCGGCTTCGTGCCGGCCACGGCGGACTACGCCGGCGGCTACGTCTTCCTGGCCTCCCGCCGCGACAGCCGCCCGGCCACAGGCGGGGTCCTGAAGCTGGACGCCGGCATCGCCGTGCGCGGCATCGGCCGCGCCTCGGCCGGCGGCCGCCTCGCCGAGAAATACGGGAAGGTCCCGTGACCCCGCCGCCGCTCCCGGGCGACCTGCCGCGCCACGACGTGCGAATGGACGGCGTCTACTTCGTGCGCGCCGCCGCCGACGCGGGCTGCGTGAAGGCCCTGGCGCCCGGCAGCTTCTCGTATTGCTTCATGGTCCGCCGCGGCCGGCTGCGGCTGGAGACCGACTTCCCGGTCACCCGCACCTTCGAGCTCGGCCCCGGCGACGCCATGGCGATCAGCGGCCTGGCGCCCCACGCCTTCCGCGCGCCAGGCGCAGGCGCCGATCCGCCCGGCGCCTTCGACCTGCGCTCCATGACCGCCGCCGATCCCGGCCGCGAGGTGGACGTCGTCCTGGGCGTGGCGCCCAGCGAAGCGCTGGCGCTGGGCTCGCTGATCATGGGCCCCACCCTCGTCGGCCGCGCCGAGCATCCGGACCTGTCGCGCCGCCTCTGGCGGGCCGTCGAGATGCTGGAGGATGAGTACGCCGACGACGCCCACATCGACCGCAACCTGGTCATCCGCCGCCTGGCCGAGACCATGGCGATCAACTACAGCCGCCGCGCCTTCGCCGACCGCCGCTCGCCGCTCGCCGGTCCAGGCGCCGCTGGAGCCGCCGCACCCGCAGCTCATCGCCTCGATCAACGCCTTCCTGCGCGCGCCGGAACAGCCGTGGACCCTGACCGACCTGGCCAAGGCAGCGGGCATGTCGCGCACCCGCTTCGCCGAGGAGTTCAAGCTGGTCACCGGCCAGACCCCTGCGCGGATCATTTCGCGCCTGCGCCTCACCGCCATCGCCCGGCGGATCGCCAGCCTGTCGCTCAGCGTCGAGGCCGCCGCGGAAGAGGCGGGCTACAGTTCCTCGGCCGCGTTCGTCCGCGCGTTCCAGCGCGAGTTCGGCGAGACCCCGGCCCGCTGGCGGCGGGCCCGCGCCCCTCGACAAGATCGGCGCGCGCGCCTGACACGGCAGCCGCCGGCCCCGGCACGACAACGGAAGGAAGCGCCATGAGCGTCGGATCCCTCGGATACCTCGGCGTCAGGGTTAAGGACCCGGAGGCCTTCGCCGCCTATGCCACGGGCGTGCTGGGCCTGATGCCCGGCGAGGCGGCCGGGCGCTACCGTCTCGACGACCTGGCCTGGCGCATCGCCGTCGAGGCCGGCGAGTCCGACGACGTGGCCTACCTGGGTTTCGAGGTCGCCGGCGCGGCGGAACTGGACGGGGTTCGCGCGCGGCTCGCCGAAGGCGGTGTGGCGGTCGGCAACGGCGACCCGGACCTCCTGGCTGCGCGCGGCGTCCTGGGCCTGCTCACCTGCCAGGACCCCGACGGCCTCCAGGTCGAGGTGTTCTACGGCCCGACCCTGCGCACCGAGACCCCGTTCGCCTCGCCGGCCGGCGTCACCGGCTTCGTGACCGGCGAGCAGGGCCTGGGCCACGTGGTGCTGTCGACCAAGGACATGGCCGCCGCCCGCCGCTTCTACCAGGACCTGCTGGGCTTCCGGCTCTCCGACATCATCCACATGGGCCCCAGCCCGCCGTCCGGCTTCGACATGGAGTTCTTCCACTGCAACCCGCGCCACCACACCCTGGCGCTGATGCCGATCCCGCTGCCCAAGCGGCTGCACCACTTCATGGTCCAGGTGGACACGATCGACGCGGTGGGCTTCGCGCTGGAGCGGGCCACCGCCGCCGGGACCCCGATCACCGCCGGGCTCGGCCGGCACACCAACGACCAGATGGTCTCGTTCTACTCGCGCACGCCCGCCGGCTTCGAGGTGGAGTTCGGCCAGGGCGCCATCGAGGTGGACGACGCCACCTGGCGCGTAAGCCGTCACGACAAACCGTCCAGCTGGGGCCACAAGCGGCCGTCGCACTAACCGTCATAGCGATCAGGAGAGACCCGTGGACCTGGGCATCAAGGGCCGCAAGGCGATCGTCTGCGGCGCCAGCGCCGGCCTCGGCCGCGCCACAGCGGTCGCACTGGCCCGCGAGAGCGTCGCCGTCGTCATCGCCGCGCGCGACGCGGCGCGCCTCACCAAGGCCGCCGACGAGATCGCCGCGGAGACCGGCGCCGCGGTCACGCCCGTCGCCGCCGACGTGACCACCGAGGCCGGTCGCGCGGCGGTGCTGGCCGCCTGTCCGGAGCCGGACATCCTGATCAACAACGCGGGCGGCCCGCCGCCCGGCGACTTCCGCACCTGGACCCGCGACGACTGGCTGAAAGCCATCGACGGCAACATGCTGTCGGCGATCTTCCTGATCCAGGCGACGATCGACGGCATGATCGACCGAAAATTTGGCCGCGTGGTCAACATCACCAGCCACATGGTCAAAGCGCCCAGCAACATCCTGGGCCTGTCCAACGGCGCCCGCGCCGGCCTGACCGGCTTCGTCGGCGGCCTGTCGCGCGAGGTGGCGCGCCACAACGTCACCCTCAACAGCGTCCTGCCCGGCCAGTTCGACACCGACCGGCTGAAGTCCAACCACGCCCGCTTCGCCCAGGGTGGCGACGTCGAGGCCTTCCGCGACCGCGCCAAAAGCCAGATCCCCGCCCGCCGCTTCGGCGACCCGCAGGAGTTCGGCGACATGTGCGCCTTCCTCTGCGGGGCCAACGCCGGCTTCATTACCGGCCAGAACATCCTGCTCGACGGCGGCCAGTTCCCTGGCCTGCTCTAGAGCGACTCCCAATCCGCCGCGTTGACGGCCCGCTCGACGCGCTCGCGCGTCGACGGGCGCCAACCGGCGCGTGGACGTCAGCGGATGCCCTTTCGCCGCACCACCCAGCGGGGGTTCACGCACAGACCGCAGTTGGGGCCGGCGAACATCAGCGCCGCCTTGGGGTCGCCCTTCAGCCGCCAGTTCAGCCACGCCACGGCGACGCCGCCGAACTCGCCGCCGTTCGGCTCCCGGTAGGTGCCCACATGCGGCACGCCGCGCTCCCAGCCGCGGAACACCGGGATCTTCGAGAGCCTTTCGAAATCGTCGTTGGCGTTGACGAAGGCGACGTCCTGCGGATCGCCGCTGATGTAGGCGGTTGGGGCATGCAGCAATGCCAGGTCGGCCTTGCTCATCAGCTTGCCGCCGCCCATCGCGTTGGGCTGCGGGAAGAGGCCGCTGTTCCAGATCACGCTGGTGGTCACGCGCGGGTCGGCCGAAGCCTCGATCGCCTGCACGCCACCGCAGGACTGCCCCATGACCGCGATCTTGCCCACGTCGAGCCTGTGGAAGTAGCGGCTCTGCGGACGCTCGTTCTCGGCGGTCGCCCAGTTGATCGCGTCGATGATCTGCGCCGTTCGGCGGGACCAAGGGCTCCGGCTACGGCCGCTTCGGCGGCAAGGCCGGCATCGCCGAGTTCACCGATCTGCGCTGGATCACCATCGAGACCCTGCCGGGGCAATACCCGATCTGAAGACCGCTAGCCGCTGTCCCTGACGACGAGCTCGAACCCCAGGTCGGCGGTTAGCCCGGCGTCCGGTTCGCCGCGCGCCCGCTGCAACAGGAAGGCGACCGCCTGACGCGCGATCGCCGCGCCATCGATGCGCACGGTGGTGAGCGCGCTCGGTCTCGGCGGCGAAGTCCAGGTCCCTCGCGATCTCAGGCAAGGGGCAGCCCCACATAGTTCTCCGCCACGGTCATTTGGGCGGCGCGCGAGGCGCGGATGTAGTCGAGCTCGGCGATCTGCATGCGGCGGCCGAAGTCGTCCGTGTCCGGGAAGCGGTGCGTCAGGCCGGTGAACCACCACGAGAACCGCTCGGCCTTCCACACCCGCGCCAGCGCCCGGGCCGAGTAGCCGTCGAGCCCCGCCGTCGAGCCGTCGCGATAGAAGGCCGTGAGCGCCTCGCCGAGGAAGGCCACGTCGGAGGCGGCCAGGTTCAGGCCCTTGGCGCCCGTGGGCGGCACGATGTGCGCCGCGTCGCCGGCCAGGAACAGGCGGTTCCAGCGCATCGGCTCGGCGACGAAGCTGCGCAGCGGGGCGATGGACTTCTCGATGGAAGGTCCGCGGACCATGCCGGCGGCGGCCTGCGGGCCCAGCCGCGTGGCAAGCTCATCCCAGATCCGCTCGTCGGGCCAGTCGGCCAGGTCGGCGTCGATCGGCGCCTGCAGGTAGTAGCGGCTGCGGGTCGTCGACCGCATCGAGGCCAGCGCGAAGCCGCGCTCGTGGTTCGAGTAGATCAGCTCGTGATCGCACGGCGCCACGTCGGCCAGGATCCCCAGCCAGCCGAACGGATAGACCCGCTCGTAGGTCTTGAGCACATCGGCCGGAATCGCGGCGCGCGACACCCCGTGATGGCCGTCGCATCCGGCCACGAAATCGCAATCCAGCCGCTGGTCCACGCCCCCTGCGCGGAACGTCGCGAACGGCTGCGCGCCATCCAGACCATGCAGGGCCACCCCCTCGGCCTCGAAGGTCACCGGCGTGCCGCGTTCCTGTGCGGCGACGATCAGGTCCTTGGTCACCTCGGTCTGGCCGTACACCATCACCGTGGACCCGCCGGTGAGCGCCTTGAGGTCGATGTGGAAGCGGGCCCCGTCCACGGCGAGCGAGAAGCCGTCGTGGACCAGTCCGTCGCGCCGCATCCGATCGGCGACGCCGACGTGCTCCAGCAGCCGCACGGCCCCCTGCTCGAGCACCCCCGCGCGAATGCGGCCTTCAACATAGTCGCGGCTGCGTTGTTCCAGCACGACGCTGTCGATGCCGGCGACGTGCAGCAGTTGCTGCAGCAGCAGTCCGGCGGGGCCGCCTCCGATGATCGCCACCTGCGTCCTCACGTGACGCGCCTCCCTGTTCCGTTCTTGCCCAACTGGTATGTAGAACAAACAGTTTACGCAAGCAGCAGACTGTTGCACGGTCATCGGGACGGGTGCTCGGGACCATTGCCGGGGTCGCCGAGGCCACGGTCATGTGCGGATCGTCGAAGCCCTGCCGCGCCCCGCGTCGGGCAAGGGGCGCAAGGACGAGCTGCGCCAGACCTTCACGGCCCAGGCCTAGGCGTCAGACCTGCTGGTGGATGCGCCCGAGCGCGTTGACCAGCGCCTTCAGCTCCGGCGCCGTGAAGCGCGAGGTGAAGTGCCGCTCATGGGCGGCGATGGCGTGCATGGCGCGCTCGAGGATGACGACGCCTTCCGGGGTGAGGTTCAGCTCCTGGCGCCGGCGGTCGGAGGCGGAGCGGGTACGCAGCAGGCAGCCGCGTTGTTCCAGGCGGTCCACGGTGGCCATCATGGTCGCCCGGTCGGTGCCGAGCGTCGCGGCGAGGTCCACTTGCGACACGCCCGGATTGGCCGCGATCAGCTGCAGGGTGGCGCACTGCTTCTGGGTCAGGTCGAGTTCGGAAAGGGCCGTCGTGAAGTCCCGGTACATCGCCACATGGGCGAGCCGGAGGTGAAAGCCCAGCAGGTCCGGAAGCCCGTCCAGGTGAAGCTTGATGTCGCGACCGCCCTCGGGCGGGGCCGTCGTGGTCTTGGACTCCATCCGCCGATGATAGCTGCGAAAGGACGTAGAACAAACGATTGTTTGCAGCGCAGCAATTCCGCTGGCTTCAGGCGCCGTCCAAGGCCGGCCCGCATGTGGTGACCGGCGAACCCTGCTTCAGGACGGCCTGGGCCTGGCGGAAGATCGCCGGCCCGTCGATGCCGTAGCGGTTCAGCTCCCGGGCATGCTCCAGGGCGGTGGCGTTGTAGATGCCGTCGAAGCGGACCTGTTCGGCCGGATCCAGCGCGATGAACTCCACCCCGTGCTTGCGGCCGAACGCGGCGCCGCTCCGCGCGCCGGACCTGTCGGTGCGCGGCGCCCGTGACGGGAAGCTGGGGCACGCATACGCCCTGGCGGGCGGGCTTCTCGAAGCCCGGCTGGGCGCTGGAGGAAGCCGGTCCCGACCAGTTGTCCACCCTGGACGCCTTCATCTGGCCACCCTCGAGGCCGCCCCCGCGGGTCGCGGCCGATCCGCGCGCAGTCACCCACATGCGCGTCAACGACGCGCCCACCAGCGACCTGAAACGCCCCGTCTTCGCCTTGTACGAGATCGGTGATCCGGCACCGGCGGCGCGCTAAATCCAAGGTAGGCCAACGCTACACCGTCGATTGAGCCCGCTGGGTGATTGGCCTACGGTCTGTCGTCAGCCCCAGCGATCCCAACGGATGGCGGCTGATGCCGGAGAGCTGAGATGGCCGCGTCGTCGACGACAGTGCAGCATCTGGCCGGCCGCCTTGCCGAGACACCCGAGACCCCGCGCAATGACCTGCGCCAGCTCAAGTCGGCGCTGGACGACATCCTGCGGAGGCACGGCGCCGCGGCGATCCGCGGGAACCGGCTGGCCTTCGAGCTGGCCGACGACCTGGACCTGGACGTCGACCCCGCCTCCACGCCCGAGGACCCGGAGACGCCTCCCGGCGACCCGGGCGCCCAACCGCTCATCTTCCGGCGCGAGACCCGCTTCCGCTCCGGCTTGCTGGGCAGTTCGGTGCCGGATGAGGCGCTGGGGATGGCGCCTTCGGCCAGCTACGGCCCGTTCCTCGACGAGTTCGGGCGAAACGTCTGGTTCGACCTGTTCCGGCCCATCAAGCTCACCAGCGTCACCTTCGCGGGTGGGTCGGGACCGGCGCTTCGCGTACCGATGCGAAAGCCGTCGGCGGGCCAAACCTCCTATGCGATCGAGGCGGGCAGCGCCTGGATCGCCTCGGAGCTGATCGCGCGGACGTCGGCGCTCGCCGGCTATTTCACCGGGCTCACCATCCGCAGCGGGCGGCTCGAGCTCTCGGCTCCCGCGACGGTGTCCGGCGACGACCTCGTCCTTGCGCCGGGCACGACGGTGCGGCTGCACCTGGCCCTCGCCCAGGCGGCGACCAAGCCGACGCCCGGCCCGGCGGGCGCGGATGCGATCGCGGCCAAGGTGCAGTTGCCGAAGACCCTCGACCTCAGGTTTGACCTCAACACCAGCCAGCTGGCGGCCGGCTCGGCGGAGAGCACGTCGTTCGGCTGCTCGACCCGCTTCACCCGCACGGCCGCGGCGCCCAACTGGATCGCAGTCCTCAAGCAGATCCTGGTCCCGTTCCAGGCCGGGACGGAGGACGAGGACCCGCATCGCTTCCACGTCGCCTCTTCCCAGTCGGACCTCTGTGAACTGAGCGGGAGCGGACTGATCGACCCCGGTGGAACGGGCTGGCTGCTGCCCGCCGTCCAGGTCGCACCGAGCGCGCTGGGGGCGGCGGCCGGCATCGGTGCGATGTGCGTGACGCTGCGCGCGGGGCTGTCGGCCCAGTGGCTCGGCCTGAAAAACGGCAAGGCGAAACTGCCGCGCCCGGCCATCATCGCCGAACCCGGGCAGCTGACGGTGCTGGACTTCGCGGCGTCCAGTCCCGAGGGCCGGGTCCGCTGGGACCTGTGGCGGAACCTCAAGAACCCCCACGCCTCGCACATCGACCTGCGCTTCAGCTCGGCCTTCCCGTTCGTGTTCGTGACCTCCGGGCCGAACAACGGCGAGGGCGTGTTCCTGTTCTGCGGCCATCGGGCCGAGGTCGACCGCCCGGTGGACGCCAACGGCCAGCCGTTCCTGATCGCCTCGTCGCTGGCCTTTGCCGCCATCACCCAGACCGGCGCCAGGTTCCACGCCGCGCTGCTGGACGACGACCTGCTGCTCGACGGCCAGGCCGCGACCGCGGCGACCTTCCGCCGCCATTCCATCGTGCTGCGCAACGCGCTCTTCAACGTCAGCCGCCCGCGCACGCTCGTGCTGTTCGGCGACCTGGAGGCAGGGCGCATCACGTCCGGGCTCTTCGCCCTGACGCACGACATCTACCTCTACCTGCCGACCCTGCCCGACCCCTACGTGGCCACCTACACGCCGTTCCTGCGCGAGCCGACCCGACTGGCTTCCGGCGGCCCGCAACGTGCGCTCAGCGGCTTCGTCGTCTGGCCGGACCGCTCGCCGCTTCCCGAAGGCGCACCGGACCCTGGGGATCCGCGAGCCCTGGTCCACTACCGGTTCTCGCCGGTGCTGCCTTCGATCGAGCGCGTTGCGGGCCGGACCCCGACCTTTCAGACCGGCGTCGCGACGTTCAACCGCGACCTGACCGAGCGCCCGCTCGAAGCCGTCGCCCTGCGCGTGGCGTCCTCCCCCGCGGTCGGGACCTTGGCGAACGTCCGCCGGGCCGCGCCCGACTTTGCCGCCACGCGTCTGGCCGAGGCCGAGCGCAGCGGCGCGCTCGCTGCCGCGCTGGCGGCCGTGCCCGGTCCGAGGCCTGGCGACGCGAAGGCGGCCGTCGAACTGGCGGCGCACAGCCTCGCCGCCAACCCGCAGGACAACGGCGACGCCAACCTGGCGTCGGACAGCCGGTTCGGGGCCTTCGCCGAACGCTCCGGGTTCGGTGGCGACCCCCTGATGCTGCTCGACGTCTCCACGCACGCCGACCTGATGGGGGTCAGCGTGGGGCCGGCGCTGCGCGTGGTGCGCGGCGAAGGCGGCGACCGCCTCGTTCGTGGCGGGTTCGCCGCGACGCAGAGCGCATCGGACGACGCCGGCCTGCAGATCATGAACATGGACGTCGTCGCCCCGGCGCCCAACCTGCGGGCCGCGACGCTGCCGCTGATCTCGTGGGAGCCGGTGGTCAACGTCCCCCTGCCCTTCGCGTTCAACCCCGCCGATTCCGTCACGACCACGCCCGGCCTGATCGTCTACGAAAACGACGGGATCCCGGCGCGGATCTTCTCCGAGAGCCCGCACCCGGTGCCGATCGCACCGTTGCCGGTGACGCGGCACTTCGTGCGCGAGTTCAACGACGCGCAGCAGCCGCGCCAGATGCTGGGGGTCTTCACCCTGCCGTTCGGGTTGCTGGCCCAGGCGGAGTTCAACCGCTCGCTGGCGGCGCCGGCCCAGGACAACGCCCGCGTCGATTTCCACATGCCGCACTTCGACCACCTGCGCGGCGGCCTGCAGATCCAGGCCAAGGCGCCGGTCTCCGGCAACCCCGCCAAGGTGAGCCCCGAGTTCCACGGCGCGACCCTGCAGCTCGACAACATCCGCTGGGGCCTGTTCGGGGCGCCCCTGACCGGCAGCACCCTCGGCCTGACTGTCGGCACGATCTTCAACAACCGCTTCAAGCCCGGTGGCGCCGACCACCATGTGCCGCTCGAAGCGCTTGAGGTGTCGGGCTACGGCGCCTCGATGTTCAGCGACTGGCACGACGCCAACGCCAACACCGCCGACGTCAGCCAGGCCAAGTTCGACGTCGTCGTCGGCCGGACCTCCCAGGAGATCATCCAGGTCCGCTCCATCCACTATCCGACCGGCGCGCATTTCGTCCGCACCATCACGCTGACGCGGTCGAACAACGGCTACATCTTCCGCTCGGACTCCGGCTGGAAGGCCGAGAGCGACGGGGTCTTCGACTTCAGCTACCGCATCGACCTGGAAGACCTGGGCGGCGAACGCCTGGTCGCGAACCCTTACGTTTTCCACAAGCGGCCGGTGAACCGGGTCTCGAACATCCGCAACATCCGCGACTTCCCCGCGGCCGGGTCGTTCCGCTCGTCCTTCCGGCTCAACGATCCCGGCCTGCCGCCGGAACTCCAGGGCCTGACGCTGCCGCAATGGCAGAAGCTGTTCAACAACGCGGCCAGCCTCAACCACACCCTGGACGTCGACCTCCAGGCCGTCCTGTTCGACGCGGACGTGCACCTGGACGACATCGTCGCCGGCGGCCGCGACGTCGGGGGCGAGACCGTCGTCCCGACCCGCGACATGCTGGGCTACGTCCAGCTGTCACCGTCGAAGATCGCCCTGCCGGAGCGGATGTTCGGCGACCTGCTGCGGTTCCAGAACGGATCCCTGGGCGGGCCGGTAGACTGTCTGGTCGACGTCGCGGGGTCCGGCCAGCGCATGCGCATGCAGCGCGTCGACGTGAACCCCGCGGCCAACGCCGCCGGCCGCCCGGTGTTCGTCACCGCCGCCCGCGGCGCGCCGATCCTGCCCGCCGACGGCGCCTGGACGGTGGTCACACAGAAGACCGACACCGGCGACGTCAAGCCGGTCGCGGCGCTGGACAGCGTGCCGCTGATCAAGCCGAACGCCAGCCCGACCTACCTCATCGCCCATCCCGCCGACGCGGAGGTCGCGACCTCCAAGATCCACTACGGCTTCGTCCAGTCGACCGGCACCCAGAAGCTGCTGTTCGACATCCCGCAGTTCAGCCCGGGCGTCGCCAAGCTGCAGAGCGCGCGCAGCTACTTCGCCGACGCCTACAAGCTGCTCAATTCCAAGGGCGTGTTCCCCAACATCGCCAACGCCATCGGCCTGACGCCGGCCGAGCGGGAGGTGCAGATCCTGGGCGAAGGCCTGATGCGGATGCCCGAGCATCCGGTCGACCTGGGCGCGCTGCTGCCGGCGTCCTACGACTACGCCTTCATCGACGAGCCCGGCGTGCTGCGCATCTACGTGCAGTACAAGGACACCTCGAACACCTCCACCAAGCTGACGCTCGGCATTGATTCCACGACCGCCGACCTGGCCAAGCGCTGGAAGGCGACCTTGGACAGCATGCGGGTGGTCGTCGACCTGGGCCCGTTCAAGGAGCTCATGTGGGTGGACGGCAACTTCGCCGCCCACAGCGGCATCAGCCCCAATTACGACAAGCCAAAGCTCCAGTTCGGGCCGGTGCTGCAGCCGGTGGTCGACATCCTGCAGGTGCTGGCGACCCTGTCCGGCGAAGAGTTCGACAGCGGCATGAACGTCGCCATGAGCAACTCGGCCGACAACTGGGAGTACAAGTTCAACTGCTCCAAAGAGATCCCGGTCATCAAGTTTCCGTCGCCGGAAATGCTGACCATCAACCCCAACCCGCCGCTGAAGCTCGAGGCAGGGCTGCGGGTGGGCTTCTACTTCAACGAAGTGATCTCGGTTCCGACCGACCTGAAGCAGCTGGTCCCGGCCTGCGGCGCCTATGTCGAGTTCTACGGCGGCCTGCACGTCCAGTGCTTCACCCTGGGCGTCGCCAGCATCTACGGCGTCGGCCAGGTGACCCTCGGCATCGCCGCCGACAGCAAGGCCGGCATCACGCTCAACATGAAGTTCGGCTTCGGCGCCGAGATCGTGGTTGGGCTGCCGGTCGTGGCCAATGTCTCGGTGCTCTACATGGCCGAGGTCGCAGTCTCGATCTCCGACGCCGCCCTCGACGTGGCTGGCCTGATCCTGTTCCGCGGATCGGCGGAAATCTGCGGTGGCCTGGTAGGCATCGCCATCCAGATCGAGGCCGGCGGCTCGGTCCACACCGACGGCGACGGGACCAGCGTCATCGCCCAGGTGACCTTCACGATCGACGTGTGCGTCCTCTGGGTCATCGACATCGACGTGACCGAACATTGGCAGGAACAGCGGCAGATCGCCTGATCGGCGACCCGGGAGCAGACCATGCAAGCTGTCGAAAAGCTGAGGATCCTGATCTTCCCCCAGAGGATCAACGGCCGCACGCTCGACCTCAATATCCTGCTGCTGCCCACGCAGCGCCTGCTGAACGCGCTCGCGACGTTCCCCAGCGCCGGCGACCCGGGCACGACAGTGCGGCTGCCCCGGTTCATCTCCGCGGACCTGCGCCTCGAGGTGAAGGCGATCGCCGGGCTCGAGGCATATCCGTTCTCCAACGCCGCCCTCCTGCCGCCCGGCACGGTGGTGGAGCCCTACGCGACGGGCGCGGCGATGCCGCCGAACCTGCCGGCGCTCTACGAGGGGCTCGCCGGGCAGTTCCAGCTGGTGGGCGAGGCCGATCCCCGGAACATCCAGGGCGCGCCGCCGCCGACGGAGGCGATCCAGAAGTACCTGCCGTTGTCGTATCGGGCGGCGTTCAACTTCACCAATCCGCGGACGCCGTACGCCAAGATCGACGACAGCTATCACTGCGCGATCAAGGGGTCCTCGACACTGAATCCCGCCTTCCAGCAGTCGCCGAACGAGGTGACCTGGGGGCGCGTGATCGCCTTCTGCCTGCGCCAGCCCCTGCTGGCCGAGCGCATCGGGCTCCTGCACCGCGTCCAACTGACCCTGACCCACGACGACTATTTCGCCGACGGCGGCTGGATCTACGCCGAGCTGGCCTCCGACCGCGCGGACTTCGACATCGCCGCCGACGCCGAACTCCGCAGCTATGCCGCCCGCATCCCTCGGGTCGAGGGGCCGCGGCAGCTGTTCGCGGCCCTGCAGTTCCCGGTCGTGGCCTCGCCGGGCGATCTGAAGGGCGAGTTCGACACCCTCAAGATCGAAGCCGCCGACTACGACGACGGCTTTGCCAAGCTGGTCCATGCCACCCAGCCGGTCAGCGCCAACGTGTTGAGCGAAGCGCCCGACGGCCTTCGGGTCCAGAAGGACATCGGCGTCCGCCTGGGCTGGGACGACGAGCAGATCCTCATCTGGCAAAACCGCCAGATGCTCGCCGACCCGGCCACACCCGGGAAGCGGGTGGACGCCCCGCTGGGAGTGTTCTCCTACCGCGTGGACGTGAAGCGGCCGGCCGAAGTCGGTTGGCATTCCCTGGTCGCCATCCGCGCGCGCCAGGCGCTGACCCTGGGCGGACAACAGGTCGCCGCGGCGGAGACCCGGCTCGAGACCGGCGTCCAGGTGTTCCCGTCGAAGGTGAACGCCGACATCGGCGCCAGCTACTGGCTGCCGAGCTACTTCACCCAGTGGTACGGGCCCTCCCTCGTGCTGCCGGACGGCAAGGCGGCGGAGCTGGACGTGACCGGCGCACTGGCCGATCCCGGGACCTTCAGCGACGCCCAGGTCCCTGCCAACCCCGGCCAGGTGAGCGGCCTTTACGAGCCGCTGCTTCCCGCCGCCTGCGAGTTGAAGTACGGCGACACCTACGACTTCCGCGTCCGCCTGGCCGACCTGACCGGCGGCGGACCGCACGTCGAAGACGACGAACTCAACGACGCTCCGTCCTCGAAGGCGAGCCTGGTCTTCCGCCGCCACGTGGCGCCGCACCAGCTGACCGTGACCCCCCGCGATCCCCAGCCGGCGCCGGAAGCCGGTTCGCTCAAGGTCTACGCCGGCCGCAGGTTCGAGATCGACCGGCCGCGCCTCGGCTATCCGGCCCTGCTGTTCACCGAGCTGGACACCGCCGCGGCGTTCGCGGCGCTGGTCAAGGACCGCGACGACCTGCACCAGGGCAAGCCCGCCGGCCAGAACATCAACGAATACCGCGCCGTGAGCGCCCCCGACCCCGACGTCGACAGCATCCTCGCTGTGGTCGAGGTGCGGACCCTGCACCTCGACAACCTGGACTCGGCCAACCAGAAGGAGCCGTACCTACCGCTGTACACCGCGCTTAGGCGGCTCGATCCCAACCCGGACAGGCCGTTCGCCCTGGATCTCGAGTACCGGGACGCCAACGTGATCGACTTCCGGCCGGGCATGGACCTGGGCGACCTTCGGCTGTCGAAGGCCGACATCGACGGCGGCGACACCCTGGTCCTGCCGCGGTCGCGCGACATCCGCATCACCCTCTATCCCGTCTGTTCGGACAAGGTGAACCGCCCGGACGCGCCGGACCGGCCGTCATACTTCGGCTTCGCCAAGACCCGCTTCGGCGACGACGTGTTCCACGTCGGCGAGCCCACGCAGTTCTTCGTGCGCGAGGACGCCACCGACGAGACCGCGTTCTTCGCCGAGGGGCTGGAGTCTCACGAACTGATGGGCCTCTACCTGCGACCGGAGGCGCTGCAGGTGAACAATCCCGACAGCGCGGTGGTCAGCGTGGTGGCCGGCCAGGACGCCGCCGAGGCCAGCCTGATCGGCCGGCTGGCTTCGAAGCTGCGCTGCGACTTCAAGGGCCTCACCCTCATCGGCCGCCCCGGTGAGCGGATCCAGTTCGGCTGCAGCAGCCGCATCCGCCACACCCTGGCGCCGGACGGCGCTTCGCTGACCTTCGCGACGCGCGACGACCTCATCAACCACTGGCTCTGCGTGACGTCGTTCGACGTGCAGCGCGACTGGACGTGGGACGGCCTCGACGTCCACGGCATCGAGGTCCGGCGGACCCGCGAGTTCACCGGCGAACCGGCAACCCGCGAGACCAACGTCGAGGTGGGCTTCGTGCGATGGCATCGCACCGCCAGCCGCATCGCCACCACCGACCCCGATCGCAGCCACACCCGCATCGTCTTCGTCGACGCGGTCGAGCCGAAGAAGGACGCCACGAACCCTGCGACGGCGGCGCATCCGTTCCCGAACACGCTGGAGGTCGCCTACACCCTCACGCCGCGGTTCGTCGAGGGCGTCGACCCCGACGCCGCCGACCGAGAAGCCGCGACGCGGGACCTGACCCTGCCGGTGACGACGCCGCCGGCCCAGACGCCGCGGATCGCGGCGGCGGGCTACGCGCTGTCCCCCTACCTGCGCGACCATGCCTACTCCCAGACCGCCGTGCGCGAGCGCAGCCTCTGGCTGGAGTTCGCCGAACCGGTCGCGGACCCGAACGACGAGGTCTTCGCGCGCGTCCTGGCCTATGCGCCCGATCCGCTGCTGTCTTTCCCGAACCCCGACCAGGTGCTGGTCCGGCAGGACGAGCCGCCGCTGCCGATCGATCCTGAGCCGATCCGCCACATCACGCGCGACGCCAGCAACGATGACGCCGGGCTGGACGCCATGCAGCTGATGACGTCCGAGACCGACGGCCCCGACACGCCTCTCGTGAAGGTGGACGCCACCCACTACCTGCTGCCGCTGCCGAAGGGGCTGCACGCCGAGTCGCCGGAGCTCCTGGGCCTCTTCACCTACGAGTTCCGCATCGGGCACAGCCAGCGCATCTGGTCGACGGCCCAGGCCCGCTTCGGCGCCCGGGCCCGGCTGGCCGGCGTGCAGCATCCCGCGCCGGCGCTCAAGCTGCTGGTCGACCGCACGCCGGGCCGCCTGTCGGCCACCGCCCAGTTCGCCACCGCGGTGTTCGACGGCCGCAATGTGACCAGCCGTCCGCCCAAGACCGAGATCTGGGCCATGCTCTACGCCCAGACCGCTCAGGCCGACGGCCGCGAGACCCGCAACATCCTGCTCGCCGAGGCCCGCCTGGACATCCCCAAGGCGCAGCTGGTGGACGCCGGCGCCTTCCTCGAGAAGCGCGCCTTCTCCTCCGCCAAGGCCTTCAACGGCCTGGCAACTGCGCTGGACGCGCCGGTCGTCGGGGTGGGTCATTGGAGCGAGGACGTCATCCAGCAGCTCCTGGCCCAGTTCCAGCTGGCCAAGACGACGCCGCTCAGTGTGCTCGCGGTGGAGATGATGCCGCGCTACGACCGCTTCATCGCCCTCGGCGACCCGCCCGATCTCAGCGTGCGGCCGCTCTCTCAGTCGCTTGGCCAGTTCCGCATCCTGCGCACCTCACCGCTCGTCGCTGCGCCCGAGGTGTGCTGAGGGCGGCATATAGATCGTTTGCCCGGGCACAGGCTTCGACTGCTCGGCATCGCGGCGCTCGCGTAGGGTCCAACCGGAAACGGAGAGTGACCATGGCCGAGTTGCGCCGAAGCCTCGCGATGTTGCTCGCTGCGGCGACGATCCCGATGTCGGCCGCGGCCGCGCCGGCCGTCGTGCAGACCACTGGCGGCAAGGTGCAGGGCGTGGACCGAGCCGGCGTCGTGGCGTTCCTGGGCCTGCCCTACGGCGCCGACACCGGCGGGTCGAACCGTTTCCTGCCCCCAAAACGGCCGGCTCCCTGGGCCGGCGTGCGGCTGGCCGACAGAATGGGGCCGCGGTGCCCGCAGCCGAAGCTGCCGGCCTCGCCGCTGATCAGCTTCTCGGACGCTCCGATCAGCGAGGACTGCCTGGTCCTGAACGTCTGGACTCCGAAGGCCGGCGCGGGAAGGCGGCCGGTGATGGTCTGGCTGCATGGCGGCGGCTTCTCGTTCGGCAGCGCCAACGACAAGTACTACGACGGCGCCGGCATGGCCGCGAACGAGGACGTGGTGGTGGTGAGCCTGAACCACCGCCTGAACGTCTTCGGCTATCTCAACCTCGGCCCAGAGGCCGGCGCCGCGTACGCCGGCTCCGGCCTCACCGGGCAACAGGACATCGTGCTCGCGCTGCAGTGGGTGAAGGCCAACATCGCCCGCTTCGGCGGGGATCCCGGCAACGTCACGGTCTTCGGCCAGTCCGGCGGCGGCGGGAAGATCTCGGCGCTGCTGGCCATGCCGAGCGCCAGGGGCCTGTTCCACAAGGCGATCATCGAGAGCGGGTCGGATCCCAGGTCGCAGACCCAGGCGGAAAGCCTGGCCGTGCGCGACAAGGTGCTAGCCGCCCTGGATCTGAAACCCGCCGACGTCGGGAAGCTGCGCGACATGCCCGTCGACCGGATGTTGGCGGCGATGGTGAAGGGCGGCCTGCTGGCCTACAAGCCGTCGGTGGACGGCCGTATCCTGCCCGCCCATCCCTACGACCCGGTCGCGACGCCGATCTCCGCCAACGTGCCCCTGCTGGTCGGCTCGACCCGGGACGAGGCCACCGCCATCCTGTTCGCCGACCCCAACTGGCCCAAGCTCACCGACGAGCAGTTCGCCCAGCGCGCCCCGCTGATCGTGGGCGCCGCGCGGGCCGCCGAGGCTGTGCCGCTCTATCGAGCCAGCGCGCCGGACGACAAGCCCATGTACCTCTGGTCACGGCTGATGACCGACCAGGCGTTCACCGCCAACGTCGCCACGCTGGCCGAGCGCAAGGCGGCGCAGGGCGCGCCGGTCTACGTCTACCGGATCGACTGGCGCTCGCCGGTGCGCGATGGGCTGCTGCGCGCGCCGCACGCCGTGGAGGTGCCGTTCGTGTTCGGGACCACGGCCCTCTCGCCGGAGCTGGTCGGCGCGGGGGCGTCGCAAGACGCCATGACCCGGATGTTCCAGTCGACGTTCGCCGCCTTCGCCCGCACCGGGAGCCCCAGCGTGAAGGGCTATCCGGCCTGGCCGCGCTACACCGTCGAGACCCGCCAGACCTTCATCTACGACGATCCGCCGAAGGTGGTCGCCGACCCTGATGCGGCGCTGCGCAAGTTGTGGAGCACGGCGCGATAGCCGACCTGTCATACAGGCATAGAGTCCGTGCCAGTCGGCACAGGCTTCGATCCCCGCGCGTGACGGCTTTCCCTTAGGTTGCCCGCATTCCCCGCGGCTCCGACCCGCGGCGGCGAGAACAAGATCTGAGGGGAACCGCCTTGCACCATCAACCGACGAAGACCGTGCGCCGCCTGCTGGCCGGCGCCGCCGCGACCGCCCTGGCCCTGGCCTGGGCCGGCGCCGCCGTCGCGGCCGAGGCCGCCGCCGACGATGCGAGCCAGGTCGCCGAGGTGGTGGTCACCGCTCAGAAAAAGGTCGAGCGCCTGCAGGACGTGCCCGCCTCGGTCTCGGTGCTGGCGACGGAGCAACTGACCTCGCAGGGCGTCGTCCGCTTCGAGGACTACGCCGCCAAGGTGCCCGGCCTGTCGTTCACCTCGGCGCGCACCGGCTCGACCCAGGTCACGCTGCGCGGCATCACCACCGGCCCGGCCCAATCGGCGTCGGCCACCTCGTTCTACATCGACGAAGCCCCGATCGGTTCGGTCAACGCCTACACCGGCGGCTCGTCGACCACCCCCGACCTCGACCCGTCCGACCTCGCGCGCGTCGAAGTGCTGAAGGGCCCGCAGGGCACGCTCTACGGCGCCGGCTCGGTCGGCGGCCTGGTGAAGTTCGTCACCAGCGAGCCCGACTTCAACGCCCTGGGCGGCCGCGTCTCCGGCTCGCTGTTCGCCGTGAAGAGCGGCGACACCGGCGGCGGCGTGCGCGCCGCGCTGAACGTGCCCCTGCTGCCCGGCCGCGTGGCGCTGCGCGTCAGCGGCTTTGACCGGCGCGACCCGGGCTACATCGACCTCATCGGCCCGCGGCCGGTGAAGGACGTGAATGAAACCAAGGTCTACGGCGGCCGCATCGCGCTTAGCGCCAAGCTGACCGACACCGTCCGCGTCGACCTCTCGGTCATCGGCCAGGACACCGAGACCGGCGGCCCGAACGTCCGCGACGTGAACCTCACTACCCTGAAGCCGATCTACGGCGACCTGGTGCAGCAGCGTTTCGCCCGCGAGCCGGCCGAGATCCGCCTGCGGGTCTACAACGCCAAGGCCACCGCGGACCTGGGGGCCGTCAGCCTGCTGTCGTCGACGACCTACCAGACCTTCAAGGTGAAGGGCGAAGGCGACGCCTCGGGCTCGTTTGGCGCGGCGCTGGGGCCTCTGCTCGGACTTGGCGCGAACCTCGGCGTGCGCACCCGCCAGGAGACCAAGACCGAGCGGTTCAGCCAGGAGTTCCGGGCCGACACCAAAGCCCTCGACGACAAGCTCGACCTGCAGGTCGGCCTCTACTTCACCCATGAGAACGACGGGAACCGCATCCCCAAGTTCGACACCTTCCTGAAGCCCGCCGGCGCCCCCCTGCCGGTGCCGCAGCTGGCCATCGCCTCGATCGTGTCGCGCTACACCGAGTACTCGGCCTTCGCGAGCGCCACCTACCACTTCACCGACGACGTCGACGTCCTGGGCGGCATCCGCTACGCCGACGACCACCAGCACTACCTGCAGGACTACGCGGGCCTGCTGATCGGCGCCCGGCGGGTGAACGTGGGCGAGGAGAAGGGCCACATATTCACCTACCTGCTGAGCCCCAGGTTCAAGTTCAACGAACACACGATGGTCTATGCGCGGCTGGCCACCGGCTACCGCGCCGGCGGTCCGAACGCCGTGCCGCCGCCGTCGGTGGTGATCGCCCCCGACACCTTCGACCCGGACAAGCTCACCAGCATCGAGGCCGGCTACAAGGCCGACTTCTTCGACCGCTCGCTGACGGTAGACGCGGCGGTGTTCTACACCGACTGGAACCACATCCAGATCCAGACCAGCGCGGCCGGCTTCAACTTCCTGGTCAACGGCGGCTCGGCGACCAGCCAGGGCGGCGAAGTGACCGTGCGCTGGTCCCCGGTGCGCGGCCTGGACCTGGGCCTGAACTCCGCCTTCACCAAGGCCCAGCTGACCAGCCCGGCTCCGGCCGCCGGCGGTCTCGAGGGCGACCGCCTGCCGTTCGTGCCCCGCTGGTCGGGCTCGCTCACCGCCGACTACCACTGGCCGCTGGCCGACGGCTGGGACGCGGTGGTCGGCGGCTCGCTGAACTACACGGGCAAGCGCAAGTCGGACTACTCGAACCGCTTCGGTCGCGACCTGCCCTCGTTCACCCGCGTGGACGTGCGGGCCGGCATCGAGCACGAAGGCTGGGCGGCGACGATCTACGCCAAGAACCTGGGGGACGTCCGCGGCATCACGGCGCTGGGTTCGCAGGGCCTCGCGCCCGGACCGCAGAGCCCCTACTCCGAGGGCGTCATCCAGCCCCGCACCGTCGGCGCGGAGCTCAGCTACAAGTTCTAGCCAGCCTCTGGGGAGAGGTGCTGCCGGGGCCGTGGAGGTGGGGACCTCCACGGCCCTCTTCTTTGTGCTGGTGTTGAGCCGGTTCCACCCCCTTTTGGGGGAGCAACTGTCCGGCCTACAGCCGGACGATCTTGCCGGGATTCATGATGTCCAGCGGGTCGAATGCGCGCTTGAGGGTGCGCATCAGCTCGACCGCCTCTCCCAGCTCGGCTTCCAGGCAGTCGATCTTGCCCAGGCCGATGCCGTGCTCGCCGGTGCAGGTGCCGTCCATGGCGAGCGCGCGCTCGACCAGGGCGTCGTTCAGCGCCTCGGCCTCGGCGATCTCGGCCGGATTGTTCGGGTCGATGACGAAGATGACGTGGAAATTGCCGTCGCCCACGTGGCCCAGGATCGGCGCCGGGAACGAGGCCTTGGCCAGGTCGGCCTTGGTCGCCTCGATGCATTCCGCCAGCCGGCTCATCGGGACGCAGACGTCGGTCGGCCAGCCGATGCAGCCGGGACGCAGGCCGGTCGCCGCGTAGAACGCTTCGTGCCGCGCCTTCCAGAGCTTCGAGCGGGCCTCGGGACTGGAGGCCCAGCGAAAGTCGCCGCCGCCGTTTTCCGCTGCCAGCGCGGCGACGGTCTCCACCTGTTCGGCGACATAGGTCTCCGACCCGTGGAACTCGAAGAAGAGGGTCGTAAGCTCCGGATAGTCGAGCTTCGACCAGTGGTTCACGGCGCGCATCTGCACGTCGTCCAGGATCTCCACGCGGGCGACGGGCACGCCGAATTGCATGGTCTGGACCACCGTGTTCACCGCGCCCGCGAAACTGTCGAAACTGCAGACCGCCGACGAGATCGTCTCCGGGATCGGGTGCAGCCGCAGCGTCACCTCGGTGATCACGCCCAGGGTGCCTTCCGAGCCCACGAACAGGCGGGTCAGGTCATAGCCGGCGGCCGACTTGCGGGCCCGACGCGCGGTGCGGATGTCGCGCCCCTCGGCGGTGACCACGCGCAGCGACAGCACCGCGTCCCTCATCGTCCCGTAGCGCACGGCGTTGGTGCCCGAGGCTCGCGTCGACGCCATGCCGCCGATCGTGGCGTCGGCGCCGGGGTCGATTGGAAAGAACAGGCCCTTGTCGCGCAGGTGCTCGTTCAGCTGCTGGCGCCGTACGCCGGCCTGGACGGTGCAATCGAAGTCCTCGGCGTTGACCTCCAGCACCTGGTTCATCTCGGAGAGGTCCAGCGTGATCCCCCCGTGGATCGGCGTGAAATTGCCCTCCACCGAGGTGCCGGCGCCGAACGGGATCACCGGCACACGGTAGTCGGCGCAGAGGCGCACGACGGCGGCCACCTCGTCCGTGGAGCGCGCCATGACCACGCCGTCCGGCAGGTGAGGCTGATGATGGGCCTCGCTGCGGCCGTGCTGGAGGCGCTGGGCCTCGGACTGGCTGAAGCGGGCGCCGAAGCGGGCCTGGAGCGCCTGGATCAGGGCGGCGGGAAGCGGGGCGCGATCGGGGGACATCGGAGCGCAGTCTAGCCGGTCAGGCGACGCGGCGGGCGCCGGCGCAGCCGGCGGCACAGTCCGCGTGCCACCCAGCACAGGCCTCAGCTGACGCGGACAATGCCGCCCCCGAAGTCGGCCTTCAGCAGGTCGCCGACCGAGGAGTCGAAGTGGGCGTCCATGGCGCGGGCCGCGCCGGCCGTATCGCCGGCCGCGATCGCCTCGGCCACCGCCTGGTGGCGCTGGACCATCAGTTGGCGCTGGTCGATGGCGGTGCGGGTGCTCCAGGCCGTCGGCACGGCGATCTCCATCAGCGGGCCGAACGAATTGACGATGTGCAGGAACAGCGCGTTGTGCGTCGCCCGCGCGATCGCCTGGTGGAAGGCGATGTCGTCGCGCGTCATCGCGGCCAGGTCGTCGGTCTCGTCGCCGATCGCCTGGGCCAGCGCCAGGATCTCCCGCGCCTCCTCCGGGGTCCGCGAACGCGCCGCCAGTTCGGCCGTCCGCACCTCGATCGTGCGGCGCACGTCCCAGACCTCGGCGACGCTGATCTGGGCGGTCATCACCGCGTGGTCCAGCGAGGCCGCGATGGCCGAGCCGTCCAGCGAGGCCACCCGCGGCTTGCGCCCGTTGCCCACGTCCACCAGGCGCAGGGCTGCGAGCGCCCCAAAAGCCTCGCGCACGACCGGGCGGCTGATCCCCAGCGCCGCGGCGAAGTGCACCTCGCCCGGCAGGCTGTCGCCGACGCGCAGGTTGTTGGCGCGGATGTGGTCGGTGACCGCCTGCATCGCCTGGCGGACTAGGGACGGGGCGGTGGAGTCCGGCATCGCCATCAGGCGGCGAGCCCCTGGGCGCGGAAGTCAGTGGGGCACGCCCCGAACCGCCGCGAGAACGCGCGCGCGAAGCTGGCGTTGTTCAGGTAGCCCGCCTGGTAGCCCACCGAGGAGACCGGGAGGTCGGTGGTCAGCAGCATGTGGCTGGCGCTGGCCAGCCTGCGCTCGGCCAGGGCCTCGGCGATGGTGCAGTCGAACATCTCGCGGAAGCCGCGGGTCAGCTTGGCGCGGTTCAGGCCGCACGCGCGGGCGATGGCTTCCAGGGTCAGCTTCTCGTGGCTGCGCTCGTCGATCAGGCGGCGCGCATCCATCAGCCGGCGGCTGTCCGCCAGGCTGAGCGCCCCGCCGCTGGGCATCGGCACGAGGGCGCCCTCGCCGCGGAGGCGGAGGGTCTCGCAGAGCAGCTCGAGCGCCTTGCCGCCCCGATAGACCATCAGCATCTCGCCCTCGAGCCCCGAGTGGAGCGCGGCGATGGCGATGGTGCGCAGTTCGGAGGGCAGGTGGTAGCCGCGCTGGTCGGTCTCTGTGGGCGCCTCGCCGCCGATCCGCTGCAGCGTGGCGGCGCCCAGGAACAGCAGCATGGCGCTGGGCAGGTCGGCGTCGCCCTCCAGGGCGTCGGACCATTCGCCGGGCGCCGCGATGCGCAGCACGGCCGCCCCACCGGCGCCGCCCCAGGCGAACAGCAGGCCTACTGCGTCCTTCGGCAGGTTCTGGCTCTCGAACACGCCGCGTCCGACGACGACCGTGAATTCGGGTGAGACGTCGATGCGCTGGGTGGCCTGCATCGTTCCCTCCAAGACTCTTGTTCTTGGAACGGGACCCTGGACCTATCTGACAGCTTTCGCAATACCTGTCTGACAGGTCAAGCTGTCGCACTCACCAGCAGCTGTAGCCGCCGTCGACAAGCATGATGCTGCCCGTCATCAGGCTGGCGGCATCGGAGGCGAGGAACAGGATCGCCGAGGCCACCTCCTCCGGTTCGCCCAGCCGGCCCATCGGCGTGCCGTCGATCCAGCGCTTGAACATCGGCGCCTCGCGGTCGGCGAAGGCGTTCAAGGGCGTGGCGATATAGGTCGGCGCCACCGCGTTCACCCGCACCCCACGGCCACCCCATTCGGCGGCCAGCGACCTGGTCAGGTGGTGCACCGCGGCCTTGGAGGCGTTGTAGTGCGCCTGGCCCTGCGGGCGATTGACGACGAAGCCCGACATCGAGCCTACGTTGACGATCGCCCCTGACCCTTGCGCCAGCATGTGCCGCCCGAAGGCCCGCGCGCACCAGAAGGTCCCGTTCAGGTTCACGTCCAGGACGTTCAGCCAGCGCTCGTTCTCCATGTCCTCGCCGGCGATCTCGCTCCTGGCGATGCCGGCGTTGTTGACCAGCACATCGACCCGGCCCTCGCGGGCGACCAGGGCGTCCGCCGCCGCCGTCACGGCCGCCGCGTCGGTCACGTCGAGGACGACGCCGCGCACCGCATGGCCCTTCGCAGCCAGGGCCGCCACGCCGGCGTCCAGCGCGACCTGCGTCAGGTCCCCGATCACGACCCTGGCGCCCGCCTCCGCCAGCGCCTCTGCGGTGGCCAGCCCGATCCCCTGCGCACCGCCGGTGACGAAGGCCACCCGGCCGGGCAACTGGAAACGCTCGAGGTACATGGGCAGGGCCTCCCTAAGTCAGGAGCGCTTCCACCGGCATTGCGGCGTCGGGGCCGGCGGCGTCCTTGGCGATGGAATACACGATCCGCTCGCCCGGCTTGTACTCCGGCCACGGCAGCCCGCCGTCGCGGGCGAATCCGGCCCACAGGCTGTGCACCCGCGTCGCCAGGTCCTGCGGCGGGTCCACACCGGCGATGTGTCCCTCGCCGGAGCAGCACGCCAGGGTGTCGAACACGAACGGCAGCTCCAGCGCATGGCAGGCGCCCAGTTCGCCGCCGAACGCCGGCGAGCGCCAGTCGAACTCGTAGAAATGCGTGCGGCCCTGGTGCGCATCGGCGAACCAGCGCGCCGGCAGCCGGAAGACCAGGTCATGCATCGCCTCGGTCAGCGCATCGCCGGGCCGCGTGCCCGGCCGGCCCAGGCCGTAGGCCTTCAGCGCCGCCTTCGCCCGCGGCTCGACCCGCTTCAGCATCATGCCGGCCAGGAACCCCGGGAGCTTCTTCCGCACGCCGGTGGGCACGAAGTAGAGGTTCATCTCCTCGCGGTTGGTGCCGATCAGCACCTCGACGTCGCGGCCGACGCCCTTGGCCAGGGCGACCAGCGGCCGCTCCGGCAGCACGTCGTCGCCGTACACCGGCAGGAAGCGCGAAAGGCCGTAGGTCGGCTCGCGGCCGGCGTCATCGCGCAGGTCCAGCCTGAACCGGGGGTTCGACACCTTTTCCTGGGCGGCCAGGCAAGCCTCTACCGTGCGGGACGTGAAGCCGTCGACCGTGGGCGACACCTTCAGGACCTTCGCGATCGCCCGGGTGACCCGCTCGGCGATGGCCACCGGCCGCACCATCGAGCCGTGCCCACTCTCGATGATCGCCCGCTTGAACAGCCCCTGCGCCAGTGGCGAGGCCACCAGGTTGGCGAGCGACATCGCACCGGCCGACTCGCCGAAGACCGTGACGTTGCCGGGGTCGCCCCCGAAGGCGGCGATGTTCCGCTGCACCCAGGCCAGCGCCGCGATCTGGTCGCGCAGGCCCAGGTTGGTCGGCGCCCCCTGGATCGGCAGGAAGCCCTCCACGCCCATGCGGTAGTTGATCGCCACGCACACCACGCCCGAGCGCGCGAAACCGGACCCGTCGTTCACCGCCGCGTCGCTGCAGCCGCCGATGAAGGCGCCGCCGTGGATGAACACCATGACCGGCAGGCCCGTGGCTGCAGAATGCGGCGTCCAGATGTTGGCGGTGAGGAAGTCGTCGCCCCGCTGCCAGCCGTCGCCGACCAGCGGGACGAGGTCGATCGGCAGGGCCGCGGCCCGCGTCGGCTGCGGCGCGTTGGCGCCCTGGCGGCCGGCGTCGCGCTCGCCGGTCCACGCCGGATGCGGTTGCGGCGGCTTGAAGCGAAGGTAGCCGACGGGGGCTGCGGCGTAGGGCACGCCCAGGAATGCCCGGACGCCGCCGCTGCGCGCGCCGCGCACCTGGCCGGCTTCGGTGGCCACGACCACTGTGGTCTCTGTCACGCCTCGAGTTCCTTCGCGCCCGTCGCGGCCGGTACCCTAGCCGCGCCCGCCGGCCGCGCGGCAGGGGCGGCTGTGCCGACCGGCAGGAAGCTGATGCGGCTCAGCGCCATGGGGCCGTTGCAGGCCTGCGCTCGACGCGTTCCCAGCCGAAAGTGAGACTGACTTTGCTCCGCTCAGGCGCCCAACATCCGTAGGCCGACGGCGTCGACCACCGCTGCGGCGAGCGCTGAAAGCTCGGCATCGGACACCGTGCGCAGGTCCAGCAGCACGGCGTCGCGCTCGATGCGGGCCAGCACCGGCGTCGGTCCGGTGCGCAGACGCCGCGCCATCTCGTCGGCGCTGAACCCTGGGCTCCACAGCGCGAGTGCGCGACCCGGCAGCGCCAGCATCGGCATCGCGCCGCCGCCCGCATAGCCATGGGTCTCCTCGATCTCGACCTTCAGCTCCACGCGCTCGAGCTGGCTCCGAACAGACTCCGCGCGCGCCACGATCGCGGAGAGGGGCTCGGTGAGCATGCGCAGGACAGGGATCCGCCGGGTCGGGTCGGCCGGGGGACGATAGAGGCGTAACGTGGCCGCCAGGCCCGCGACGCCGGCCTTGTCGATCCGCAGCGCCCGGGCCAGCGGATGGCTCGCCAGTCGGTCGACCAGATCGCGGCGGCCGGCCGCGATCCCCGCCTGGGGTCCGCCCAGCAGCTTGTCGCCGCTGAACAGGACGAGGTCGACGCCCGCCCGCAGACTGGCCTGCACCGTCGGCTCGTCGGCGATGCCATAGGGCGCCAGGTCGATCAGCGCCCCGCCACCCAGGTCCTCGACCAGCAACAGCCCGTGGGCGTGTGCGAAGCGCGCCAGGGCGTCCAGCGGCGGCGCGCTGGTGAAGCCGGTGATGCGGAAGTTGCTCTGGTGAGTGCGCAGGATGACCCGCGCGTCGGGATGCTCCCGCAGCGCCCGCTCGTAGTCCCGAAGATGGGTGCGGTTGGTCGTCCCGACCTCGACCAGGCGCGAGCCGCTCTGCGCCACCACGTCCGGCACCCGAAAGCCGCCGCCGATCTCCACCAGCTCGCCCCGCGAGACGATGACCGGCGCGCCCTCCGCCACCGCCGCCAGGGCCAGGAGCACAGCACCAGCGCAATTGTTTACCGCCAGCCCCGCTTCCGCGCCGGTGATCTCCGCGATCAGGGCGTCGAGGTGATCGTGGCGCGACGCGCGGCGGCCGGTATCGAGCGCCAGTTCCAGATTGCTGTAGCCGGCGGCCGCCTGCATCGCGGCGACCGCTTCGGGCGCGAGCGGCGCGCGCCCGAGGTTCGTATGGATCACGACCCCGGTCGCGTTGATCACCGGGAACAGCGTCTCGCGCACGGACTCTTCCAGCCGCCCGCCGGCCGCCGCCAGCAGTTCCGCAGCCGTCGGAACCGCCGTCGGATCCTCATTCAGACGGGCCCGCGCCTCGGTCAGCACGCTGCGCAGGGCGGCGACCAGGGCTGGCGACCCGAACCGCTCGACCAGCGGCCCCGCCGCCGGGTCCGTGGTGAGCGTCCCCACCGCCGGCAACCGCCGTCGGGGATCGCGGCCCTGAACATCAGACGTCGTGGTCATCGGCGCGACAGTATCGAGCCCCGCACGGCGGGCAAGGTGGACGGCCAGATGACGGCCGCCTCGCTTCCACGTAGGGACGACGAATGAACCCGGAAGCGACGAGGTCGCCGCTCAGCGTCGCGGTGATCGGCCATGTCAATCATGGGAAGACAGCGCTGGTCCGCGCCCTGACCGGGATCGAGACCGACCGCCTGGCGGAGGAGAAGGCGCGCGGGCTGTCAATCACGCTGGGCTTCGCCTGGCGCGACTACCCTGCGGGCACGGTCGACTTCCTGGACGCGCCCGGCCACGAGGACTTCCTCCGCGCCATGGTGGGCGGGACCACCGGCGCGCGCGCCGCGCTCTTGGTGGTCTCCGCGACGGAGGGCTTCGGTCGCCAGACCCGCGAGCACCTGCGCGTCGCCGAGCTTCTGGGCCTCCGCGCCGGGATCGTGGCGGTCAGCAAGGCGGACCTGCTGAGCGACGGCGAGCGGGCCGGCGTCCGCGAGCGCATCGCCGCCGAGCTCGATGGCGCCTTCCTGGGCGGGGAACCGATCGTGTTCTGCTCCGCCCAGACCGGCGCGGGCCTGGACGACCTGCATCAGGCGCTTGCGGAGCTGGTGGTCCGTTGCCCCGATGTGGAGCCGGCGCCCGGCGCTATCCTGCCGGTGGACCGCGTGTTCACCGTCGCCGGGTCCGGCACGGTCGTCACGGGAACCCTGCAGGGCGCCCCGCTGCAGGCCGGCGCCTCGGTGGTGCTGATGCCCTCCGGTCGGCCGGCCACGCTTCGCCAGCTGCAGGTACACGGCGAGACCGTCGAGACCGCATGGCCCGGAGGACGCGTGGCCGCGGCCCTGCGCGGCGTGTCGACCGGAGAGGTCCACGCCGGCAATGTCGTGTGTGCGCCGGAGGCCCTCGCGCCCAGCCTGCTCGTGGACGTCGAGCTCACTCTGTCGCCCGAAAGCGCGCGGCCGCTGAAGTCCAACGACGAGCTTCGGGTGCTGTGGGGCGCGCGGCAGGATGTGGCGAAGGCGCGCCTGCTGGCCGACGGCCCGCTCGCGCCCGGAAGCCGCGGCCTGGCGCAACTGCGCTTCCCGGCGCCCGTGGCCGCCTTCGCCGGTCAGCGGGCGATCCTGCGCCGGCTCTCCCCCGCCGAGACGATCGGCGGCGCGGTGGTGTTGGACCCCGTGGCGTCGAGGCTGCGGGGCCGCCTCGACGACCGCCGCGCGCTGCTCACCGCCGCGGGTACGCAGGACCTCCAGCGCATCGCCACGTCGTTGACCGAACGGGACGGGGGCGTCCTCCATGTCCAGGAGGCGGCGCGGCTCTCGCGCCAGACGGTCGACCAGGTCCGCAAAGCGCTCCCCGGATTCGAGCGCCTTGGCCAAGGCCTCCTCGCGGCCCCCGCCGCCCTCGCGGCAGCGCGCAGCGCCTACCTCTCGCGCCTCGCGGCGGCCCACGCGGGCGCGCCCAACCGCGCCTGGGTCCAGGCCTCCACAATCCGCGCCGACTTCGCCCGCAACACGTCGCGCGAACTCCTGGACCACGTCGAGCGCCGGCTCGTCGCCGACGGCGAAATCCGGACGAAGGGCACCCAGGTTGCCTCGGCCTCGCACGACCCTGTGGCCGCCCTGCCCCCCGCGGCCCTCGCCCGCCTGCGCGACCTCGAGGCCAAGGTTCGGCAGGGCGGAGCGTCGCCTCCCGACCTGGGCGCGCCGCCGGGCGGCGAGAACGCCATGCTCGTGGAGCTCCTCATCGACCTGGGCGCGCTGGTCGTCCTGCGCAACAACGCGCTCCGCCAATCCCTCGTCTTCCATGCTGCGGCCCTCGACGAAGCCCTGGCGAACCTGCGCCTGGCCTTCCCCCCGCCGGCCGAATTCGCGACCGGCGCGGCCCGCGCGGCGCTCGGCACCTCGCGCAAGTTCATCGTACCGATCCTCGAATTCCTCGACGCGCGTGGCGACACCGTCCGCGACGGCGACGTCCGCCGAATCCTCTGACCCCGCAAAACCACTTCGGGACGCCACGGAACCCGGCCTAGTGTCGGTCCGCTGGAGGTGACTGGAGTCTGGTGGCTTCCCCGGTCTTCAAAACCGGCGACACGTCGACAAGGCGTGTGGTGGGTTCGATTCCCATCCGCCTCCGCCAATCGCTCGCAGCCGATGCAAGACGAGGACCGCCCGATGACCGCCACGGCCTTCTCTCTGCCTGACCTGTCCGGCCAGTCCCGGCAGTTCCCGTCGGAACGGCCCAGTCTGATTGCCTTCGTCAAGGAGGACTGCGCCACCTGCAACCTGGCGGCGCCGGTGCTGGAGGCGTTCCATCAGGCCTGGGGCGAGGCGGCCGACGTCTGGATGGTGGGGCAGACGGCCGACGGCAACGCCATCCTCCGGGATCGCCATGGCCTGACGCTGCCGATCCTGGACGACAGCGCGCTCAGGACCTCGCTCGCCTGGGGCTTCGACATCGTGCCGGCGGTCTACTGGATCGGCGCGGACGGTGAACCCCGCGCGCCCCTCGAAGGGTTCGTCCGGCAAGAGTGGGAGACGCTCGCCGCGCAGATCGCCGCAGAGCTGGGCGGCGAGCCGCCGGCGGTGGCCTGGGCGGAGCTCCCGGACTGGCGGCCAGGCTGCGGCTCGAAGCACCTGGACCCCGAGATCCACGACCGCCTCCTCGCTGAGGCCGAGGGCAGCCCGATCCGCGCGCGGCGTATCGAGGTCGCGCCGGCCGACGACATCGACGAGTTCATGTTCGACCAGGGTTTCAGCGATGGCCTGCCCGTGGTGGCCCCCACCCCGGAGCGGGTGCTGCGCATGCTGTCCGGCACGGCGCGCGGCGCCCAGGACGTCGTGGCCATCGTGCCGCCCAGCATGGCCCCGGTGACCGTGGAGAAGATCGCCATCAACGCGGTCATGGCCGGTTGCCGGCCCGAGTATCTGCCCGTGGTGATCGCCGCGGTCGAGGCGGTGTGCACGGACGAGTTCAACATCCACGGCGTCAACGCCACGACCATGGGCGCCTCGCCGGTGCTGGTGGTCAACGGCCCGATCCGCCAGCGCATCGGCATGAACATGAAACAGGCCGCGCTCGGCAACGGCAACCGCGCCAACGCCACCATCGGCCGCGCGGTCCGCCTCGTGGTCCGCAACGTCGGCGGCGCCCGGCCCGGCGGCACCGATCGCTCGACGATGTCGAGCCCGATGAAGTTCACCATGTGCTTCGCGGAGTGGGAGGAGGGCTCGCCGTGGGAGCCGCTGCACGTCGAGCGCGGCTTCAAGCGCGAGGAGTCGGTGGTCACCGCCTTCGCCATGACCAGCGGCCCGGTGCAGATCGTGGACCAGGAGTCGCGCGCCCCCGACCAGATCGCCGGCACGCTGGGGCTGGGCCTGGAGGGCGTGTTCCTCTCCAAGATCCATCGCATGCCGGTCGACGCTCTGCTGGTCGTCTGCCCCGAGCATGTGAAGACCCTGACCTCCGAAGGCGACTACCCCAAGGCTCGTCTGCGCGAGCGCATCCAGGCCGTCACCAGCAAGCCGCTGCGCGAGATGGTCGCCAACGAGGTCTCCGGCGCCGGCATCCCGCTCGCCTCGGCCGCCAAGATGACCGAGACCCAACTCGCCACGCCGTCGCCGAAGTTCGCCGACGGCAAGTTCATCCACATCGTCGTGGCGGGCTCGGAGGCCGGGAAGTTCTCGGCGGCCTTCCATGGCTGGCTCACGGGAGCCGCCGGCTCGGCCGTCGTTTCCAAGAGAATCGAAGGCTGATAGCCTCGCGGGGACAGTTCGGAGCCCCTCTTCGAAAGGATGGCGATGACGACAATCCTGGATCCCACCGACGAGCGGGTGCCCGTCGCCCGACAGATCACGCCGCGCACCGCCAATTCCCCGGGCGTGATCGGCCTCCTCGACATCAGCAAGCCGCGCGGCAACGTCCTGCTGGACGAACTGGAACGCCTGCTGGCGGCCCGCTATCCCGAGGCGGAGATCAGACGGTACGCCAAGCCGACCTTCGCCAAGCCCTGCCCCTCGGACCTGCGCCTGCAAATCAAGGCCGAGTGCAACGTGGTGGTGGAAGCGCTCGCCGATTGAGGATCATGCACGACGTGCAGTTTGCACGACACCGTGTGGTTCGAGATCCAGGGCCTCCCCGCCGTCTCCATCGCTTCCAGCGAGTTCGCCGAGGCCGCCGAAGCCCAGCGCAAGATGCTGGGCATGGAAGACGCACGCTACGTGCTCGTGGACCATCCGATCCAGGACGCGACCGATGACGAGATGCGCACCAAGGCCCAGGCCGCCGTCGAGGCGGTCATCGAGGCGCTGACCGTCTAG
>CBHTUE010000002.1:0-89634 GCA_966096115.1 uncultured Phenylobacterium sp.
AGGCCCGGTCCTCGCCCTTCGTCCGTTCCACCTCTTCCACGCTGGGATTCGCCCGCAGGGCGGCGGAGATGTGGGTCAGGTGGCGGGCGTCGTTGACGTCGACGTCGATGTCCACGTCGAAGAAGTCGCTCTGGCGGTGGTGCATGCGCAGGTTGACGATGTTGCCGCCGGCCTCGCCGATGATGGTGCAGACCTGCCCCAGCACGCCGGGGGCGTTGCGGATGGTGGCGGTGAGGCGAGCGCGGGCGATGGCGTTGCGCTCAGCCTCCGGCGTCCACTGCAGGTCGCGCCACAGCTCGTCGCGGTCCTCGTATTCGGCCAGGGTCTCGCAGTCGATGGTGTGCACCGTCAGCCCGCGGCCGTCGGTCTCCAGGATGCCGACGATGCGGTCGCCGGGGACGGGCGAGCAGCACTTGCCGAAGTGCAGGCTGACGCCGGGGGTGAGGCCCGAGCCGCGGACGTAGAGGCGCGCGGTCTTGCCCTCCTGGATCGGGCGGCGCGCGGCGGCGGCCTCGCGCTCGGCGGCCTTCAGGCCCGGGAACACGATCTCCAGCACCTGGGAGGGCGTGGCGCGGCCGCGGCCGACGGCGTCGAACAGGTCGTCCTCGGTGGCGGCGGCGAAGCATTCCTGCGCCGGGCGCAGGCTGACGTCCTTGCGGCTCTTGCCGGCGGCGTCGAAGGTCTGGTCGACCGTGGCGCGGCCGAGGCGGATGAACTCCTCGCGCTCGGTCTGGCGGATGTGGCGGCGGATGGCCGAGCGCGCGCGGCCTGTGACCGTGAGCGAGCGCCAGTCGGGCGGCACGGTGGGCTTGCCGCCCTTGATCACCTCGACCACGTCGCCGTTGGAGAGCGTGGTCCGCAGCGGCTTCAGCTCGCCGTTGATCTTGGCGCCGATGGTAGTGTCGCCGATGTCGGTGTGCAGGGCGTAGGCGAAATCCAGGGGCATGGCCCCGCGCGGCAGGCTGACCAGGGCGCCCTTGGGCGTGAAGACGAACACCTGGTCGAGGTACATCTCGAGCTTGGCGTGCTCGACCAGCTCCTCGGCGTCGCCGCCATGCTCCAGCACCTGGACCAGGTGGCGCAGGTTGACCAGCGGGTCGCGGCCGCCGGCCGCCTTCTGGGCCTCCGGGTCGAAGCCGTAGGACTTGTTCTTGTAGCGCCAGTGGGCGGCCACGCCCTCCTCGGCGACCAGATCCATGGCCTCGGTGCGGATCTGCATCTCGATGCGCATGCCGCGGTAGCCGACCACGGTGGTGTGCAGGCTGCGGTAGTTGTTGCGCTTGGGCGTGGAGATGAAGTCCTTGAACCGCTCCGGCACGCTGGGCCAGCTGCGGTGGATGACGCCCAGGGCGCGGTAGCAGTCCTCTTCCGTGTCTACGATCACGCGGAAGGCGTAGATGTCGGAAAGCTGAGAGAATCCAATCGATTTGCGTTGCAGCTTGCGCCAGATCGAGAAGGGCTGTTTCTCACGGCCGTAGACGCGCGCGGGAACGCCGGCGGCCTCCAGCTTGTTCGCCATCTCCTGGCTGACCTGGGAAACCGCCCCGCCCTGCTCGGTGCGCAGCACGGCCAGCCGGCGGATGATCGCGTCGCGGCCCACCGGGTTCAGGTGGAAGAACGCCAGCTCTTCCAGCTCCTCGCAGATCCGGTGCACGCCGATGGAGCGGGCCAGCGGGCCGTAGATGTCCAGGGTCTCGCGGGCGATCCGCTCGCGCTTCGCCGCCTGCTTGATGAAGTGCAGGGTGCGCATGTTGTGCAGGCGGTCGGCCAGCTTCACCAGCAGGACGCGGACGTCCTTGGAGATAGCCAGGATGAACTTCCGCAGGTTCTCGGCTTGGCGCAGGTGCTCCTGGGAGAGCTCGAGCTTGGAGAGCTTGGTGACGCCTTCGACCAGCTCGGCGATCTCGGCCCCGAACAGTTCCTCGACCTTTTCGCGGGTGGCGTCGGTGTCCTCAATGACGTCGTGCAGCAGGGCGGTGACGATGGTCTCGGTGTCGAGCCGGTAGTCGGTGAGGATGCCGGCCACCTCGATCGGGTGGGCGAAGTAGGGATCGCCGGACGCGCGCTTCTGCGACCCGTGCTGGCGCATCGCATAGACGTAGGCGCGGTTCAGCAGCGCCTCGTCGGCGGTGGGGTCGTAGGAGCGGACCTTCTCGATCAGCTCGAACTGCCGGAGCATGCGCGGCCGCGGCTGGGCCGGCGCGGGCGAGGTGGCGACCTCAGCCGGCGGCGGGGCGGGCGCTGGGCCCGTCCCGGATATCGAAGCGTCGGAAGGTATGACGGCCGGAGGAGTGGCCGCCTCTTGGATCAGCGGTTCTGCGCCTTCTGGGCTCAGTACCGCTCCTCCTGACCGCCGTCGCGGTCGCTCTGCAGGGCGCGGACCAACTCGAGTTCGCTCATCTGCATGTGGGTGGGATCGGCCAGCAGGGCCAGGGTCTCGGCCTCTTCCTCGGCTTCCGAGCGCTCGTCGACGCGCTGCAGGGAGGCGATGAGGGTTTCCTTGAGCTCCTCGGCGTCGACCACGTCGTCGGCGATCTCGCGAAGCGCCACGACCGGGTTCTTGTCGTTGTCGCGGTCGACCATGATCGGCGAGCCGGCCGAAACGGCGCGGGCGCGATGGGCGGACAGGAGAACGAGCGAGAAGCGGTTCGGGACCTTCTCGATGCAGTCTTCGACGGTGACGCGGGCCATGGAGTCTCTCTGACGGGGATAGAACCGGCGAAAATAGAGGTTCGGCCCCTTTTGTGCAATGCCGCAAAGGTCGCGGCCAGCGTGGCGCGCATCAGTTTCCGGCCGGTGAACGTATCCAACCCCCATCGAGTGGATCGACTTTCGCCTTTCGGCCTAAGCGTCGGTCCGGGATCAAGTCAGGGGTGTCAGATGCCGAACCTACTGCGCGCGCCGACGCGCGACTACCGCACCGTGCTCATGGACAGCCACCGCTGGGACGGCTTCAGCGCGCGGCCGGGCGACGTGGTGGTGGCCACCTATCCGAAGTGCGGCACGACCTGGACGCAGCGGATCGTCGACATGCTGATCCACCAGTCGACCGCGGCGCGGCCGATCATGGAGACCTATCCCTGGCTGGACGCCACCTTCTTCAACCCGGTCGAGGATGACCTGGCGACGCTGGAGGCGCAGGGCCACCGTCGGGCGATCAAGACCCACCTGCCGTTCGACGCCCTGCCGGTCTACGACGGGATGAAGTACATCCACGTGGCGCGCGACGGGCGCGACGCCTGCTTCTCGTTCCACAACCACATGAACGGCTTCACCGACGAGGCGAAGATGAAGGTCGGGATGGCGGCGATGGGCCTGTTCGAGAGCCTGGGCATCCCGCCATCCCCGCCCCCGGAACCGGCGGAGGATCCGCGCGAGTTCTACCTGAACTGGATCGAGGAGGCCGAGGCCGAGGACCTGCCGAGCTTCGTCGACATGCCGTTCTTCGACTTCGAGATGACCTACTGGCGCGAGCGCAAGCGGCCGAACCTCTTGATGGTGCACTACAACGACCTGAAGGCGGACCTGGCGGGCGAGATCGGGCGGATCTCGGCGTTCCTGGAGATCGACACGCCGGCCGCGAGCCTGGCCGACATCGCCGAGGCGGCGCGGTTCGACAACATGAAGGCCCAGGGCGTGGACCTGCTGCCGACCGTGCAGCAGATGTTCCACGGCGGCTCGCAGCGGTTCCTCAACAAGGGGACCAACGGGCGCTGGAAGGACACGCTGACGGCCGACGACCTGGCCCGGTTCGACAAGCTGACCCACGCCAAGTTCACGCCCGCGGCGCGCGCCTGGGTCGAGGGCGGCCGGCTGGCGGCGGGGGATCCGGCGACCGCGGCCGACTGAAGACCCCGCGACATTGTCGTCGCGGCGTCGTCTCCACGTCACCGGCGCGTCAAGAAACCGTGGCAGAGCAGCCATGGGGGGCGCCCGCGAACGGCGCCCGAGTTCGTGCGCCGGGAGCAGATCGCGGGGAATGCGCTACGCCATCATTCGCGGCGGCGAGGGCTTGCCGGCGCGCGACGTGCAACTCCAGAGCCTGGCGCGAACACCGTACGACGTGGCGTTCGAGGAACGCGCCGTCACGCCCAACGGCCAGCGCTGGCTGCTGCGCCACCTGCAGCGGCTGCAGCGGGGCGACGAGGTGGTGCTCTGGGGTCTGGACGTCCTGCGCCTGACCACGGCCGAACTCGTGACGCTGCTGCTGCGCTTCTTCCAGTCTGGCGTCGTCGTACGGCTGACCCAGGGCGCAACGACCGAGACCTTGGACCCCGCGGACGGACTGCGCGCCCTGTCGCTGCTGGCGCAGCATGAAGCGCGCCGGCCCAGCCGCGCGCCCGCGGCCCGCCGGACGCGGCGCAGCGGCCGCCCCCTCAGCCCCTATCAGATCAAATATGCCCACCAGATGCTGCGCAGCGGCGCATCGCGGCGCGCGGTCGGTTTGCTGTTTCAGCTGTCGCCGGATGAACTGAGTGAACACCTGGCTGTCCGCGTAGATGGCGATCTTTTGCAGGAACAATCTGAGACAATTCCTGTCTATATTCGTCGTAAAACCTTCATCCACAGATCATAACGGCGACACACGGCCGACCACTTTTACCCGGCGGGCGAACACGTCCTAATCCGGGGATAAAACTACATGTCTAAATACTTCCAGGGCGTGGCTTTTGCCGCGCTTGCTCTGGCTGTTGCACAATCCGCTGCAGCGGCCGCTGCCGCCACCGCCGACGACAGCGCCACCCTCGAGGAGGTTCTGGTCACGGCCGAGAAGCGCGAGACCAACCTGCAGCAGACGCCGATCGCGATCTCGGTCCTGGGCGGCTCGCAGCTGGCCGACCGCCACGTCGAGAGCCTGATCAATCTGCAGGACGGGACCATCCCGTCGCTGCGCGTCGCCACGTTCGAAGCGCGCCAGTCGGCGCTGACCATCGGCATCCGTGGCATCGTTCCCTTCGACGCCAACCAGACCGCCCGCGACCAGGGCGTCGGCGTCTACATCGACGGCGTCTACCTGGGCCGCCAGCAGGGCCTGAACGCCGCGCTGTTCGACATCGAGCGCATCGAGGTGCTGCGCGGGCCGCAGGGCACGCTGTTCGGCCGCAATACGGAAGGCGGCGCGGTGAGTATCGTCACCAAGGCCCCGACGGGCGTGTTCGGCGGCCGCATTGTCGCCGGCGTCGGCAACTACGGCTCGTACAACGCCGAGCTTCACCAGGACTTCCAGGAATTTAACGGCGTGTCGCTGAAGGTCGACGGCCTGATTCAGCACCAGGACGCGACCACCAAGAACCCCGCTGCCGGCCAGGCCGGCTGGAACCAGTACGATCGCAAGGGCGGCCGCGTCACGGTCCTCTTCAAGCCGACGGACGACTTCAGCGCCGAGGTCTCGGCCGACTACGCCAAGGACGACAACACCCCGTTCTTCAGCCAGTTGGTCAGCTTCAACCCGTACGGCAAGCGCGTCCGCACCCTGGCCGAGGTGACTGCGGGTCCGGCCAACGCCCCGGCCGGCACGATCAATCCGCTGGCGGCCCTGGTGAAGGTTCGAACCGATCGCCAATCGGTCTCGGACATCGGCACGGTGCAGCAGCCCAGTGTCGACGAGACTGGTGGCGCCACGGCCACGCTGAAGTACCAGGTCTCGCCCGAACTGGAGCTGCGTTCGATCACGGCGATCCGCGGCGTCGGCACCAATCAGTGGGACAACTCCGGCATCGAAAGCCGCGTCGTCTTCGCGCCGAACGGAAACTTCGGCCGCTACAGCCTGTCGGACCTCTACCAGCGCCAGTTCAGCCAGGAATTCCAGGCGGTCGGCGAGTTCGGCGCGAATTTCACCTATGTCGCCGGCCTCTACTATTTCAAGGAACACGCCAAGGAGTCGGCCGCGACGCCCTTCACCAATACGTGGAACGCCGACGGGACCGCCTTCACGCTCCGCTCCTCGTTCGGCACCAACAAGAATGCGGCGGCGACAGCGGGCTGGGAGCGCGGGACCCGATTCCTCACCCGGGCCAGCGAAGCCGACGCGAAGAGCTACGCTGCGTACGGCCAGGGCACCTACACGCCGACCTCGATGGAGCAGTTGCACCTGACGCTCGGCGGCCGGGTCACCAAGGACAAGCGCGACGGCGTGCTCTACATCGTCAACGGCAAGGCGACCAACTTCCGGTTCACCTACGACAAGACCCGCTTCGACCCGCTGGTGAACGTAGCCTACGAGGCGGCCGACGGCGTCAACCTCTACGCCAAGTTCTCCACCGGCTACCGCGCCGGCGGCGCCAACGACCGCTCGGCGACCTTCACGGCCTTCGACGCGGAAAAGGTGAAGGCGTACGAAGTCGGGGCCAAGATGGACCTGCTGGACCGGCGTCTGCGCGTCAACCTGGCCGCCTACGCCATGGACCGCACCGGTACGCAGATCGACTTCGACAACGTCGACACGATCCTGGGAAGTCCGACCGCGGGCGCGCACACCGAGGAGACGCGCAACGCGCCGGGCAAGTCCAAGATCAAGGGTTTCGAGGCCGAGGTGATCGGCAAGCCCATGGATGGCGTCACGGTGGGCTTCTCATACGCCTACACCCACGTGAAAATCCCGGCCGCGCCGTTCCCCTTCACCGGCAACCCGGACGTCCCGGTGGGCTCGCCGTTCCCGGTGCACGTGGTCTACACGCCGCCGAACGCCGCGTCGGGCTACATCGACTATGAGACGCCGGTGGGCCAAATGACCTTCCGCGCCCACGTCGACGCCAACTACGCCGACGCCCAGTACGCCTTCCAGACCGAGTTCGCCGACGTTTCGCCGACCGGCAAGCTGGTCCAGAACGTCGCGGCGAAGACGGACTCCAGCTTCATCGTCAACAGCAGCGTGGCGCTGGCCGACATCGGCATGGCCGGCGGCGGGGCGTCGGCCACCGTGTCGCTATGGGTGCGCAACCTGTTCGACGAGTCGCACATCTACCGTATCTCGGTCGCCAACCGCGGGACGATCGGGGACTATGCGAACTTCAACCCGCCCCGGACCTATGGGATCGAGCTGCGCGTGAAGTACTAGGGTATAGGGCCGGTCGGCGCGCCGCGGCCGGCCTGTCTCTAGCCCGTCATCCCGTGGCTCGTCCGCGAGATCCCTGTCGACGCGTGTGCGAGGGGGGTCCCTCGGACAAGCCGCGGGATGACGACATTTTAGGATGCCTGGAGCGGTGAGGCGTCCGCCCCGACGACGCCGGTCGCCGCCAGGACCGCGGCCGTCTGGCCGGACACCGGATGCGCCCACCCCGGCGCGATCTCCGCCAGCGGGCCCATGACGAACCGTCGCTCGTGCGCCCGGGGGTGCGGCAGGGTCAGGCCGGGCGTGTCCAGCACCGTGCGACCATGGGCGATCAGGTCGAGGTCCAGGGTGCGGGGCGCGTTGCGGGCGCCGCGTTCGCGGTCGAGGGCGGCCTCGACGGCCAGCAGACATGCCAGCACAACCTGGGGCGGGCCGTCCGCCTCGACAATCGCGACGCCGTTGCGGTACTCAGGTTGCATTGGGTCGGGCCAGGCGGCGGAGCGCCACCAGGATGACCGCTTAAGGATTTTCAAGCCGACGTCAGGAAACCGCGCCAGAGCCGCTTCCAGCAGAGCCTCTGACGAGCCGTAGCGGCCCGGAAGATTGCTGCCCAGGGCGACGACGACGGCCTGATCCAGGTTCAGGACTATTGTGATGACCTTCTACCCCACCGACCGGCTGGCCCTGTTCATCGACGGCGCCAACCTCTACTCGGCCGCCAAGAACCTCGGTTTCGACATCGACTACCGCAAGCTGCTGGAGGAGTTCCGCAAGCGCAGCGTGCTGGTGCGCGCCTACTACTACACCGCCCTGGTGGAGAACGAGGAGTACTCGCCGATCCGCCCGCTGGTCGACTGGCTGGACTACAACGGCTACCGCCTGGTGACCAAGCCGGCGCGGGAATACACCGACGGCAACGGGCGCAAGCGGTTCCGCGGCGACATGGACGTCGAGATCGCCGTCGACATGCTGGAGATGGCCGAGCACGTGGACCACATGGTGCTGTTCTCCGGCGACGGAGACTTCCGCAAGCTGGTGGAGGCGGTGCAGCGCAAGGGCTCGCGGGTGACCGTGGTGTCGACCGTGAAGAGCCAGCCCCCGATGGTCAGCGACGACCTGCGCCGGCAGGCCGACAGCTTCGTCGACCTGGCCGACCTGGCCGACATGATCGGCCGGCCTTCGCGGCTGCCGAAGTTCATCTCTGAGAGCCGGGCGCAGCGCGACGAGCACCACGGCGCCCCGCACGAACGGGACGCCGATGCCGACCACTGAGGTGGTCCCCGCGGAAGCGCCGGCGGACTGTCCGCTTTGTCCGCGGCTGGTGGCCTACCGGCGGGCGAACGAGATCTCCGTGCCCCGCGGGTTCAACGGAGCGGTGGCATCGTTCGGGGACGAGCAGGCGCGCCTGGCCGTCGTGGGCCTGGCGCCCGGGCGGATGGGGGCCAACCGGACCGGGCGGCCGTTCACCGGCGATGGCGCGGGCTGGATGCTGTACGACACGCTGCTGAAGACCGGGTTCGCCACCGGGACCTATGACGCGCGGCCGGACGACGGCCTGCGCCTCGTCGACTGCATCATCACCAACGCCGTGCGCTGCGCCCCGCCCGGCAACAAGCCGGAGACGGGCGAGGAGGCCGCGTGCCGGCCGTTCCTGGCGAGCCGTCTGGCCGCCCTGCCCCGGTTGAAGGTGATCGTGACCCTGGGCGATGTGTCCCGCCGCAACGTGCTCCGCGCGCTGGGCCTGAAGGCCTCGGCGGGGATCGCGGGACACGGGACCGAGTTCCCGGCGGGGCCCTACACCGTGCTGAACAGCTATCACTGCTCGCGCCTCAACACGAACACCGGGCGGCTGACGGCGGAGATGTTCGAGGCCGTGTTCCAGCGGGCGCGGGCGTTGATCGGGTCCGACGCGTGATCGACGCGGCCAAGGTCGGGGCGAGAGCCCAGGCGTTGGTCCGGGCGGGGCGGCCGGCGGAAGCCGAAAGCGTGCTGCGGCGGGGGCTCGAGGGCGCCCCGGGACATCCTGTGCTGGCCTACGCCCTGGGCATCCTCATACTGTCGCGCGGGGCCTGTGCCGAGGCCTGGCCGCTGTATGAGCACCGCGCGAGCATGCCGCGCGGGCCCAGGCCGCCGAGCTTCTCGTTCCCACAGTGGCGCGGGGAGCCGGTGGAGCGCCTGCTGGTGCTGCCGGAACAGGGGTTCGGCGACCAGATCATGTTCGCCCGCTATCTGCCGGTGCTGGCCGCCCGTGGGATCCGCGTGACGGTGATGGCGCCGCCGCAGCTGGCGCGGCTGTTCGAGCCGCTGGCGCCCGAGGTGCTCCCGATCAGCGGGACCTTGAGCGTGCCGCCGCGCGACGCCTGGTGCTTCATCGGTTCGCTCCCCGGGCTGACCGGCGAGCTGCCGACGGCGCCCTATCTGCCCGGCGCCCGGGCGGGGTCGGGCGGCGGGGTCATGACCTTCGTCGCCGACGCGGGCCGGGCGCCGCCGGCGGCCGCCGCGGAGCTGGCCGCCCTGGGCCGCGACCTGCAGCCGGCGGCGACCGGCGCCCGGGACTTTCAGGACACCGCCGACATCATCGCGGGGCTGGCGCTGGTGATCTCCGTCGACACCGCGGTGCTGCATGTGGCCGGTGCGATGGGCAAACCGTTCTGGGTGCTGCTGCCGCACGACGCCGACTGGCGATGGGGCCGAGGCGTCGCGAGCTCGCAGTGGTATCCTTCGGCCCGGCTGTTCCGGCAGCGCACGCCCGGCGACTGGGCCGGTGTGGTGGGCGACGTCAAGGCGGCCTTGGTGGCGGCGGGATTGCACACGTGAAGTTCAACATGGGCTGCGGCCACAACCGGTTGAGCGGCTTCATCAACGTCGACGCCGTGGCGGTGTGCAATCCCGACGAGGTCTGGGATCTGGAGCGCACGCCATGGCCCTGGCCCGATGGGTGCGCCGAGGAGGTGCGCTTCATCCACGCGCTTGAGCACATGGGCGGCGACCCCAAGGTGTTCCTGGCGATCATGACCGAGCTGTACCGGATCATGGCGCCGGGCGGCCGGGTCGAGATCCACGTGCCGCATCCCCGGCACGACAACTTCCTGAACGACCCCACCCATGTGCGGGCGATCACCCCGGACCTGCTCAGCCTGTTCGACCGCGAGCTGAACGACCGGTGGCAGGCGACGGGCAGCTCCAACAGCCCGCTGGCGCACTACACCGGCGTGAACTTCAAGCTGGTCTCGCGGGCCGCGACGCCGGCCGAGCCGTACGCGTCCCAGCTGCGCAACGGCGAGATCACCCAGGCGCAGATCACCGCCTTCGAACAGCAGCGCAACAACGTGGCGAGCGAGTTCAGGATCGTGCTCCAGGCGGTCAAGGACCAGGATGCCGGCGTCCCGAGGAACCACGCGTGATTGACCCGGCGCGGCTTCTCCTCGCAGGGTCGGGGTTCATCGACAGGATTCCCAGTGCGTCCATTCCTCCTCGGCGTGACCTGCGCCCTCCTCGCCTCCACCGCGCTCGCGGCGCCTAAGCCACCCGCGGCGGTCGATCCCGCGCTGCACGACCAGGCGCTGGAGATCCTGACGCGCGGCATCGCGTTCAACACCTCCGAGGGCGCGGGCCAGACGGTGGCCTATGCGGAGTACCTGAAGGGCGTGCTGGTCGCCGCCGGCTATGCGCCGGACGACATCGTGATCACGCCGATGAACGGCACGGCGTGGATGACCGCGCGCTATCCGGGGACGTATCCGAAGAAGCCGCCACTGGTGATCTCCGGCCACATGGACGTGGTGGCCGCCAAGCGCGAGGACTGGACGCGCGATCCGTTCACGCCGGTGGTGGAGAACGGCTGGATCTATGGCCGCGGCGCGGTGGACGACAAGTTCGACGTCTCGATGGTGGTCGCCAAGCTGGCGCAGCTGCGCAAGAGCGGCTGGAAGCCGGGCCGCGACGTGGTGCTGGCGCTGTCGGGCGACGAGGAGACGGCGATGCAGACCACAGCGGTCCTCGCCGAGCGGCTGAAGGACGCCTGGCTGGTGCTGAACACCGACGGCGGCGGCGGTAGCCTGAAGGACGGAAAGCCCACGCCCTATGGCATCCAGGGGGCGGAAAAGACCTACGCCGACTTCATCGTCGCGATCACCGATCCCGGCGGCCATTCCAGCCGGCCGACGCCGACCAATCCGATCTACCGCCTGAACCGCGCGCTGGACCGGCTGGCCGCCTACACGTTCCCGACCATGAGCAACGACATCACCCGCGCGGCCCTGAAAGCCGAGGGCGGCGTGACGCCCGGCCCGCTCGGCGAGGCGATGAAGGCGTTCGCGGCCGACCCGGAAGACCCCAAGGCCGTCGCGACCCTGAGCGCCGAGCCGTCGGTGAACCCTATGTTGCGCACCACCTGTGTCGCCACCGAGATCGGCGGCGGGCACGCCCCCAACGCCCTGCCGCAGAAGGCCTGGGCCAACATCAACTGCCGGATCTTCCCGGGCGTGTCGTCGGAGAGCGTGAAGGGAAAGCTGGCCGAGGTCCTGGCCGATCCCACTGCGACCGTCACGCGCAAGGACGACGGCGGCCTGGACACCCCGGCCTCGCCCCTGCGCCCCGACGTGGTGGCGGCGGTGACCAAGGCGGTGCACGCGCGCTATCCTGGCTTGGCGATCACCGCCTCGCAGGACAGTGGCGCCTCGGACAGCATGTACTTCCGCGCCAAGGGCATCCCCAGCTACGGCGTGTCGGGGCTGGTGATGGAGGAAGGCGTCAGCTTCATCCATGGGCTGAACGAGAAGGCCCCCGTGGCCGGCATCGACGGCGACCTGGCCCATTGGGATTCGCTGCTGCGCGACATGGCGAAGTAGTCGGGTTCAATCCGCTCCGTCGTCCGGCCGCAGCGAAGCGGCGCGCCGGGAGGACGGGGGGATCAGGCCAGGCGTCGCGCCGGCAGGTCGGCCCAGCGCTTGGCGAAGATGGCGCGGACCTTGGGCGCCTCTTTCGCATGGCGCGCCTCCGCCAGCGCCATCACGGCGCCGGCAAAAGCCGTCCAACCGGCCTGGGTGTCGTCGATGGAGGGCGAGGTCTTCCAGGCTTCCAGCAGCAGCGGATCTGCCGCGCCCGCGCCCAGTAGGGACCGAATCTCCCAGAAAGCGCCGCCCCACGCCTCGCCCACCGGATGCGGTGCGACCGTGGTCTGGCCCAGATCCAGCGCCACGTCGTTGTCCATCCGGCGCACGTAGCCGTTCGGGAACACCGTCTCCTTGAACAGGCGGTTGAACACCGGCGCGGCCTTGGCGGCGAATAGAGGCTGGCCGTTGAAGCTGCACGGCAGGTAGTCGGCCAGCCCGGACTGGATGGACCCGAAGCCCTCCCGCTTGCGCGGCCGCGCCTCCATCAGCACGTGGTGGCTGTACTCGCGCAGCAGCACGTCCGGGTCGCCGGCCAGGGCCTTGGCGATGACCATCTTGTTGGGGGCCATGTAGTAGGCGTTGTCGCGGGTCTTGGGATCGATGTGCACCGTCACCGGCTTGCCCGGCTTCACGCCGATGCCCAGCAGCCACTGCCGGTAGCGGGTGAGCACCGCCTCCAGCCTGGCCTGCAGCCGGGGCGTCAGCGCGGTGGACTTCTCGAAGCCGACGAACTGCTCGATGCGGGTGACCTTCGCGGCGATGTCGCGGACGCTGCTTTCCAGCTCCGACACCTCGCCCAGGCGCGCGCGCAGGGCGACGAGTTCTGTCTGCAGGCCCGCGGCGTCCTTCATCTGCTGCTCAACGGCGTCGCGGGCCGCCTTCAGTTCGCCGTCGATCTTCTCGCGTTCGGCCTTCAGGTCGGTGTCGATGCCGTCGCGCGCCTTCTCCACCGTGGCGCGGAAGTCGGCGTAGGAACGCACGCCCAGGATCGCCAGGACCGCCGCCAGGATCGCCAGCGGCAGGCCGACCGCGAGCGCGAACCACTGGGCCCATTTCAGCAGCCGCTCGGCGATGGCGTCGGAGGTCTCGAATTCGACGAGCTTGGCGTCGCGGCCTTCCGGGGCGGCGGGAGCGGCCGCGGCGGACGCGGCGACGGACGCGGGAGCCGGGAGGTCCTCGGCGGCGACCAGCGAACGCTGCTTGGGCGTGAGCACGATCAGGGCCTTGCGCGCCGTCTCCCGCTCGGCGCGGGCGATCTCGGCGTCCAGCTGTTCGAGCCGGGCGGCGGAGGCGTCGGCGGCGACCTGGCCGGGGTCGGCCAGCTGCTGGCGGCGGACTTTCAGGGCCAGCACGCGGCGCTCGGCGACCAGCGGCGCGGCCGCGATCTCGGCGTCGATGCGCAGGAGGTTGAACTGCTGCTTCTGGGCGTCGGTGAGGCGCAGCGCGCCGGCGCGGGCCTGCACTGCCTCGACGTACCGGGCGCCGTCGCCGCCCTGCCCGACGGCCGGCCCGGCGGCCAACAGCAGGACGCACGCCACCAGGGTGGCCTGACACCGCGCCGAACGTGCGAGCCTCGCCATGCACTCGACGCTAGCTACACCTTAGGATGCAGGCAACACGCGTCACGCGAAGGGGTCAGGCTCCGTGCGCCCTGAGCGCGGCGCGGTCTGCCGGCGACAGGTCCATCGTGGCCGCGGCGCGCCACTTCGCCCGCGCCTCGTCCGTCCTGCCCAGCTTCGCCAGCGCCTCGCCCCACTTCAGGTGCAGGCGGCCCCAGCGGGGGGCGAGTTTGGCGGCTTCCGTGAACTTCGCCGCTGCGCCCTTGGCGTCGCCCTTGGCCAACAGGGCCTCGCCGGCGATCTCGGGGGGATCCGCGAAACGCGGCGCTCGGCGCTCGGCGACTCTCGCCCTGGCCAGGGCTCCGGCTAGGTCGCCGCGTGCGAGCAACGCCTGGGCCCAGGCGCTCTCGGCCCAGGCGCCCTTCGGGTCCGCCGTCGCCGCTCGGGCGAACCAGGCGTCGGCGCTCGCCGCGTCACCGGCCAGGGCCGCTATGCGACCGCGCACGATCAGGCTGTCGTAGCTATCGAGCGGCGCGGCGGCGATCCGCGCCCGCGCGGCGGCCGGATCGGCACCGCCGGCCAACGCCAGCGCCACCTGCGGCCCGACCTCTACCACGATGCGGTCGCGAAGCGCCGGGTAGCGGGCGGCCAGGGCCTCGGCCTCGGCCGCCGCGGCCAGAGCGGCGGTGACATCGCCTTCGGCCACCCGGACCTTCAGGCGCATCAGTACGGCGTCGTAGGCCCGCGCCACGGTCGTGCGCGCGCCGGCGGACGGATCGGGTCGCGCGAGGTCGGCGCGCGCCGCCGCGATGTCGTGCTGGGCCAGGTGCACCCGGACCAGCACACCCACCATGTTGGTGTTGGCCCCCTGGGACCCGGCCGCCACGATCCCCGATGCGGCGGCCAGGGCCTTCGGGAGGTCCGCGTCGGCCAGCGCGGTAATCACTTCGGCGCGAAGCCGGGTCACGCGCCGGTCGCGCACGTCGGCGCGGGGCGTATCGTTCGCCAGCGCCTGAGCGGCGGCGGCGCGAGCCGCGGCGGGATGTCCCATCTGGAGTTCGTTGAAGGCGATGTTGGTCGGCGGCAGCATCATCCACGGCGCGATGGCCTGCGCGGCGCGGGAATAGCGGATCGAGGTGGCGACACCCTCCGTGTCCAGCGCCGCGTTGGCGAGCCCGCTGAAGCCCCACGCCCGCTCCGCCGGCGGCCCCGCGCGGGCGAGACGACCGAATATCGCCGCGCCCACCAGCGGGTCGCCGTGCTGACGCTGCCATATGGCGTAGCGGTAGGGCTCAGCGCGGGCGAACGCCGCGTCACCCGCGGCGTCGATCAGACCCTCCAACTCGGCCTCCGCGCCCCGGGCCGTGACCCCAGGCTGCGCGGCGACACGCACGGTCAACGCGGCCGCCCCGCCGTGCAGGGCGACCTCGCCGGTGATGTGGGTCTCGTGACCGAGCCAGCCGCGCAGTTCCCGGTTCAGTTCGGCAATGGTCACGCCGGTCTCGGGAATCTCGATCCGCACGTCGCCATCCCAGGTGCGCGCGAAGCTGGACGGGGCGCGCTGGCTCGAGACCTGCGACTGCATCGTACTCATGCGGTCCAGCAGTCGGCTGGCCACGACCTGGCCGATCATCCCCTCCTGCGCCAGTGACGGCGGCACGGAGAAGGGTTCGATGATCAGGGCGTGCGCTCGCGACGCCTGCCAGATCAGCACGCCGAGCGTGGCGGCCAGAGCCAGACCGGCCAAACCCGTGAGCGCCTTGAGGGCGAATCCGGCCCGCTCGGAGGCGATCTGCCAGCGGATCAGCCGGCCCTGGTCGACGAGCAGCCGGCGAGCGGGACTGTCGGGGGCGGTGTCCTTCGCCTCCGCCTCCATGGCGATCTCGACGGCATCCGGCGTGGTGGGCGCGGGGTCGGGCTTGGGTCGAACGGGCCGCTTCGCCATCTCAGACCCCATGAGCCTTGAGCGCGGCGCGGTCTGCCGCCGAGAGGTCCATCGTCGCTGCGGCGCGCCATTTCGCCTGGGCCTCGTCGGCCTTGCCCAGCTTCGCCAGCGCCTCGCCCCACTTCAGGTGGAGCCGACCCCAGCGCGGGGCGAGCTTGGCGGCGTCGGCGAACCTGGCCGCGGCGCCGGCGGCGTCGCCCTGGGCCAGCAGGGCCTCGCCCCACACCTCCGTCGGGTCACCATAGGCCGGCTGCTTGCGCTGGGCAGCGCCGGCCTTGGCCAGAGCGCCAGCGATGTCGCCCCGGGCCAGCAGGACGCGGGCCCAATCGGTCTCGCCGAACGGCAGCGCCGGATTCTGTCGTACCGCCTCGGCGAACCACCCGTCGGCGGCGCGGCGGTCGCCGGCGGCCTCGGCGACCTCGCCCCGGATGCGCAGGCACCGGTAGCAGTCACGCGGCAGGGTCGCGGCCACCGCCTGGGCCTCCGGCAGCCGCCCCATCCGCGCCAGCGCCAGCGCCCGCCAGGGGTCTCCGCTGGGCGCGTCCATCAGCGCCTGGGTCGGGTTGGTCGAGCCGGTGGCGAGGGTCTCCAGCACGTCCGGCCAGTCCTGATCGGCGGCGGCGGCTTTGACCATCAGGGCGGTGCGGAAGGCCTCGCCGCGCGCGGGGGTGCGGCTGGCCTGCAGCATCAACGGGACTTCCCGACGCGCGTCGCCGATCCGGTGCAGGCCGATGAGGATGTCGATGTGGTCCTGCCGCGAGGAGAGGTCGTAGGAGCCCCGCATGCGCTTTTCCAGGGAAGGTGACACCTGCGCCTCGGCCGCGTTGTAGTCGCCGATCATCAGCGCGTGATGCATCCGGGCGTTCGACAGCTGCCGCGTCCGCTGGATGGCCGGGTCCACCTTGCGGCGCCGGATATCGGCCACAGCCAGGGCGCTCTGCTCGGCGGCGGCCTGATTGTGCCCCAGCCCGTGCTCGACAAACGCCAGAACGAGGCGCGCGTCCGGGGCGCCCAGCCGGATGGCTTCGCGCAGCTCAACCGCCGCCTCCTTGTTGCGGCCCAGCGACAGATAGAGCCCGCCCAGATTCCTGCGGGCGTCGCGAAGCTGAAGGTCCGACTCCGAGGTCGCGATCACCCTGGCGTAGACTCGCATCGCCGCGTCGGGCTGCCCGCGGTTGAACAGCACGCGGGCGTATTCGACCGGCCGGGCCTGGGCCAGGAGCTGCTCGGCGACGCCGGCGGCGAGGGCCGGCAGGTCGCCGACCGGGCCGGCGGCGCTGACCGTCGAGCCGCCGGGCGCGCGCGCCGCGATCGCCATGCCGTCGGCGGTCAACGTGACCTCGCCGGTGATATGGGTCTCGTGGCCCAGCCAGCGCCGCAGGAGCCGGTCGACCTCGTCGAGGGAGAGGCCGGTGCGCGGGATCTCCACCTGGCTGCGGGTGCTCCAGCCATCCGAGAGTGAGAGCGACTGGGATGCGTTGGCCTCACCGTTCAGCCGGGCGAGCTGGTCCAGCACCGCGGCGGACACCGCCGTGCCGACCATGCCCTGACGGGCCAGCTCCGGCGGGACCGAGAACGCCTCGACCACCAGGCCGTCCGCCCGGCTGGCGTTCCAGGCCATGCCGACCAGCAGGGCCGCCACCGCCAGGCCGACGAGACCCGTCAGAGCCCGCAGCACGAAGCCCATGCGCTCGTTGTGGATCTGCCAGCCGATCAGCGCGCTCTGCCGGCGCAGCACCTCGTGCGCGATGCCCTCGGGCGGCACACCCGTGGCCTCGGCCTCCATGGCGATCTCGACGGGGTCCGGCGTCGTCGGGGCCGGCGTCTCGGCGCGGGCGCGCGGCTTGCGGGCTTTCGGCCGTTCCGTGGTCACGCGCACCCCCAGCGGCGATCAGGCTTAACCGTAGGCCGGGTTCTGCGGCCTTGGCCAGCCCGCCGCGAAAAAGCTCGCACTTCCCCAACGGCGCCGGAGTAACCTGTTCTGCAAATGTGTCAGCCGACGTCTGGGAGGACGACAGCATGCGCGACCTGATCATCCGGAACGGGACCATCGTCGACGGCACGGGCGGCGCGCCGTTCACCGGCGACGTGGCGATCGACGGCGACCGGATCGTCGAGGTTGGGACCGCCATCAGCGGCAGCTTCAAGCGCGAGATCGACGCTACCGGCAAGGTGGTGACGCCGGGCTGGGTGGATATCCACACGCACTATGACGGCCAAGCGACCTGGGACGCCCTGCTGGCGCCCTCCTCCTGGCACGGGGTGACCACGGCGATCATGGGCAACTGCGGCGTCGGCTTCGCGCCGGTGCGGCCCGACGCGCACGACTTCCTCATCGAGCTGATGGAGGGGGTCGAGGACATCCCCGGCATCGCGCTCCACGAGGGCATCGACTGGAAGTGGGAGACCTTCCCGGAATACCTCGACGCGCTGGAGGCCAAGCCGCGGGCGATCGACATCGGCACCCACGTGCCGCACGCGCCGATCCGGGCCTATGTGCTGGGCGACCGCTGCAACACCGACTACGAGCCCAACGCCGACGAGATCGCCGAGATGGCGAAGCTGGTGCGCGAGGGCGTGGAGGCCGGGGCGCTGGGCTTCTCGACGTCGCGCACCTTGCTGCACAAGGACCTGAAGGGCGTGCACATGCCCGGGACCTTCGCGGGCTCGGACGAGATGCTGGCGCTGGGCCTGTCGATGAAGGGCCTGAAGCACGGCGTGTTCGAGATGGTCAGCGACCACCTGGGCGACGACGACGAGTGGATGTGGGTGAAGGGCTTCGCCCAGGAGACCGGGCTGCCGGTGACCCTCGTGGCGACCTCGGCGCAGGCCTACGAAGGCAACAAGATGTACAACATCGCCGAGGAGGCCCGGAACCACGGCATGGACATCCGCCCGCAGATCGCCGGGCGGCCGACGGGCATCCTCCACGGCCTGACCTCGAACTTCCACGTGTTCATGGCGAGCCCGACCTGGAAGGAGAAGCTCGCGCCCCTGTCGACGGACGAACGGGTCGCGGCGATGAAGACGCCGGCGATCCGCGCGGCGCTGCTCAGCGAGCCCAGCCCGCTGATCAAGGCGGCGATCGGCGACGGCGAGGCGGGCGACCTGGCGGTGGCGTTCGGCGGCAGCCTGCTGTGGCGGATCTTCCCGCTGGGCGAGCGGCCGGACTACGAGCCCGACCGTGAAGGCAGCGTCGCCGGCCTGGCCGAGGCGGCCGGCGTGTCGCCGCTGTCGATGATGTACGACCTGCTGATCCGCGAGGACGGGCGCGAGCTGTTCTACCAGCCGCTGGGCGGGTACGTGACGTACAACTTCGACTTCTTCTCGAAGAATATGTCGCATCCGAATGTTCTGTTTGGGCTTTCGGACGGCGGCGCCCACTGCGGCGTGATCGCCGACGCCGGCATGCCGACCTTCATCCTGACCCACTGGGCCCGCGACCGGACCAAGGGGGCGCAGTTCCCGCTGGAGTTCCTGGTGCGCAAGCTGACCAGCGACACGGCCCGCGCCTACGGCTTGAACGACCGCGGACAGCTGAAGCCCGGCCTCTTGGCCGATTTGAACGTCATCGACTTCGACGCGCTCAAGCTGTTCCGGCCCGAGGCGGTCACCGACCTGCCGGCGGGCGGCAAGCGGCTGGTGCAGCGGGCCGAGGGCTATCGCTACACGGTGAAGTCCGGCCAAGTGACCTTCGAGGACGGCGTCCACATGGGTCCCCTCCCCGGCGGCCTGGTCCGCGGCGGTCGCGAGGCGGTGATCCTGGCAGAAGCGGCGGAGTAGGCGCCGCTCCTCAGCGCCGTCATCCCCCGGCTTGTCCGGGGGACCTATGCTTCAGCTTGCACGTGAGACCGTGAGGGGTCGCGGCGTCGATGCTCGCGAGCCTTCCGACAGATTCGGTGTGAATGGGTCCCCCGGACAAGCCGGGGGATGACGAGATTAGCTTGAGCGCTGCGTGACGATCAGCCCTAGATGGCGAAGGCTGCGGGAGGACCAACCATGCGCCAGGCTATCGCGGGACTGTTTGCGGCCCTGATCGGGTTCGGTGGGGCGCACGCGCAGGCGCCCGCCACCCCCATCAACACGGCGCTGGACGTCTATGCCAAGCCGCAGCGGCTGGTGGCGCTGGCGGACGGACGCCACATCGCCCTCTTCTGCCAGGGCAAGGGCGTGCCGACCGTGATCTTCACCGCCGGCCTCGGCGGGTGGGCCACCTCGTGGGCGAAGGTCCAGCCGGCCGTCGCCAAGCATACGCGGACCTGCGCCTGGGACCGCGCCGGCTTCGGCCACTCCGACGGCGACGATCAGCCTCAGACCCTGGCCCGCACGACCGCCGACCTGGAACAGGCGCTGGCGGCCGGCCACGTGAAGGGCCCGTACGTCCTGGTCGGCCACTCGGCCGGTGCGTTCGAGACCCTGCGCTTCGCCGACCAGCATCGCGGCGAGGTCGCGGGCATCGTGCTGGTCGATCCGTCCGTCCCCGACCAGGCGACCCGGTTCGCCGCCATCTCGGAGACCATCAGCAAGGCGCAGGCGATCGCCATGGGCGCGCAGATCTCGTTCCAGCGGAGCTGCGCCAAGGGCCTGAAGGACGGCACCATCAAGCCCGACGACGGGGTGTGGAAGGCCTGCTTCCGGCAAGGCCCGGGCACGTCGGCCCTGCTGGCCGGCGCGATGGCCGAGCGTGACCGGCAACCCGGACGGTTCACCGCCAAGGCCTCGCTGGCCGAGCAGTTCGGGGCCAGCGCGGCGGCCGTGGCCGACGCGAACCGCACCTACGGCGACCTGCCGCTGATCGTGCTGACGCAAGGGACGGGGCTGGGGATTCCGGGCGCGACGGCCGAACAGATGGCCGCGCTCAACAGCGGCTGGATCGGCTGGCATGACGACTACGCCAAGCTCTCGACCCGCGGCGTGAACCTGATCGTCCGCGGCGCCGGCCACGGCATCCAGGACGATAAGCCCCAGGCGGTGATTGGCGCGATCGTGGCGGTGCTGGAGATGGCGAGCGCGCGCTAGGCGTGGAGCGCGACCAGCCGGTCGCGCTCGACCCGCTGCGCCGCCAGGAACTCCGGCTGCGACCACAGCCGGTGCTCCCCTCGGGCGTAGGCCTCGGCGTTCCGAGCGTACATCCAGGCGTTCAGGGCGTTGGCGACGGCGTTGTTGCGCTCGCGCGTGACCTTGCCGGGTGCGCCCATCACCACCGAGTTGGGCGGGACGATCGTGCCCTCCTTGAGGAACGCGCCGCCGGCGATGATCGAATTGTCGCCGATCACGCAGTCGTCCATCACCGTGGCGCCGATGCCGACCAGCACGCGGTCGCCGATCGTGCAGCCGTGCAGGGTGACATGGTGGGTGATCGAGCAGTCCTCGCCCACGACCGTGGCCTGGCCGCCGATGTGAATCATCACGAAGTCCTGGACGTTGGTCCGCGCGCCGAGGCGCACGGCGTTCATCTCGGCGCGGACCACCACGTTGGGCCAGATCGAGGCTTCGGCGGCGACGTGGACGGCGCCGTAGAGCTGGGCCGAGGGGTGGACCCAGGCGGCGGGGTCGAGGCGGACGAGCGGGCCGAAGCGGTCTGTCATAGCGCCACTGTGGCGGGTTTCCGCGCCGGGCGCCTAGCGGGCCGTCCGGACTATTCCAGGTACAGGGTCCGCAGCCTGGCGATGTCGGCCTGGGAGACGCCGATCTCCTTGGCGAGGTAGTTGTCGACCGAACCCCACTTCTCGTCGATCTCGGCGAAGGCGCCGTCCAGGAACGGCCGGCCCTGGGCGTCCGTCAGCGGCGTCGGCGTCTTCCAGTTGGGGTCCTTGCGGTACTGAGCGAACAGCTGGACGGCGGGATCGTTGGGATGCGCCGCGGCGTCCAGTTCCGGCATCTCGAACTCGGGCCGGCGGTAGCGCGTCGAGAGGTGGTAGTCGGCCACGATGTCGTCGCGCGAGACGCCCAGCGCAGTCAGGATCAGGGCGGTGGTGAAGCCCGTGCGGTCCTGGCCGGCGGAGCAGTTGTAGGCCAGCGGCGCGTCGCCGCTCAGCAGGTCCTGGAAGATGACCCGGAGCTGCGGGGCCAGGAGATGGGGCATGTTGCGGTAGACGTCGGAGCCGTTGCGCAGCTGGCCCGGCGAGGTGCGGCCCATGATCTCACCCATGGAATAGCCGACGGCGGTGGTGGGCACGCCGGTGATTTTCGAGGGCGCGATCACGCGCTCCTCGTTGGAGCGCAGATCGACCAACTGGCTGATGCCCAGGGCCCGGATCTGCGCGACGTCGGCGGCGGTGAGCATGGGCTGGCCGCCGGAGCGGTAGATGACGCCCCAGCGCACGTGCTTGCCGCCGGCGCCGACGTAGCCGCCGACGTCGCGGAAGTTGGAGCCCTGCTCCAGCGGCACCAGCCGCTCGGCCACCTCGACCCGGTCGTGGTCGCGGCTATCGACCAGCAGGAAGTAGCGGCGGCCGTGGTCCTGGCCGTCCAGCGCCAGGCGGCCGTCCGCGTCGGCGCGGGACAGCAGGCGGGCGTCCTTCAGCACGATGACAGGCTTGTCGCTGACGTAGACGTCGACCGGGTTGGGGCTCGTCCAGGTGATGGCCAGCGCGTCGGGCGCGGCGCGCTCGGCCTGGGCGGCGGTGATGCGGGCGGCCGCCGGCGACTGGGCCAGAAGGCCGGCGAGGGTCAGGAGGGCGAAAAGTCGGGCGCGGGTCATCGGCGGATCCTTCGGCTCAGAACCGGATGTTGGCTTCGACGCCGTAGAGGCGCGGCTCGTTGAAGATCCCGTACGTCCCCAGCGCGGCGTTAGTGTTGCGCAGGAAGGCGTACTTCTCGTTGAACAGGTTGCGGGCCCACAGCGCGACCTGGAGCGTGGCGTCGCTGCCGGTCAGCTTGATGTCGCCCAGCGCCAGGCGGCCGTTGACGACGAAGGAGTCGTCGCTCTGCGTCGGGTCGGTCGTCGAAGTGTACTGGCCATCGGCCCAGTTGCCGTCGAGGTGGGCGCGCAGGGTCCCGATCGACACCGGGACCTCGTAGTCGACCGCGAGGTTGCCGGCGTTCTTCGGCGTGTAGAGCGGGTAGACCGTCGCCTGGGCGTTGGTGAACGGGTTGAACGCCTTGGAGAGCGTGACCTTGGTGTAGGTGTAGCTGCCGGACAGGGTCAGGCCCTCGAGCGGGTTGAGCGCGAAGTCCGCCTCGATGCCCTTGGTGCGGCCGGTGGCGGCGTTGGTGGTCTCCAGCGTGCCGCGGTTGTTGTTCAGGATGATGACGCTGAAGTCGACCTGCACGTCCGTCAGGCGGCCGGTGTAGGCGGCGATGTTGAAGCGGGCCCGGTGGTCCCAAAACTCGGTCTTCGCGCCGGCCTCGAACATCGAGACATGCTCGGGATCGAAGGCGCGGTAGGTCAGCGAACGCGAGTTGGCGCCGCCGGACTTATAGCCCGTGCTCCACTTGCCGTAGAGGTTGATGTCGGGCGTCGCGTCCACCGCCAGGATGACCAGCGGGTCGAACCGGTTCCAGGACTCGTTCAGCGGGATCTTGCCGACCACGGTCACCTTGTTGGCGTTGACGTAGCTGGGCAGGGCGCCGTTCACGGTGTCGAGCGAGCCGCTCTTCTTGTCGTGGGTGTAGCGGCCGCCCACGGTCACGTGGGTGATCCCGTCCCAGATCGGAGGGGTCCACACCGCCTGCCCGAAGACGCCCGAGCTCTTGGTGGTGACGTGGCTCGCCCGGTCGAAGGGCACGGTGTCGAGGTTCAGCGTCAGGAAGGTGTAGGCCGTGCCGGTGGCGTTCCACTGCAGGGAGTTGGGCGTCTGGGCGTTGTCGCGGGCGTTTTCCCGGAAATAGAACAGGCCGCCGGCGAACTGCACGGTGGGGATCTCGCCGATCACCTGCAGTTCCTCGCTGTACTGGTCCTGGTAGGTGTGGGCCTGGCTGTAGCGGGCGAAGAAGCCGTTCGGCGTGAACACCGACAACACCTCCTCGGCATTGTCGTACTGCGACTGGCTGAGGTGGCGGTAGGACGAGACCGACTTCAGCTTGATCTGCGGGGTGAGGTTCCAGTCCAGCGTCAGGCGATGGCCGTAGGTATTGCCGATGCTCTCCTGGATCGGCACGCCGACCGGCGCGGATTTCGCCCGGTCCGGCTGCGTGACGATCAGCGGAGCCAGCGCCAGCGACCCCTTGCTCAGCAACTGGACGAAATAGGGCGTGGTGGCATCGACCGCGACATCGGCGGCGTAGTCGGCGGTGAAGCTGTCGGACGGCCGCCAGCGGATCTGGGCGTGGGCGCCGCGCTTGTCGTAGCTGTTGAAGTCCGGCTGGCCGGACGTGGTCGGGTTGGTGACCGTGCCGTCGCGCTTGCTGAGCAGGCCGTCGAACTTGAAGCTGACGTCGTTCCAGGCCGGCAGGTCGACGTGGGCCTCGGCGCGGTAGGCGCCGTAGTTGCCGTAGCTGGCGGTGGCCTTGACACCGAAGGTCCCGCTGGGAGCGCGGGTGACGATGCTGATGGCCCCGCCCTCGGTGTTGCGGCCGAACAGCGTGCCCTGCGGGCCTTTCAGAACCTCGATGCGCTCGACGTCATAGAGGGCGGTGCCCAGGCCCTGGGCGCGGCCCAGGTAGACGCCGTCGATGTAGACGCCGACGGCCTGGTCGCGGGCCGGCTGGTTGGCGTCGCCCAGGGCGCCGATACCGCGCATGCCGATGGTCAGGGCCGACTTGCGGGCGAAGAACGGCGCCACCCGCAGCGACGGGATCGAGCCGTCGACCAGGTCCTCGATCGACTGGGCGTGGCGGTCGGCCAGGTCATTGCCGTCCAGGGTCGAGATGGAGATCGGCGTGTCCTGCAGCTTGGTCTCGCGCTTCTGGGCGGTGACGACCACCTCCTCCAGACCGGTTCCGGCGGCGGCGTCATCGGCGGCGGCCGCGGCGGCGGCGGCGCGCGCCAGCGAGGGCAGGACGGCCGCGAGAGCGACAGTGGCAAACAGGATAGCGTGGCGGCCGGCGACGGCGCGGACTGAAGACATGTAGACCCCCTGGTTGGGAGGCCTTGTGGCGAGCGCGCGTGACGGGCTCGTTCCGCTTTGATGATGCTTTCCAGAAGCCGTCGCGATGGATGTGTGTCGGCCTGGGCGACGCACAACGTATTGGCAGCCGGCGCCCCGACTTTCAGCGCCAGTAGCGGTAGGTCCAGAGCGGGGTAAAGCCGGCGCGGCGGTAGATGCGGCGGGCGGAGTTGGCTTCCTCGACCTGCAACACGACGCGCTCGACGCCCTGTCCCAGGAGCGCGCGGCCGAAGGCGCCCAGGATCGCGGCGGCGTGGCCCCGGCCGCGATGGGCCGGCGCGGTGCGCATGCCGTGGATGCCCGCCCAGCCGTCGACGACGGTCGCGACGCCGACCGCGTGGGTGGCCCCGCCCTCCCCGGCCGCGCCATAGAGGGCGTTCGGCGAGCGGCTGAGGGTCTCGGCGCGCAGGCGGCCTTCCTCAGGATCGAAGCCCTCGCCCATGAAGACGGCCGACCAGGCGGCGTCGGGGCGTGGCAGCAGGAGGGCGGGACCGTCGGCGAAGGCCGCCAGGGCGGCGACCTCGCCCAGCTTCATCACCGTCGGCTGCTGGCCGGTGAGCCCGTGGCGGGCGACGGCGTCGCGCGCGGCGTCGAGGCCGGGGACGTCGGCGAGGCGGAAGGCCGGTGACAGGCTGCGGGTGCGGAAGGCGGCGACGATCGTATCTATCGCCGAGATGTCGGGATCGTGGCTGAGCGGCACGGCGCTCTTGGCCCGGCCGATCGGCCCCGCCTGCAGCGGAACCAGCCAGCCGCCGATCTCGACCGATTGCGTGGGCGCAACGGCCCCGACGACGGAGCGTTCGAGGGCCTCGAGGTTGCCCGGGCCCAACCTAGCTCCGATCGCCCTTCATCAGCCGCGCCTTGTCGCGCTGCCAGTCGCGCGCGGCGGTGGTTTCGCGCTTGTCGTGTTCCTTCTTGCCCTTGGCGAGGCTGATCTCGAGCTTCGCGAGGCCCTTGTCGTTCCAGTAGAGCTTCACCGGGATGATCGTGCGGCCCTCGCGCTGCACGGCGCCGATCAGCTTGTCGATCTGCTTGCGCTTGAGCAGCAGCTTCCGGTGGCGGCGGGGCTCGTGGTTGAAGTACGGGCCGGCCTGCTTGTAGGGCGGGATGTCGGCGTTGATCAGCATGATCTCGTCGCCCTCCACCGCCGCGTAGCTCTCGGCGATGTTGGCCTTGCCGTTGCGCAGGCTCTTCACCTCCGAGCCGGTCAGCGCGATGCCGGCCTCGAAGCTCTCCTCGAGGAAGTAGTCGAACCGCGCGCGGCGGTTCTCGGCGATATACTTGCCGGCCATCAGATCAGGCCCGCGACCCGCATGGCGGCCAGGACCTCGGCGCGGGCGGGCTCGGAGCACGGGCCGATGGGCAGGCGCGCCTCGTCGGAGCAGAGGCCGAGGTGGGCCAGGGCGAACTTGGTGGGCGCCGGCGAGGCGTCGGCGAACAGGGCCTTGTGCAGGCGGATCAGCCGGTCCTGGGCCTGCAGCGCCCCGGGCCACTGGCCGGACAGCGCGTCGTTGTAGAACTGGGCGCACGCCTCGGGGGCGACGTTGCAGGTCACCGAGATGCAGCCGTGGCCACCGTGGGCGATGTAGCCCAGGCCCATGTCGTCGTTGCCCGACAGCATCACCCAGTCCTCACCGCACTCGACGCGCTGCAGGCTGGCGCGGCCCAGGTCGCCGGTGGCGTCCTTGATGCCGACGATGTTCGGCAGCTTGGCCAGCCGGGCCAGGGTGTCGTTGGAGATGTCGACGCTGGTGCGGCTGGGCACGTTGTAGACCAGCACGGGCAACTGCACGGCGTCGTTGATCGCCTTGTAGTGGGCGTAGAGCCCTTCCTGGCTGGGCCGGTTGTAGTAGGGCGTCACCACCAGGGCCGCGTCGGCGCCGATTTTCTTGGCGTGCTGCGCCAATTCGATCGCTTCGGCCGTAGAATTGGAGCCGGCGCCAGCGATGACAGGCACACGGCCTCGGGCGGTCTGAACACACAGTTCGACCACACGGCGGTGCTCTTCATGGCTGACGGTGGCGCTCTCGCCGGTGGTGCCGACGGGGACGAGGCCGTGGACGCCGCCGGCGATCTGCCGTTCGACCAGGGCCACGAAGGCGTCCTCGTCCACCTGGCCGTTGCGGAACGGCGTGACGAGGGCCGGCATGACGCCGCGGAAGAGAGGTTCGGACATGTGATGGGTTCTAAAAGCAAAATGCCGTGATGATGCCGCCTGGTGAGGCGGCGTTCAGATTTGGCGGACAATATGTTGCCGCGGGCTCGGCTCGCAATGTCGATTCCATTTATCCCCAAAGTCGGGGGGAGCGCGATTGAACACCCGGATCCGTAACGCCCTGCTGGTTGGATGCTGCGTCGTGGTGGCCACGACGGTGGCGCGCGCCCAGGGCGCGGACCCGATCGGCGACCTGCTCTCGCAGAATACCGAGTCGTCCTCGGGACCGCAGACGGTCAGTGCGCGGCAGACGGTAGCGAACCCGCTCTCGACGTCGGACCGGCTGGCGTTCCTGCAGGCCCTGGCCTCGGCCAAGCGCGGCGACGTCTCCGGCGCCAAGGCGGCGATCGCCAGCCTGTCGGACGGCGTGGCGCGCAAGACCGCGACCTGGGCCCTGGTCGACGCCAACGCCGAGTCGCTGAGCTTCTACGAGGTGGACGCCGCGCGGCGCGACCTCGCCGGCTTCCCGCGCCCCATGCGCCGGCAGATCGCGGCCGAACGGCTGCTGGAAAGCGCCGGCAAGTCGCCGCAGCAGGTGGTCGACTGGTTCGCCGGCCAGCCGCCGGCCAGCGCCCCAGGCGCCGTGGCCCTGGCCTCGGCCTACCGCAGCCTGGGCCGCCAGGCTGAGGCCGCCGACCTGATTCGGACCTGGTGGCGCACCAAGAGCTTCGAGTCCGACGCCCAGCGGGCGATGCTGACCCGCTTCGGCGACGTGCTGACGATGGAGGACCACGTCCGGCGCGCCGACATCCTGCTGTACGGCAGCCAGGGGCCCGCGGCGCGCGACATGGTGGCGATGCTGCCGCCCGAGATGCAGCCCGCGGCCACGGTCCGTCTCTCGCTGCGATCGGACGCGCGCGCCGCCGAGGATGCCTGGACGGCGCTGACGCCCGAGCAGCAGGCGAACCCGGGCGTGGCCTTCGAACGCGCCGCCTACCTGCGCCGCAAGGGCCGCGACGCCGAGGCGATGCAGTTGGTGTCGGCTTTCCCGAAGGAGATCGTCACCCCGGACCAGGCCGATCGCATGTGGGACGAGCGCCACCGGCTGGCGCTGACCTTCATCCGCAGCGGCGACTGGAAGACCGCCTACCAGGCCGCCGCCAATTCCGGCCTGAACCAGGGCCAGGACGCCACCGAGGCCGAGTTCTACGCCGGCTGGATCGCGCTGAACCGCCTGAACGACCCGACCTCGGCCGGACGCCACTTCGCCGCCATCGAGAAGATCGGCGCCTCGCCGATCACCCGGGCGCGGGCGTTCTACTGGATGGGCCGCGCCGCCGAGGCGCGCGGCGAGGCCACCGTGGCGCAGAACTACTACGGGCGCGGGGCCGAGTACGTGACCACTTTCTACGGGCAGTTGGCGGCCGAGAAGCTGGGCCGCCCGCTGGTGCTGCCGCGCGATCCGGTGGCCACCGACGGCGAGCGGGCCCGCTTCGAGGGCCACGACGCCGTGCAGGCCATGCGCCTGCTGGCCGACCAGGGCCAGCGCGACCTCTTCCGCGCCTTCGCGCTGCATCTGGACGACACCGCGCCCAACACCGTCGAGGGCGCCCTGCTCATCGACGCCATCAAGGGCTACGGCGACCAGGACACCGCCATGAAGGCCGGCCGGGCGCTGGCCCAGCGGGGCCTGATCCTGGCCGACCGCGCCTATCCGGTGCGCACGCCCCCTGACGTCCAGGGCGCGCCGGAGCCGGCGCTGGTGCTCGGCATTACGCGCCAGGAGAGCGGGTTCGATCCGACCGTGCGCTCGGGCGCCGATGCGCGGGGGATGATGCAGCTGCTGCCGTCCACCGCCTCGGTCGTGGCGCGGCGGATCGGCGTCGGCTACTCGGCCGCGCGGCTCTATGAGCCGGACTACAACATGCAGCTGGGCTCGGCCTACCTGGGCCAGCTGGTCGACCGGTTCTCCGGCTCGTACATCATGGCCGCCGCCGGCTACAACGCCGGGCCCGGGCGGCCGGCCTCGTGGACCAGCTTTTGCGGCGACCCGCGCGCCGGGACCCAGGACCCGCTGGACTTCATCGAGTGCATCCCGTTCTCGGAAACCCGCAACTACGTGATGCGGGTGATGGAGAACATGCAGGTCTACCGCGCCAAGATGAACGGCGGCACGGCCCGCATCACCCTCTCGGCCGACCTGAAGCGCGGAGCCTACGGATACGGCGCGCCGGTTGGGCAATCGGTGAGCGCGAGCACGCCATAGATCACGCCGCCGGCTTCGTCCGGAACCAGCTCAGCATGAACAGCACCGCCCACAGGATGTCGATGGTGGCGAACACCGTGACGATCCCGGGCGTGCGGCCCGCCAGGTAAAGAGGCCAGACGGCGGCGGGGAAGACGATCTTCTCGAACATGCAGACCGGGATCAGCGGCCGGAAGCGGGCGACGTCGCGGCTCATCGTCAGGAATACGAACTGGAACGCCAGCGTGATGCCGACGAACCCGTAGAAGTGGTCGGGGTGAGTCAGCGGCTGGCCCTGGGCGTTGAACGCCGGCTCCAGGAAGAACATCGGCGCCATCAGGACCACGCCGTAGATCCCGGCGATCCGGAACACCCACTTGGCGAACTGCATCCGCGTACCTCCGCGCTTGAGCCCTGCGGGGCGTCACATACCGCTTGATGTGCGTGGGCCGCGTTTCCGCAAACCCCGGTCAGGGCGCGGGAGTGGCAAGGTTTCCCTTGCGCGCGTCAACTGCGGCTTGCGGCGCGCAGCCCTCAGTCGATGACAAGGCCGTGCAGCATGCCGTCGAGGGTGATGCGCATCAGCTCCTCGTGGTCGGCCCACTCGAAGTTGGGCCGGCTGGTGATCAGCGCCACCACGCCGTGGCAGGCCATCCAGAGCGCCTGGGCGGCCGACTCGCCCGAGCCGGTGCGCAGACGGCCGCTGGCGGCCACCTCGTGCACGACCCCGGCGAAGGTGTCGTAGCACTGGCGGCTGAGCTCGGCCGTGCTCTCGGGCAGCGGCTGGCTGGACGGCCCGCGGGCGACGTAGACCAGCTGGTAGGCGTTCGGATGCCCCAGGCCCCAGCGCATGTAAGCGTCCAGCATCATCCGCGTGCGCACCACCGGATCCAGCGGCTTTTCGGCGATCTCGCTGTTGCTGGCGAGCAGGTTGCGGAAGGCCACCTCGCAGATCTCGTGGAGGATGCAGCCCTTGTCCTGGAAGTGCATGTAGAGCGCCGTCGAGGAGACCCCCACCTCGTCGGCGATCCGGCGGATCGTGGCGCCCTCGTAGCCTTCGGCCACGAAGATGCGTTCCGCAGCTTCCAAAATCTCGGCGCGTCGGAGGTGCCCATCCCCCTTCGCCTTGCGCGCGGTCTTTCGCGGCGCCGTTGCGACAGCACTCATGCAGACTCCCCATGCGTCAGCGGTAACAGCGGACCCCAAAACCGCAGATGTGACAAGTCTTTGTCGGCGACCGTGACGTGCGGTAAGGGGCGGCGGATGACTGGCTCCGCCGTAAACCCGCAAGTCGCCGACACGGCGGAGGTGATGCGCACCACCGGCTGGGCGGACTACGCCCTGCTGGATTCCGGCGGTGGCCGGAAGCTGGAGCGCTACGGGCCCTACACCGTCGTGCGTCCGGAGCCGCAGTGCCTGTGGACCCCCAGGTTACCTGCGGCGCGATGGGAGGCGGCCGACGCGGTGTTCGACCCCGCCAACAGCGACGACGAGGACGCCGGGCGCTGGCGGTTCAAGGGCCAGCCACGGGAGACCTGGCCGCTCGGCTGGGGCGACGTGCGGTTCCACGGACGGTTTACGGCCTTCCGGCACCTGGCGTTCTTTCCCGAGCAGGCGGCGAACTGGGAGTTCCTGGACGCGCAGGTGCGCGCCGCCGTCGCCGCGGGGGGGCCGCAGCCGAAGGTGCTGAACCTGTTCGGCTATACCGGCGTGGCCAGCCTGGTGATGGCGGCTGCTGGCGCGGCGGTGACGCACGTGGACGCCTCGAAGAAGGCGGTGGCCTGGGCGCGGGAGAATGCCGAGCTATCGGGACTGGCCGACCGGCCCGTGCGCTGGATCACCGAGGACGCCCGGAAGTACGTCGCTCGCGAAGTGCGGCGGGGCTCGACCTACGAAGGGATCATCCTGGACCCGCCGAAGTACGGCCGCGGGCCGGACGGGCAGGTGTGGCGGCTGTTCGAGGACCTGCCTGAACTTGCGGGACTATGCGCCCAGCTTCTTTCGGAAAATGCGAAGTTCCTGGTGCTGAACGCCTATGCCGAGCGGATCTCCGGGCCGGCGCTGGCGGGCCTGCTCGCCGAGAAGCTCGCCGGGCGCGGCGGGCGGATCGAGTGGGGCGAACTGGCGCTGGAGGAAGAGCGCGGCGACCGGGCGATCGGCATGAGCTTCTTCGCACGGTGGACGGCGTGAGCAGCCGGACGATCACCTCGCTGTCGAACGAGACGGTGAAGGCCGTTCGCGCGCTACACATGCGCAAGGAACGCGACGAGACCGGGCTGTTCGTCGCCGAGGGGCTGAAGAACGTCATCGAGGGCGTCGACACCGGCCACGCGCCGAAGATCCTGATGCACGGCCCCGACGCGGCCGGCCATCCGATGATGCAGAAGGCGGTGCAGGCGACCCAGGCGGCCGGCGGCCAGGTGATCGAGGTGACCCACGACATCCTGGCCAAGGTCTCGCGCCGGGAGAACCCGCAGGCGGTGGTGGGGGTGTTCCCGCAGTCATTCCAGGCGCTGGACGCGGTGGAGCCGGGTCCAGCGCAGTGCGTGGTGGCGCTGCACCGGGTGCGCGACCCCGGCAACCTGGGGACCATCGTGCGCACCGCCGACGCGGCCGGCTGCGGGGCGGTGATCCTGATCGGCGAGTGCTGCGACCCCTACTCCGTCGAGGCCGTGCGCGCGACGATGGGCTCGATCTTCGCCGTGCCGTTGGTGAAGGCGACGGAGGCGGAATTCGCCGGCTGGCGCACGGGATGGACCGGATCGGTGGTGGGCACGCTGCTGTCGGCGCAGGTCGACCACCGCGAGGCCGCCTACGCCAAGCCTGCCCTGGTCCTGATGGGCAACGAGCAGCAGGGCCTGCCGCCCGAGATGGCGGCGCTGTGCGACGTGAACGTGAAAATCCCCATGCGGGGGCGTGCGGACAGCCTGAACCTGTCGGTGGCCACGGGGATCATGATCTACGCCGCGACGGCCTGAGGCTACTTCAGCGCGATGGACATCTGGTAGCCGATGAACCGGCCGCTGGGGTCGTAGCCGCGGGCGGCGGCGGCGCCGGTGGGCTTCTGGCCGGGCTGGATTCCGCAGAGGAAGCCCAGCGAGCGGGTGACGTCGTCGTCCTTCTCCGACACCGCGGTCTTGGCGACGCCGGCCGTCCGCAGCGCGTAGGCTTCCGCATAGGGGGCGGCGAGCTTGATCTTCGCGTTGGGCGCGTCGCCCGGGCGGCTGATCGCAGGCTTCGGCGCCATGACCGCCGCGCGCAGGGCGTCTGCGGACGATTCCGCTTGGGCGACGCCGGCCACGGCGGAGACGGCGAGGATGACGAACGCGGCACGGCACATGGAACGGCGCTCCCGGATCATGATCACTCTACGCGGAAAATGGTGAAAGGGACGCGAATTCGCCAGTGCCGCGCGGCGCGACGAGCTGCTAACATGTCAGCGACGAGGAGACGCCGCATGGATGCCGCTCACGCGTTGACCGCCACCGAAGCCGAGGGCCTGGACCGCGACGGCTTCATCCTGCGCCAGGGGGTGTTCCGCCCCGCCGAGATGCACCGCCTGGCGGCCGACTGCGAGGCGCTGGCGGAGCGGATCCAGGCCTCGGCGCGGGGCGAGAAGGAGGTCGGCGGCTCCTACATGTTCCAGCGGCAGTGGGACACGCTGGTGACGGTGAAGTGGGAGCCGGAGACGCCGGACCTGCTGCAGGGCGTCGAACCCCTGGCGCACGTGTCGCCGGAACTGAAGGCGTGGGGCGAGGATACGCGGCTAGCCGGTCCGGCGGCCGCGATGATTGGCGGGCCCGCGACGTTGTGGACCGAGAAGCTGAACCTGAAGCGGGCGCGCGATGGCGGCTCCTACACCCTGCACCAGGACTATCCCTACTGGCGCAAGATCAACGCGGCGGCCGACCGGATCGTCACCGCCATGGTGTTCATGGACGACGCCACCGAGGAGAACGGCTGCCTGCTGGCGGCGCCGGGGAGCCATCGGCAAGGGATGCACCCACGGCGCGACGTCGAGGGGATCGGCGGGCTGGAGATGGATCCGGCGCGGTTCGACCCCAGCCGGTTGACCCCGATCAAGGCGAAGGCGGGGGACGTGCTCTTCTTCGGCGCGTTCCTGGTCCACAAGTCGCTGCCGAACCGTTCGGCGCAGGACCGGCGCGCCCTGCTCTACTCGTACCAGCCCGCCGGCATGCCGCATAACTCCGAGGTCAGGGCGCGGCTGTGGCCCGAGCAGCGGCTCACGGTGAGCTGAGTTGAGATTCCGCGTCCGCCGGTGTCACAACCGCGGCGCCTGAGCCGTCCTGGGAGAAAGGAGATACTCCCATGACCCAACGACTGAATCCCCAAGCGGTGGCCCCCAAGGCCATGGAGCCGATGATGGCCCTGGAGGCCTACATCGCCGCCAGCGGTCTCGAGGAAAGCCTGCGCCACCTCGTGAAGATGCGGGCGTCACAGATCAACGGCTGCGCCTACTGCCTGCACATGCATTCGTCCGACGCGATCGCGCATGGCGAGACCCCCGCCCGGCTGTTCCTGCTGGACGCCTGGCAAGAGTCCAAGCTGTTCACGCCGCGCGAACAGGCGGCCCTGGCCTGGACGGACGCCCTCACCCGCGTCGCCGACACCCATGCGCCGGACGCGGACTACGAAGGGTTGAAGGCCCACTTCAGCGACGCCGAGATCGCCAATCTCACGATGCTGATCGCCACCATCAACAGCTGGAACCGCATCGCCATCAGCTTCCGCCTGCAGCACCCGCATGATCGGCCCGCGCGCCAAGCGGCGGCTTAGGCACAGGTAACCAAGAGCACCGTCATCCCCCGGCTTGTCCGGGGGCCCCATGCTTTGGCCCCACGTGATTGCCCGGCGGGTCGCAGCTCGCGGGCCTTCGGGCAAGATCGGTGTGAATGGGTCCCCCGGACAAGCCCGGGGGATGACGAGCTTTTGAAGGTGTGCGCCCGCGTGCTCACGTTCCCCGCGGCTTCGCCCGGGTCGTGGGTTGGGCCGTGGCGGGGTCTTCCGGCCAGACGTGCTTGGGGTAGCGGCCGCGCATGTCGGTGCGGACGTCCTTCCATGAGCCTTTCCAGAAGCCCGGCAGGTCCCGGGTGGTCTGGATCGGGCGATGGCCCGGCGACAGCAGCGACATGATGATCGGCGCGCCGCCGACGGTGGGGTGCGCGCTCAGGCCGTAGACTTCCTGCACGCGCACGTCCACGCGGGGGCCGCCCTCCGCGGCGTAGTCGATGGCGAAGCTGTTTCCTGTGGGCGCGGTCCAACGGGCGGGTGCCTCGGCGTCCAGCCGGCGCTGCAGGTCCCAGGGGACGAGGGCGCGCAGGGCCCCGTCGATGACGTCGGGCCTGAGGGCGGCGAGCGAGCGGACGCCGACGAGCAGCGGGGTCAGCCAGTCGTCCAGACGGGCGATGAGGGCGGCGTCGGAGAGGTCCGGCCAGGCGGGGTCGCGGGCGTGCAGGAAGGCCGCGCGCTCGCGCAGGGACGACGCAGCCTCGCCCCAGGGCAGGATGCCTAGCCCCTCGCGGCGGACGCGGTCGGCGAGCGCGCGGGCGACGAGGACCGGGTCGGGGCTGTCGTCGATGGTCTCGCGCACCGTGAGGCGGCCCAGGCGAACGAGGCGCTTGGCGCGCAGCCGCCCTGCCCCGCTCTCCTCCAGGCGGTCCTCGGTCTCGAACTGGGCGGAAAAGGCGTCGAGTTCGGCGGGGTCCAGGGGCGCGGCCAGCAGGATGCGGTCGCGGCGGTCGCCACCCCCCAGTTCGGCCACCGCCAGCCAGGACTCGCGCGCCAGGGCGTCGGTGGGCTCGAGGAAGGCGCCGCGGCCGGTCACCAGCTGGAACTCACCCTGCCCGCCCCGCGCCTTGGCGACCCGTTCCGGATAGGCAAAGGCTAGCAACAGGCCATCGGAGAGCGGCTCGCCCTTCCCCGGCCTCCCGGTCATACCGGCCCAGCGGTCGGCCAGCGCCTTGGCGTCACGGGCGCGGGGGCCGCGGTCGCGCTCCAGACCGTCGAGGCGATGGCGCAGGTCGGCGTCGCGGCCGCCCAGGCCGCGCTCGGTGATCAGGGCGGCGATGCGGGCCGCGCGCGAGGCCTGGCCGGTGGCGGCAGCCTTCAGGACCATATGGGCGAGGCGCGGGCTGAGCGGCATGTCGGCGAGCGCACGGCCGTGGGCGGTGAGCATGCCGTCGGCGTCGAGGGCTTCCAGGCGGACCAGCAGCGCGCGGGCCTCGGCGAAGGCGGCGGCGGGCGGCGGGTCGAGGAAGGCCAGGCCGGTCACGCCTTTCGCGCCCCAGCGGGCGAGGTCGAGGGCCAGGCCCGAGAGGTCGGCGTCGAGGATCTCCGGGTCGGCGTAGGCGGGCAGCGCGCGGGTCTCGGCCTCGTCCCACAGGCGGTAGCAGGCGCCGGGCTCAGTGCGCCCGGCGCGGCCCCGGCGCTGGTCGGCGGCGGCGCGAGAGACGCGCACGGTGGCCAGGCGAGTCAGGCCGCTGGCGGGGTCGTAGCGGGGCACGCGGGCCAGGCCGCAATCGATCACCACGCGCACGCCCTGGATGGTCAGGCTGGTCTCGGCGATCGAGGTGGCGAGCACCACCTTGCGGACGCCGTTGGGAGCCGGCTGGATCGCCCGGTCCTGGTCGCGAGGGTCAAGCGCGCCGTAGAGCGGCGCGATCTCGACGTTGGCGCGGTTGCGTTCGGCGAGACGTTCCGCCGTGCGCAGGATCTCGCCCTGGCCCGGCAGGAAGACCAGCAGGCTGCCGGTCTCCTCGGCGAGCGCGCGTTCGATGGCGCGGACCACCTGGTCTTCGACGCGCAGGCGGTCATCGCGGCCGAGGTAGCGGGTCTCGACCGGGAACATCCGGCCCAGGCTCTCGACCACCGGGGCGCCGTCCAGCAGGCGGGCGACCGCCGCGCCGTCCAGGGTGGCCGACATGACCAGCAGACGCAGGTCGTCGCGCAGCAGGCTCTGGGCGTCACGGGCCAGCGCCAGGCCCAGGTCGGCGTCCAGGCTGCGCTCGTGGAACTCGTCGAAGATCACGCAGGCGACGCCGGCCAACTCAGGGTCGCCCAGGATCATGCGGGTGAAGACGCCCTCGGTGACCACCTCAATGCGGGTGGCGGCGGAGACCCTGGACTGCATGCGGACGCGGTAGCCGACGGTCTGGCCCACCGGCTCGCCCAGGGTCTTGGCCATGCGCTCGGCGGCGGCGCGGGCGGCCAGGCGGCGGGGTTCGAGCACGATGATCCTGCCGCCCCCCACCCAGGGTTCGGCGAGCAGTTCCAGCGGCACGACGGTGGTCTTGCCGGCGCCGGGCGGGGCCACAAGAACGGCGGCGCTGCCCGAGGACAGCGCCGCCTTCAGTTCCGGTATCGCGTCGTGAATCGGCAGCATGTGCTGCCTTCGACTTAGCCCTGGCCGCGGGGGTCTTCACCCACGCGGTGCGGCAGTTCGCGCGGCTCGCCCTCGCCGCCCGTCACCAGCACGCCCTTGCCCAGGTTGGAGCTGCGGATGCCGTAGACGAAGTAGATGACGATCCCGATCGCCAGATAGATCAGGAAGAAGTTGCGGGTGGCCGGCGTCGACATCAAGCTCATCAGCAGCACCGCGCACATGACCGCGCCGAGGATCGGGACCAGCGGGAACAAGGGCGTACGGAACGGGCGGGTCAGTTCCGGATGGCTCCGGCGCAGGTAGATCACCGTGATGCAGACCAGGGCGAAGGCGGCCAGCGAGCCGACGTTCGAGAGGTCCGAAAGCGCGTCCAGCGACAGGAAGCCCGCCGCCAGCATCGCCGCCACGCCGACGATGATGGTGTTGATCCAGGGCGTCTTGAAACGCGGGTGCACGGTGGCGAGTGACTTGGGCAGCAGGCCGTCCCTGGAGATGGTGTAGAACACCCGCGTCTGGCCGTAGAGCAGCACCAGCATCACCGACGACAGGCCGGCGATGGCGCCCACCTTCACCACGAAGGCGAACCACGGCAGCCCCATCTTGTCCGCGGCCAGCGCGATCGGCGCCGGCACGTCCAGTTGGGCGTAGGGGACGATGCCCACCAGCACGCCGCAGGTCAGGATGTAGAGAATGGTGCAGATGGTCAGCGCGCCCAGGATGCCGATCGGCATGTCCTTGCCGGGGTTCTTGGCCTCGGCGCCGGCGGTCGAGACCGCCTCGAAGCCCAGGTAGGCGAAGAAGATCACCGCCGCCGCGTGGATCACGCCGCCGATGCCGTACCTGTGCTCGGCGTTGCCGGTGATGACGTCGCCCAGCGCGCGGCCGATCTGGGCCCAGATGCTCATGTCGGTGCCCGGCGGACGGGCCGGGATTTCGGCGGGGATCAACGGGTTCCACTGCGCGAAGTCGACGTACTTGAAGCCGATGACGATGAAGGCGATGACCACCGTCACCTTGATGGCGACGACGATGTTGTTGACCGTCGCCGATTCCGACACGCCGCGGATCAGCAGCAGGGTGACTAGGCCGATGACCGTCAGGGCGGGCAGGTTGATCATCCCGGTGCCCAGCACATTGCCGTCGTGGTCCTTGACGATCACCCCCGGAGCCGCCTGTAGCGCGGCGGGTATATCTATCCCGAAGTCGTGCATGAGGCTGACGAAGTAACCGGACCAGCCGACCGACACGGTCGAGGCCGCCAGCCCGTACTCCAGCACCAGCAGCAGTCCCATCACCCAGGCCGCCCCCTCGCCCATCGAGGCGTAGGTGTAGGAATAGGCCGAGCCGGAGACCGGCAGGGCCGAGGCCAGCTCGGCGTAGCAGAGCGCCACGAAGGCGCAGAGCGTGCCGGTGATCACGAAGGAGATCATGATGCCCGGGCCGGCAAACGTCGCCGAGGCGCGACCCGTCAGCACGAAGATGCCGGTGCCGATGATGCAGCCGATGCCCAGGAGGATGAGGTTGATCGCGCCCAGCGAGCGCTTCAGCTCCCCGTGCTCATGCTCGGACTGAATCTGTCCGACCGATTTGCGCAGGAAGATGCGCGCCATTCCATTCGCCATACGGCTGTTTCCCATGTCGATTCTGCCCTCGAAGGGCTTGTGCGGCACGCTAGCCGTCCCCAGGGGAACCGGCAATGCAGCGACCGATCGCCCGCCCGGCTTTCAATTTCCGTCCTGAAATCCGATCATGTGCGTCGACATGAACGCACCCACGCCCCCGCCCCTGCCCATCCGCGCCCTGATCGCGCCGGTGACGCCGCTGCAGCAGAACTGCACCATCGTGTGGTGCGAGAAGACCCGGAAGGCGGCGATCATCGATCCCGGCGGCGAGGTTCCGCGGTTGATGGCGGCCCTGAAGGAGCACGGCCTGACGCTGGAGAAGATCTGGATCACCCACGGCCACCTGGACCACGCGGGTGGTACGGCGGCGCTGAAGGAACTGACCGGCGTCCCCATCGAGGGGCCGCACCCCGACGACGCCTTCTGGATCGACCAGATCGACGAGTCCGGGCTGAAGTGGGGCATGCCGGAAGCGCGGGGCTTCACGCCGGACCGCTGGCTGCACGACGGCGACGTGGTCACCCTGGGCGAGACGCAGTTCGAGGTGATCCACTGCCCGGGCCACACGCCGGGGCACATCGTGTTCTACCACCGCGAGGCGCGGTTCGCGCAGGTGGGCGACGTACTGTTCAAGGGCTCGATCGGGCGGACCGACTTCCCGCGGGGGAACTATCAGCAGCTGATCGACGCCATCACCCAGAAGCTGTGGCCGCTGGGCGAGGACGTGAGCTTCGTGCCGGGGCACGGGCCGATGTCGACCTTCGGCCACGAGCGAAAGACCAACGGCTACGTCTCCGACCTGATGCTGGGCGAATGAGCGGGGCCGCCATCTTTGGGACACTCGGGTTTCAGCTGAGACATCCGCACGTTACGGCCGACGCACATCTTGCCGGCCATGGAGCTAGACACTGACATGGCCGGGGCCGGCGCCCGTATCCTGATGGTCGACGACGACCCCGGCATCCGCGACGTGGTGTCCGACTTCCTGGGCAAGCACGGCTACAAGGTCGAGACCGCCGCCGACGCCACGGAGATGGAGCGCGTCCTGGAGCGCGGGCCGGTCGACCTGATCGTCCTCGACGTGATGCTGCCCGGCGAGGACGGCCTGGCCGTCTGCCGCCGCATGACCACCACCGAGACCGCGCCGCCGATCATCATGCTGTCGGCGATGGGCGAGGACACCGACCGCATCGTCGGCCTGGAACTGGGGGCCGACGACTATCTGGCGAAGCCCTGCAATCCCCGGGAGTTGCTGGCGCGGGTTCGCGCGGTGCTGCGCCGCGCCGAGCAGCGCAGCGCCACCGGGCAGCTGGGCGCCGGTTGCGAGTTCGCCGGCTGGCGGCTGGACCTTGTGCGGCGCGAGCTGCGCAGTCCAGCGGGCGTGGTGGTGAACCTGTCGTCCGGCGAGTTCTCGCTGCTGCGCGCGTTCGTGGAGCGGCCGCAGCGCGTGCTGACCCGCGACCAGTTGCTGGAGTTCGCCCGCGGGCCGGACAGCGACGCCTTCGACCGCGCGATCGACGTGCAGATCAGCCGGCTGCGGCGCAAGCTGGACGACGGCGGCGGCGGCCACGACCTGATCCGCACGATCCGCAACGAGGGCTACATGTTCACGGCCAAGGTGAAGCGGACGTGAAGCCCGCGCGTCCCACGGCGCCGCTTCTGGTGCAGTTGCTGACGCTGACCGGCCTGACGCTGGTCGCCGCCTGGGGGATGAGCACCATCCTCCTGATCTACATCCCGCCCCCGGCCCCGGACTTCTACCGGCTGTCGGAGATCGAGCAGACGCTGCGCGGGAGCCCGCCGACCTTCACCGAGCGCAAGCCGCTGGAACGGGCCCTGCTCGACAAGCCGCCCAGCCCGGTGCTGGAGGGCCGCGTCGTGCCCGACATGCGCAACAAGATCGCCCAGGACCTGGGCCTGCGCCCGGCCGACGTGGTGATCGCGGGCAAGCGCGGGCTGCTCTCCGACCGCCGCGTCGGCCGCATCATCCGCGACCGCGTGGCCAAGGCCGGGATGCGCGAGGAAGAGCACTTCCTGATCGCGCCGTTCCAGGTGGGCGTGCGCCAGGCGGACGGCCGCTGGGCGGTGGCCGAACCGCAGCCGACGTTCGGGCTCTCGGACTGGCAGCAGCGGCTGGCGCTGTGGTTCGTGATGTCGGCGCTGGCGATGTCGCCGGTGGTCTACCTGTTCGCCCGGCGGCTGGCCCGGCCGATCCAGCAGTTCGCCAACGCCGCCGAGCGCCTGGGCCGCGACCCCCGCGCCACGCCGCTGGAACTGCAGGGCTCGGCCGAGATCGGCGTCGCCGCCCGCGCCTTCAACGAGATGCAGGAGCGCCTGCGCCGGTACGTCGAGGACCGCACCGCCATGGTGGGCGCGATCGCCCACGACCTGCGCACCCCCCTCACCCGCCTGCGGTTCCGCATCGAGGGCCTGCCCGAGGACCAGCGCGCGAAGTACGCCGCCGACCTGGACCAGATGGAGGAGATGATCACCGCCACCCTGCTGTTCGTGCGCGACTCCACGCGCGGCGGCGAACGCACGCCGCTGGAGCTGTCGTCGCTGGTCGAGAGCCTGTGTGACGAGATGGCGGAGACCGGGTCGAAGACCGAGGTCGTGCGGGGCGACAAGGTGGTGCTGGAGGGCGACCCGATGGCGCTGCGCCGGCTGATCGCCAACCTGCTGGAGAACGCGGTGAAGTTCGGCGGCCGCGCGCGGGCCCGGGTGTTCGCCGACGCCGGGAACGCGGTGGTCGAGATCGACGACGACGGCCCGGGCATTCCGGCGGCCGAGACCGAGCGGGTGTTCGAACCCTTCTACCGGCGCGAGCCCTCCCGCAGCCGCCAGACCGGCGGCATCGGCCTGGGCCTGGCGGTGGTCCGCTCCATCGCCCGCGGCCACGGCGGCGACGTGAACCTGATCAACCGCGCCGGCGGCGGACTCACCGCGCGGGTGCAGCTGCCGCTCTAGAGCAGCGACGCGAAGAAGATCACGCTGGCCACCGCCATGACGGCGGTCGCGCCCCAGCCCAGGATCGTCGCCCGCCGGCCGAGGGTCAGACGGCCCATGGCGCGGGGATTGCGCACGATCAGCATCATCGCCGCCATGGTCGGCGCGGCCAGCACGCCATTGACGACGGCCGCCCAGTAGAGTGCCCTGGCCGGATCGATCCCGATGTAGTTCAGCGAGGCCCCCGCCAGGGTCGTCACGGCGATGGTGGCGTAGAACAGGCGCGCGCGCGTGGGCTTGGCGTCCAGGCTGCCGGCCACCCCCACCATCTCGGTCACGGCATAGGCCGCCGAGCCGGCCAGCACCGGCACCGCCAGCATGCCTGTGCCGATGATCCCCAGCGCGAACAGGGCGAAGGCGAACGGCCCGGCGATGGGCCGCAACGCTTCGGCCGCCTGCGCCGAGGTGTTGATGTCGGTGATGCCGTGGGCGTTCAGGGTCGCGGCGGTGGCGAACACGATGGCCAGCGAGATGACCGAGCTGAACGCCATGCCGACCAGCGTGTCGAGGCGAATGCGCTTCAGTTCCGGGCCGGCCTCCTTCGGGGTGATGCAAAGCGGCTTGGCGTGGTGGCGGTGCTGTTCCTCGATCTCCTGGCCGGCCTGCCAGAAGAACAGGTATGGGCTGATCGTGGTGCCCAGGATGGCCACGACGGCTGTGGCATAGGCAGCGTTGAACTGGATCTCGGGAACGACGAGGGCGGTCAGGGCGCGCACCCAGGGCACCCCGGCCACGGCCACCACGGCCACGTAGGAAAACAGCGACAGCGTCGTCCACTTCAGGACGGCGGCGTAGCGCGCGTAGTTGAGCGCCACCTCGATCACGACGCAGGCGATGCCGAACAGCAGCGTATAGAGCGCGCTGTTGCCGCCGGTCAGCAGCACCAGCGCCGCGCCCATGGCGCTGAGGTCCGCGCCCAGGTTGATGACATTGGCCACCAGCAGCAGCAGCACGACCGTCCACAGCAGCGGGCGCGGATAGTGCCGGCGCAGGTTGCGGGCGATGCCGCCGCCGGTGACGCGGCCGATCTCCGCGGCCACCTCCTGGATCACCACCATCAGCGGGAAGCTGAAGACGAAGGTCCAGGCCAAGCCATAGCCGAACTGGGCTCCGACCTGACTGTGGGTGCCGATGCCGCTGGGGTCGTCGTCGGCCGCGCCGGTCACCAGGCCGGGCCCCAGTTGGTCGAGGAAGGCGCCGAGCCGGCCGGGCGGAGTCTCGTCCATGGCTCAGCTATATCTGGGCCGCCGGTCAGGGGCTTTGAGAAATCCCAAACCCGGCCGCGCACGACCGCCGGGCCGTGGCGCCAACGAAGAAGGGCCGGGCGTCGCCGCCCGGCCCCGCATTCGCGCGTGTCGCAGGTCTCAGCCCGCGGCCGTCGCCGGACGGCGGCGGCGCAGACGGGCGCCCAGCAGGCCGAAACCCATGATCATCATCGACCAGGTGGCCGGCTCCGGGACGCCGGTGATGCCGTTGTAGATGTCCTTCGTGCTGCGGGCATACTTGCGGCTCAGCACGTCGAAATCGAGGTTCCAGCCCATCGCGTCGAAGGCCGCCAGGTCCATTCCGGTGACCGCCAGTTGCTCGCAGCGCCCGGCCGTCGGATCGAGTATCCCGATCGGCGTCTTGGTGGCGTTCGAGCAGAGGGCGCCGCCGGCGTAGGTGTTGTCCTTCCAGTGCGAGGCCTGACGGCCGTCGCCCTTGGCCTGTCCGGTGGAGAACAGGCCCGTCCGGCCGTTCAGCGAGAGCATCGTCGCGCCCTTGTCGAGCGAGAAGTACGGCGTGCCGCCGACCGACCAGTCGAGGGCCGGGCCGAAGCCCGGCGCCACGTCGTGCGGGTCAGACGAGTAGCGGTAGAGGTCCAGTACCGAGTTGACGACGAAGTTGTTCAGGTTCGTCAGGCTGGTGCTGTTGCCGATGGCATCATAGCTGTCCACGCCCGAGACGAAGCCCAGGGCATGGCCGATCTCGTGGATGGCGACGCCGAGAAAGTCGTAGCTGTTGTCGCCGATGCCGTCGGTCGGGTCGAAGTCGAACGCGAAGGCGCTCGAGAAGGTGATCGAGGCGTCGGCCGCGCCGTCGCCGCCCGGCAGGCCGGTGAAGCCCAGCGCCTTGGCGTTGGCGCGAGTGATGGCGAGGCCGTAGTTGTTGGCGCTGTCGTCGCTGTCGTAGACGAACTTGGTAGTGTCGACGCCTTGCTTGGCCGGGTTCTTGTAGCCGTTGGTGATCACGCTGAGGGCGCCGGCGCCGTCGAGAGTCGGCAGGTTGGCGACGGCCTGGTTGTCCAGGGCGGACTTGTGGGTGTTGATCTGCAACAGGGTCTCGACGTCCGACGTGAACACACCCACCCGCGGGCTGGACGTGGAGCCCAGGATCCCGGGGCCGAGCGCCGTGAAGCCGACGTTCAGATTTACGGTCACGTTGTTCTTCAGCACCGAGCCCCAGTAGTTGGCGGCCTTCGAGAAGCCGATATAGGCGTTGGAGCCGACATCGACGCCGCCGGTGTTGGTCAGGACGATGTTCGCCGCATTGGCCGACGATGCCCCGCCCAGCGTCACCGCAATGGCCGCCGCCGCCAGAAGGCGTGACTTGTGTTGTCGCATGTAAAGAAGCCCCCTCGCCGTTCCCAACGGCGTCCCAAACGCCCGACGCCATGGTTAACGCCGATACGCCAACGCACACTGTGTGACCGTTTACTGTCAAGCTTACTCGCGCCGCAGGCGAGTGGCCGCCTGAGCCTGACCGGTCGTTCGGCGTCTGGCTTCATATCGGCCCTGAAATCGAGCCGTAACGCCGGTCTGTTCCAAGCGAGGCTGGGTGACTGCCCGCCTAGAAGACCCGTTGGAGCCGCATGAGCCAATCGACGTCCCCTCGCCGCCGAGGCTTCCGCATCCCCCGCGCCGCCTGGATCACGCTGGTCGTCGTCGGCCTGATGATCGCGGCCGTCTTCGCCTGCCAGATGCGGCCGAAGCCGGTGAAGGACCCCTACCGGCTGGGCGCTGTCGAGACCGGCGACATCACCCGTTCGGTCTCGGCCTCCGGCACCTTGCAGGCCCTGATCACCGTGGACGTGGGCTCCCAGATCTCCGGCCAGGTGACCAAGGTGCTGGTCGACTTCAACGACGAGGTGAAGGCCGGCCAGACGCTGGCGATCATCGACCCGCAGACGTACCAGTCGCGCGTCGCCCAGAGCCAGGCCGACATCGCCGCCGGCGAAGCCGCCGTGCGCCAAGCCGAGGCGACCCAGGCCAACGCCATGGCCGACTACAATCGCAAGAAGACGCTGGTGGCCGGCGGCTGGAACAGCCCCAGCACGCTGGACCAGGCCACCGCCACCATGAAGGCCGGCCAGGCCGCCGTCGCCGCGGCCCGCGCGCGGGTGAACCAGAGCCGCGCCACCCTGCGCAGCCAACAGGTCGACCTGGGCCGCACCACGATCTCCTCGCCCATCGACGGCGTGGTGGTCGACCGCAAGGTCGAGCCCGGCAACACGGTCGCCGCCAGCCTGCAGGCGCCGGTGCTGTTCACGATCGCCCAGGACCTCAGCAAGGTGGAGGTGAAGATCGCTGTCGACGAGGCCGACGTGGGCCAGGTGCAGGAGGGCCAGACGGTGCGCTTCACCGTCGACGCGTTCCCGGACGACAACTTCGAGGGCATCGTCACCCAGGTCCGCAAGCAGCCGACCAACGAGCAGAACGTGGTGTCCTACACGGTGATCGCCGAGGCCGATAACCCGCAGCGCAAGCTGCTGCCCGGCATGACGGCGAACGCCGACATCGTGATCGAGACCCGGCGCAATGTGGTGAAGGTGCCGGCCGCGGCCCTGCGCTGGACCCCTCCGTCCGAGAACGCCCAGCGGAGCGGCGCCGGCGTGGCGGTCGGCGGACCGCCCGGCTTCGGTGGCCCGCCCGGCGGCGGCGCTAACCGCAACGGCGGCCAGCGCGGCGGCGGCATGAGCGGGCGCATCGTCCAGCAGCTGGACCTGGACGCCAAGCAGAAGGCGGCCTGGGACCCGATCGAGGCGGACCTGCGGCAGAAGTCGATGGCGGCCTTCGCCTCGGCCGGCGGCGACCGCAAGAAGGTCGGCGAGGCCATGCGGAAGAACATGGACGAGGCCTTCGCCAAGCTGGACCCCCTCCTGCGCCCCGACCAGAGGGCCAAGCTGGCGACCCTGCGCGCCGCGATGGCCGCCGGGCGCGGCCGCACGGCCGGCATGCGCGGCGGCACGGTCTACATCCTCGGTAAGGACGGCAAGCCGGCCCCGGTCGCGGTGCGCGTCGGCGCGAGCGACGGCAGCTACACCGAGATCGTCAGCCGCGAGCTGAAGCCGGGCGCCCAGGTCATCACCGGCGGCGGCCCGCGGCCGAAGACCGTCCCCGGCGGCTTCGGTGGTCCGCCCGGCGGCGGTGGTGGCGGCGGCGGTGTCCGGGTGCGGATGTAGGCCGCCGATCCATGATCGAGATCCGGGACCTGAAGAAGGTCTACATCATGGGCGAGGAGGAGGTGCCGGCCCTGGCCGGCGTCTCGCTCGGCATCGCGCGCGGCGAGTACGTCGCGGTGATCGGGCCCTCGGGCTCGGGCAAGTCGACGCTGATGAACATCCTGGCCGGGCTCGATCGGCCCACGTCCGGCCAGTACACGTTCGAGGGTGAGGATGTGGCCCATTTCTCGGACGATCAGCTGGCCGACTTCCGACGGCGCAGGATCGGCTTCGTGTTCCAGTCCTTTCAGCTGCTCCCACGGTTGACGGCGCTGCAGAACGTCGAGCTGCCGATGGTCTACGCCGGTCTGCCGCCGGCAGAGCGTCGCGCGCGGGCGGCGGAGCTGCTGGACCGCGTCGGGCTCGGCGCCCGCAAGGGCCACCGGCCGACCCAGCTCTCGGGCGGGCAGCAGCAGCGGGTGGCCATCGCCCGCTCGCTGGCCAACCGCCCCGACTTGCTGCTGGCGGATGAGCCCACCGGGGCGCTGGACACCAAGACCAGCGAGGATGTGCTCAAGCTGTTCAGCGAGCTGAACCGCGAGGGCCTGACCCTGGCCATCGTCACCCACGACCCCGAAGTCGCCGTCGTGGCGCACCGGCGCATCACCTTCCGCGACGGCCTCGTCGTCTCCGACGAGCGCGGCGGAGCTCCCGCATGAGGTTCTACGAGCTCGTCCGCTTCGCCCTGGGCGCGATCGTCGCCCACCCCATGCGCAGCGTGCTGACCTCGCTGGGCGTGGTGATCGGGGTCGCGGCGGTGGTGATGATGACGTCCATCGGCCTGGGCGCGTCCAAGCGGGTGACCGACGCCATCTCCGGCCTCGGCTCGAACCTGATCATCGTGATGCCCAACTTCCAGCGTGGACCGGTCGCCCAGGCGGCGGGCGGCGGCTTTTCGCTGCGCGACGACGACGCCGAAGCGATCAAGAAGCAGGTCGAGAACGTGGCCGCCGTCGCGCCCGCCGTGCGCGGCCAGGCCCAACTGGCCTCGGAAGGCGCCAATTGGAACACCCAGATCCAGGGCGTGACTCCGGATTACCTGATCGCCCGCGACCTGAAGGTGGTCCAGGGACGCATGTTCGACGAGCGCGAGGCGCGACAGGGCCGCAAGGTGCTGGTGGTGGGCCCGACGGTGGTGAGGGAGCTGTTCGGCGGCGCCGACCCGGTGGGGCGGCGGGTGCGGGTGCGCACGGTCCCGTTCGAGGTGATCGGGGTGCTGGAGAGCAAGGGCCAGGCCGGCTTCGGCCAGGACCAGGACGACGTGGTGCTGGCCCCGCTCAGCGCCGTGCGGTCGCGGATCGTCGGGCGCCGCAGCCGCGGGGATTCCGTCCAGACCATCTATGTGAAGGCGACCGACGAGGAGTCGCTGGACCGGGTGCAGGAGGACGTCACCAACCTGCTGCGCGACCAGCACAAGATCCGCCAGGGCGAGGACGACGACTTCCAGACCCAGAACATGGCGTCGATCCTGGCGGCCAGCCAGGCGGCCGTGGGCACCTTCACCGTGCTGCTGGCGGCGGTGGCGGGCGTATCGCTGGTGGTCGGCGGCGTCGGCATCATGAACATCATGCTGGTGGCCGTGACCGAACGGACGCGGGAGATCGGCCTGCGGATGGCCGTCGGCGCCAAGCGCAGCCACATCCTTATCCAGTTCGCCCTGGAATCGGTCGCGCTCAGTCTGGTTGGGGGGCTGATCGGGCTGGCGATCGGGGTGCTGGGTGCGTTTGCCATCGCCAAACTGGGCAATTGGCCGGCGGCGGTGCCGGCCTGGGCGGGGCCGCTCGCGCTGGGTTTCTCGGTGATGGTGGGCCTGATCTTCGGGGCCTACCCGTCCTGGCGCGCGGCCCGACTCGACCCGATCGAGGCCCTGCGGCGGGAATAAGGACGTCCCGCGGCGCGAATAAGAACGCCGCCACAACGCAACCTTGGCCGGGTTCGCGGGTTAGCCAGACCGCAGCCCCTGCGAAACGTCATGGTTGAGCCCGAAAACCGTCATCGCAACCTCACTGGTGGAACCCGGCGCGCCGCGCCTCTGGATTCCACGCGCCCGGCCTCTGGCGAAAGGCCAGGCGTGGACGTTTCGCAACTCCCCCGATCGCCGCCCGAGGAGTCCCCCCTTATGCCCCCTCTCGACACCGACAAGCCCCGCGCCCGACGCGGCTTCGCGGCCATGAACCCCGAGCGCCGGCGCGAAATCGCGCGCAAAGGCGGGGCCAGCGTGCCCAGCGAGAAGCGCAGCTTCGCCAAGGACCGCGACCTGGCCGCCCAGGCGGGCCGCAAGGGCGGCGAAGCCTCCCGCGGCGGCGGTCGCACCCGCGGCCGCGAAAGCTAGGATAGACTTGAGCCAAGACAGGCGCGAACGCCTCTTCCCACCGCGGGGAAGGGGCGGCCGCCCTTCAGATCACCACATCGCCCACGTCGCGGATCCAGCGCGTCCTGCGGGTGGCTTCGAGTGAGCCCTGGGCGTCGAAGGCGCGGATGGCGCTGAAGTCGAGCCCGGTCTCCGACTCGATCGCAGCGACCGTGGTCTGGATCTGCCGCGAGCGCATCTCGTCCACCGTGTAGGGCTTCAGGCCCGAGAACACCTTCGCCTCGAACAGCGCCTGCACGTACTGGGTCTGGCCGACGATGAACGCCGCCGCCACGACCTGGGTGGCGGTCTTCTGCAGCACGGCGACCTTCCAGAACGACAGCGGCACCTGCCACGGCCCGCCGACCCTGTCGCGGCCGTACAGCGGATCGTCAGGCCGGTAGATCGGGCCGGTGAACACCGTCAGCCGCTTCTCGCTGCTCTGCGCCTTGTCGAGCAGGTAGTCCTCCAGGTTCCCCCAATCGATGTCGTTGTAGTGCTGCACCTGGGGCGCGGCGTTGGTGTAGTGGAAGGTGTCCTCCATGTTCGTCTGGGATTCCGCGACGTCGTCGCCCCAGCAGGGGTCCAGCAGCCGCACCTGGTGCCCCCGGCTGAACTGGACGGGATCGTGTCCCGCGGCGGCCTCGTAGAAGTTGCCCGCCGGCTGGAACTGGTCGTCGATGCGGGCGTCCCGCCGCCAGGTGTTCTTGCGCGTCCCCGGATGGATCAGTCGGGCTCCGTCGATGTTCACCGCCGTCAGCAGCGGGAACTTGCGATCGCCACGGATCACCGCCGAGTAGTGATGATACTTCAGGACATGGCCTGACCCATCCTTCAGCGGCGCCACCTCGCGCCGCGCGAGCGCCGGCGCGATGACCGCGTCGAGGTCGATCGGCGTGGTCAGGAAATCCGACTGATAGCCCGCGGCGCCCGCCCAGTGCTCGGCCGGCAGCGGCGGACGATCCGCCTCCCGCAGGCCCTCCCCGGTGTCGGCGCCCCGGCTCATGGGCGACAAGCCCAGCGACATCTCCAGGCGATCGAGGACCAGGCCGGCCTTGGGCGCGCTGAAGCGGTGACGTTCCAGGTGGCGGAAGATCGCGCTGGTCCGCACCCCTTCGTTGCCGATGAAGCCGGTGGGCGCCTCGACGCCCGGCGGCGCCGGCACCGCCTTGTGGTGCAGCGCCAGCACCTGCCACTGGTCGTTGAACACCGGCGAACCCGAGGACCCCGGCTCTGTGTCGGTCGAGTAGTGGATGAAGCTGTCCAGATCGACGCCGGGCACGGCCGCCGGGTCCAGCACCACGATCTGGCTGGACTGGATGGCGATCTGCTTGGGCTCGCCGCCGGGGTGCTGGATGATTGAGACCCACTCGCCGTCCAGCGCCTTGCCGGACAGCGGCAGCAGCGGCAGGCGGCAGTAGCGGGTCAGCGGCACGCCCTCCTCCGACAGCGGCGTGACCGCCACGAAGGTGAAATCCAGCTCGGAGTCGCTGTAGAAGATCTCGTGCGGGGCCAGGTTGAACCGGACGGCCGCCTGCAGCACCCCGTCCAGGTCGTGTTCGTAGCCGAACTCGGCTTCCGCCTGGCTGGCCTCGTCGGCGCTGGCGAGGACGTGGTGGTTGGTCAGCAGCAGCCGCGGCCCCACCAGGAAGCCGGTGCCGTACCAGGCGCCCCCGTCCGCCGGCGCCTTGATCCGGCAGACCGAGGCGGCGGCGCGGCGGCCCCGGTCCAGGAAGTTGATCGACAGCAGGTCGCTCTGGCCGATGACCCGCTCGAAGCCGCTGGGGTCGCTGGCCCTGGGCTCCAGCAGCGCCGTGCGCATCGCCAGGCGCTGGGGGTCCGCCAGCGCGGGGGTGCGGCGACGGTGCAGCGCCGCCGCGAGCGCCTCCGCCAACGCCGGGGAGGTCGTCGTCGCCACGTCCTTGCGCGGCGCGTCCCGCTCTGCACCCAAGCCCATTGCGACCTCCGGTTTCGGTGACACCGGAAGCCTAGCCTTAAGTTGCGGCGAGGAGTTAGCTCAGATCGTGGTGCGAGCCCGCAGCAATACCATGCCGAAGGCAGGCGCCGCGCTGGCCCACTGCTGCTCCACCTGCCAGCCGGCCGAGGCCGCCAGCCCGGCGAAGCCTTCCAGGGTGAACTTGTGCGAGTTCTCGGTGTGCAGCGTCTCGCCGGCCGCGAAGCGGAACGCGCGCCCAGCCACGTGCACCGTCTGATCCCGCAGGCTCATCAGGTGCATCTCGATGCGGCTGTCTACGTCGTTCCAGACGGCCCGGTGGGCGAAGGCGTCCAGGTTGAAGTCCCCGCCCAGTTCGCGGTTGATCCGCGAGAGCAGGTTCTTGTTGAACGCCGCGGTGACGCCCAGCGCATCGTCATAGGCCGCCACCAGGGTGGCGGTGTCCTTCACCAGGTCGATGCCGACCAGGAAGGCCGCGCCCTCGCCCAGCAGGCGTCGCGCGCCGACCAGGAAGGCGCGCGCCTCGTCCTTGGTGAAGTTGCCGATGGTGGAGCCGGGGAAGAAGCCCACGACCGGGCGGCCCTCAGTCTCCTGCGGCAGGCGCAGGGCGTTGGTGAAGTCGTCGCGCAGCGGGGCGACCGCCAGCTTCGGGTAGTCCGCGCGGATCGCCTTGGCCGCGCCCTCCAGCGCCGAGGCGCTGATGTCGATGGGGGCGTAGACCGCCAGCTGCGGGGCGGCGTCCAGTAGGATGCGGGTCTTGGTGCTGGCGCCGGAGCCGAACTCCACAAGCGCCGCGCCGTCGGGAATGTGGGTCGCGATCTGGCTCGCCGCGTCGCGCAGCAGCGCGATCTCGGTGCGGGTGGGATAGTATTCGGTCAGTTCGGTGATGGCCTCGAACAGGCGCGAGCCCTCGGCGTCGTAGAAGTGCTTCGGCGGGACCTGCTTCCGCGGCCGGGCCAGGCCCGCCACGATATCGGCCTCGAAGTCCGAGACCCGCGCCCCCTCGCCCGCCCCGTCCAGGGCAAGGCGCAGTCCGGAGAACATCCAGCGCTGGTGGGGGTAGAAGAAGTTGCGGTAGCTGGCGCGCACGTGGCCGGTGGGCGTCACGCAGGCCCCGCCGCGCAGCACGAACTGGCCGGCCATGAACTTGCCGTTGTACTCGCCGACCGCGCCGGCCGGGGGCTTGAAGCCCGGATAGGGCAGATAGGCGCTGCGGGTCCATTCCCAGAGGTCGCCGAACATCTGCCGCAGGCCTGGGCCTGCTGTCGCCGGCTGGGCGGCCAGGCGGCCGGACCCCTGGAACTCGCCCTCGACCGCCACGGAGGCGGCGGCGTGCTCCCACTCGGCCTCGGTGGGCAACCGGGCGCCGGCCCAGGCGGCGTAGGCGTCGGCCTCGTAGTAGCTGAGGTGGCTGACGGGCGCGGCGGGATCCAGCGGGCGCAGGCCGTGCAGGCCCATCACCTTCCAGCCGTCATCGGCCTCGCGCCAGTAGACGGGCGCCTGCCAATCCTCCGCCTTGACGACCGCCCAGCCCTCGGAGAGCCAGAACTCGGGGCGGGCGTAGCCGCCATCGGCCATGAAGGCCAACCACTCGGCGTTGGTCACCAGCCGGTCGGCCAGGCGGAACGGCTCGAGCCAGACGCGATGGCGCGGACCCTCGTTGTCGAACGCGAAGCCCCCCGCTCCGGGCTGGGGTCCCTGATGGCCGATCTCCACCAGCCCGCCCTGAAAGGCGACGTAGTCGAGCGGCGTGGCTGGCGCGCCGGAAGGGGCGCGCGGCGGCGCGAAGGCGGGGGCCAGGGGCGACTGGGCGAACAGGTGCAGGATGTCCATCAGGATCAGCTCCTGATGCTGCTCCTCATGCGCCAGGCCCAGGTCCAGCAGGTCGGCGAGGTCACCCGCGCCGTCGGCCAACAGCCGCGCCATGCCGGCGTCGACGTGGGCGCGGTAGGCCAGGACGTCGGCGGCGGACGGTCGGGTGATCAGTCCGCGCGCCGGCCGCGGCTGCCGCGGCCCGACGGCCTCGTAGTAGGAATTGAACAGGTAGCCGAACTTGGGATCGAACAGCCGATAGCCCGCCAGGTTCGGAACCAGCATGAAGGTCTCGAAGAACCAGGTGGTGTGCGCGAGGTGCCATTTGGTCGGGCTGGCGTCGGCCATCGACTGGGCGGCCATGTCCTCGGGCGTCAGCGAGCGGGTCAGGGCCTCGGTGGCGCGCCTCAACCTCTGGTAACGGTTGAGCGCTGCCGACGAAGAGGCCGGAACGGCGCGCGTGGGCGCGGCGGGACGTTCGGTTTCGCGCATGCAGACTCCCGTCAGTCGGCTGCTCGCCAGCCTGATCCCTGCCGCCCATGTGGGGGCAGGTCGCCCGGCTCACAACGCGTTCTCGCCAGCGTTGGCTGCATCTGGCGGCGAAGAACAGCGGAATTCGGACGTCATCACCCTTCGCGCCTGCGGAACAGACAGGACGGGCCTGCGTTTCAACCCCCGCTGGCGGACGGCGCGAACGACCGGTCAGGGCGGCCGGACAAGGGGACTATATGAACGCGGTCGTTAGTTGGCGCGACGAGGTCGTGGGCATGATCCCTGCGCTCAGAGCGTTCGCCTGGTCCCTCTGCCGCAACGGATCCGACGCCGACGACCTGGTGCAGGACACCCTGATCAAGGCCTGGACCAATCGTGACAAGTTCGAGCCCGGCACCAACCTACGCGCGTGGTTGTTCACGATCCTGCGCAATACCTACTACACCCACGTGATGCGCCGCCGCCGCGAGGTGCGCGACGAGACCGGGGAGTACGCTGAAACGCTGACGACGCCGCCGACCCAGGAATGGTCTGTCGCCATGCACGCCCTGCAGGCGGCCCTGCAGGAGCTGCCGCCTGAGCACCGCGAGGCGCTGATCCTGGTGGGCGCGGCCGGCCTCTCCTACGAGGAGGCGGCCGAGATCTGCGGCTGCGCGCTCGGCACCATCAAGAGCCGCGTGAACCGCGCCCGCGCACGCCTGCTGAAGATCATGGACGCCGAGGACGCCAGCGACGTCATGGCTCTCGAGAGCGAGCAGGCGATGGGCACGGCTTAGCCGCCGCCTCCAGCTCGTCCACCACCCGCAGGACATGCGCCGGCGCCGGCCGGGCCTCGAGCGTACGGAACAGGCTGGTCAGCGCGCGGTCCAGGACCGCCGCGCGGCGTCGATCCGACATTGAACCCCCCGAACATCCCGCGGCGGAGTCTAGCCCGGTTCAGAACGCCCCGTCAGTCGGCCAGTCGCCGCAGGCCGCCGACTACTTGTCCTCCGCCGGATAGACCACCGGCAGCACCAGGGCCGTCGGGTGGGCCTCGTCCATATAGATGGTGTTGGTCGCCACGCGCGGCGCGCCCTTGCCGCCGGTGTTGGGATTCACGTCGAAACGCGGGGCGTTCGAGGACGTGATGTGCAGCGCGATGCGGTGGCCTTTCTCGAAGGTGATCGCCGTCGGCCACAGGTCGATGGTGAGCTTCTCCGGCGCGCCCGGCGTCATCGGCTTCACGTCCTCGGGCAACCGGCCATTGCGGAACTTCGTGCGGATCGGCGCGTCGAGGACCAGGGCCTCGTAGCCGTCCGGATAAACGTCGACCAGCTTCGCCATGAAATCGGTGTCGGGGCCGTCGGTGGCGGCGTAGAGCTCAACCTTCACCGGTCCGGAGATCACCACGTCCTTGTCCAGCGGCGGGGTGGCGAAGCGCAGGTAGTCCTGCCGCTTGGGGATCTGCCGCTGGTCTTCGGGGCCCCGCTCGAACGTCAGGTTGGCGCCGCCGAAGGTGGGGACCGGGTTGGCCGGGTCGAACGTGTAGCTGACCTTCGTCTCGCCCGCCTTGGGCGGCGTGGCGCTGAGATCGTCGCCGCCGCTCGGATAGAGGCGCACCTCGCGGTAGGCCGGCGGCCAATTGGCGGCGCTCAGCATGCGGTTCTTCGGCGAATAGGCGCCCTTCCGGGCCCCGGCCATCATGAAGTAGCGGACCGGCGGCTCGTCCATGATCCCGTTCTGGACGCCCTTCAGCCAGTAATCGAACCAGCGGATCTCCTGGTCGCCGCCCAGGGTCAGGCGGTCGCTGCCGGGATAGGCCAGGTCGCCCGACAGCGCGCCGTGGCCGAAGGGGCCCATCAAGAGCTTCTGGTTGCCCCGCGCGCCCGCCGCGCCCTGGTTCTGCAGGTATTCGAAGTTGTCGACGGTGCCGCCGTTGAAGATGTCGTACCAGCCGCCGACGTGGAACGTCGGGATGCGGATGTACTTGCGGTTCGTGGTCATAGCCACGCGGTTCCAGCTCACGTCGTCGAACGCGCGCGCCTTGGTGCGGGCCAGCACCTGTTCCGACGTCCCCTGCCCGCGCAGCCAGCCGATGGTGTCCTTGTCCTTCAGGACGCCGCCCGGATAGCTGTAGGAGAGCCGGTCGGCGGGGGCGACGACCACATAGTTGGCCACCAGGTGCGGCGGGGCAGCCAGCGCGGCGGAGTTGGCGGTGATGCCCAGGGCCGAGCCGCCGGTCATGCCGACCTTGCCGTTGCTCCAGGGCTGCGCAGCGGCCCACTCGACCGCGTCGTAGCCGTCCTCGATGTCGTTCTCGAAGGCGGCGTAGAAGCCCTGGCTGCGTCCCTTGCCGCGGACGTCCTGCAGCACGAAGACGAAGCCGGCGTCGGTGTAGCGTTTGGCCTGGTCGGCGAAGCGCTTGCGGACGGCCTCGCCCTTGGGGTCCTTCTCAGGATCGATGGCGCCGTCCTTCAGGTAGGGCGTGCGCGACAGCACCACGGCCCACGGGCCAGTCCCCTGTGGCTTGAAGACGTTGGCGGCCAGCCGGGTCCCGTCGCGAAGCGCCATGTATTCCTCGACCGCGCCGGGCGGCAGGCCGGGCCACTTCGCCGGCTTGGCCGCGGCCGCGGCGGGCTTCGACTTCGCCGCCTGGGCCATCACCGGCGGGGCGGCGGCCGAGAGCGTCAGCGCCGCCACCGAGGCAAGCGCGATCGCGCGGATCCTGATCATCGTGGTGGTCCCTCCGCGGGTCTTCGCGCCCGCCAATCCCCAAATGCGCCGTCATCTAAGCATGCGTCGTGGCGCTCGTCCTTTCCGCTCCGAAATCCAGGCGCTAAGACGCGGGCCATGGATCGCCTGCACGCCCAAGCCCTCGACGACGACGACCCGCTGGCCGGGTTCCGCGAGGCGTTCGAGCTGCCCGCAGGCGTGATCTACCTGGACGGCAACTCCCTGGGCGCCCTGCCCCGCGCCACGGCGCCCAGGCTGGACGACCTGATCCTGCGCGAGTGGGGCCAGGACCTGATCACCAGCTGGAACAAGGCCGGCTGGATCGACGCGCCGCAACGGGCCGGCGCCAAGCTGGCCAAGCTGACCGGCGCCAACCCCCGCGAGGTCGTCGTCGCCGACTCCACCTCGGTCAACCTGTTCAAGCTGGCGGCCGGCGCCCTGTCGCTGCGGCCCGGCCGCAAGACGATCATCACCGAGATCGGCAACTTCCACACCGACGTCTATGTGCTGGAAGGCCTGTCGGCGATCGCCGGGGCGACCCTGAGGATCCTGCCGCGCGACCAGGTGGTCGCCGCCATCGACAAGTCCACGGCGCTGGTCGCCCTCACCCACGTGCACTACGCCACGGCCGAGCGCTGGGACATGAAGGCCGTCACCGCCGCCGCCCACGCCAAGGGCGCGCTGATGCTGTGGGACCTGTCGCACACCGCCGGCGCCATCCAGTGCGACCTGAACGGCTGCGATGCCGACCTGGCGGTGGGCTGCGGCTACAAGCACCTGAACGGCGGTCCCGGCGCGCCGGCCTTCCTGTACGTCGCCGAGCGGCACCAGAAGGACATCCGCTCGCCGCTGTCGGGCTGGATGGGCCACGCCGAGCCGTTCGCGTTCGAGCCGCGGTTCCGGCCCGCCGCCGACATCCGCGCCCAGCTTTGCGGCACGCCGCCGATCCTGGGTATCGCGGCCCTGGAGTGCGGCCTGGACCTGCTGCTGGAGGCCGACCGGGCCCACGCCGAGGCCAAGGGGCTGGCGCTGTGCGAACAGTTCATCGCGGACGTCGAGGCGCGCTGCGCCGGGCATGGCCTCAAGCTGATCGGCCCGCGCGACGTGCGCCAGCGCGGCCTGCACGTCTCGTTCGCGCACCCTGAGGCCTACGCCCTGGTGCAGGCCCTGATCGCCCGCGGCGTCATCGGCGACTTCCGCGACCCGGATATCGCCCGCTTCGGCTTCCCGCCGCTCTACGTCAGCCACACCGACGTCTGGGACGCCGTCGAGATCCTGGCCGAGGTGCTGGAGACGCGGGCCTGGGACAATCCCGACTATCGCGCACGTGCGCTGGTGACGTGACCTCGCGTCAGGGGTGATTGGCGCTTGGGCCGCGTTCGGGTAGCAGGTTCCGCGAAGATGGGACGCGCGAAGAGCCCGCACGAGGAAACATGTCCGACGATATCAAGGTCCTGATCGATATCCCCCGCGTCCATGGTCGCGGCCAGGGCGACAAGGTGGCCGTGGCCTTCGAGGGCCGCGACCTGACCTACGCCGAGCTGGATCGGCGGTCCGACCAGGTGGCGGCGATGCTGCAGGAGTTGGGCGTGAAGCCCGGCGACCGGGTGGCCTGGCTGGGGCGGCCGAGCGAGGCCTGGTACGAAATCTTCTTCGGCACGGCCAAGGCGCGGGCCTGCTTCGCGCCGATCAACTCAAGGCTGGCGGTCCCCGAGATCGCCTTCATCCTGAAAGACAGCGCCGCCAACGTCTTCTTCGTGACGCCGGAGTTCTACGACTGCGCGGTGACGGTGGCCGAGCATGCCGGGCGGCCGATCCAGGTGGTGGCGGTGGGCGGCGGCCATCCCGTCTTCGGCGACTACGCCGCGATGCGCGACGCCGCCGGAACGCCGACGCTGACGGCCCCGCAGGCCGACGACGACGTGCTGCAGCTCTACACCTCCGGCACCACGGGCCTGCCCAAGGGCGTGCGGCTTTCCAATGCCAACTATTCCGCCTTCCTGGCGCTGCGCAGCCAGGTCGAGGGCTTCGACTACGGCCCCGATGACACCGTGCTGATCCTGATGCCGATGTTCCACGTGGCCGGGACCAACATCAGCTTCTCGGGCCTCGCCTCGGGCGGCCGCATCGTGCTGCAGGCCGAGTTCGCGCCGCCCAAGGTGCTGGAGGCCATCGCCGCCGAGCGGGTCGCCCACGCCTTCCTGGCGCCTGTCATGATCAACGCCTTGCTGCAGACCCCCGGCGTCGAGGCGACCGATTTCGCAAGCCTGAAGACCATCAGCTACGGCGCCTCGCCGATCTCCGAGGCGGTGCTGGCCAAGGCCACCCAGACCTTCGGCTGCGGCTTTATCCAGTTCTACGGCATGACCGAGACCACCGGGGCCGGCACGACGCTGGCGCCCGGCGAGCATCGCGGCCAGCTGATGCGCTCCTGCGGCCGGTCCTGGGCCACGCTGGAGACCCGCATCGCCGACGAGAACGGCAATGAGGTCGCGGTGGGCGAGATCGGCGAGATCGAGATCCGCGGGCCGATCGTCATGGCCGGCTACTGGAACCGGCCGGAGGCCACCGCCGAGACCATCCGCCCGGATGGCTGGCTGCGCACCGGCGACGCCGGGTTCATGGACGCCGACGGCTTCTTCTTCGTCCACGACCGGGTGAAGGACATGATCGTGTCGGGCGGCGAGAACGTCTATCCCGCCGAGGTGGAGAACGCGATCCTGGGCTGTCCGGGGGTGGCCGACGCCGCCGTCATCGGCGTGCCGGACGAGCGCTGGGGCGAGGCGGTGAAGGCCATCGTGGTGCGCGGCGCCGGCCAGGACCCGAACCCGGCCGACATCATCGCCTACGCCCGCGAACGGATCGCCGCTTACAAGGCGCCGAAGTCCGTCGACTTCATCGACGCCCTGCCCCGCAACCCCTCGGGCAAGGTGCTGCGCCGCGAACTGCGGAAGCCCTACTGGGAAGGCCGCGACCGCAAGGTGGGCTAAGGGCCCGCCGCCACCTCGCGCTCGCGGTCGAGCGGTTCCGGACGTGGCCGGGGCACGAGCTTCAGGCGCGACAGGCTCACCACCGCGGCGACCGCCGCCAGGACGGCCGACGTCACCAGGGCCGTGGTCGCGGCGTTTGTTCCGGCCAGGTGGAAGAAGACCGCCGTCGTCACCGCGCCGGCGGTCTGGCCCAGCAGGCGCGCGGTGGCCAGCGCCCCGCCGGCCGCGCCGCTGCGGTGCATCGGTGCCGAGGTGACCATGGCCCGGTTGTTCGGCGACTGGAAGAAGCCGAAGCCCAGGCCGCACAGCGCCATGCGCCAGATGATGTCGAGGTCGGATGTGTGCGGGCCGATCATCGAGAGCGCCGCCAGGCCGAGCGCGAACGCCGTGAGCCCGATGCCGCCCAGCGTCCCGACCCGGTGACGGTCGGCGAGGCGTCCGGCGATCGGCGCGGCGATCCCCACCGCCAGGGGCCAGGGCGTCATCAGCAGGCCGGTCGCCACGGCGCTGCGGCCCAGCACCGTCTGGAAGTAGAACGGCAGCGCCACGAAGGCCGTCATCTGGGCGGCGAAGGAGACAATCGAGGTGGCGATGGAGAGGCCGAAGATCGGGATCTTCAGCAGGTCGAAGGGCACCAGCGGCGACTCGCGCCGCAGCTCGCGCCAGCCCAGCACGACACCGGCGGCCACGCCAACCGCCAGCTTCGACAGGCCGGCAGCCAGCCCTTCGCGGGCGACGCTTTCCGCCCCGGTGATCAGGAAGCCGAAGGTGAGCGCGTTGAGCAGCGCCGAGAACCAGTCGAAGGGGCGCGACGATCCGACCGTGCGTGGCAGGGCCCGGCTGGCGACGGTGATCGCCACCAGGCCGATCGGCACATTGATCGCGAACAGCCACTCCCAGGAGGCGACGCCCAGTATCGCCGCCGCGACCGTCGGCCCAATGGCCGCGGCGACCGAGATGACCAGGGCATTGTAGCCGATGCCGCGTCCCAGCAGCCGCTTCGGATAGGTGAACCGCACCAGCGCCGAGTTGATGCTCATGATCCCGCCGGCGCCGAGACCCTGGAAGATCCGCGCCACGGTCAGCTCGGCCAGGGTGTGCGAGAGGGCGCAGCCCAGCGAGCCCAGGGTGAACACCGCCAGGCCCACCATGTAGACCCGCCGGTACCCCAGCCGGTCGCCCAGGGCGGCCAGAGGCAGGAGCGTGACCGTGATCGCCAGCTGGTAGGCGTTGACGATCCAGATCGACGAGGCGGCGCTGGCGTTCAGCTCACGCGCGATGGTCGGCAACGCCACGTTGGCGATGCTCCCGTCCAGCACGGTCATGGTCATGGCCAGCCAGATCGCCGCCACCGACCAGTAGCGGCGCGGAACCGGCAAGCCGTCCGCCACTCCCGCCGGCGAATGAGCGTCGCTGTCGGGAGGTGCGGAGGGCGCGGCCATGGCCCTCACCTAGGCCTGTCGGACGGCGCGCTCAATCGCCGAGGCACGCCGCCGGCTGTGGGTCGGCCGCTAGGCGCTGGCCGCCACGCTGGGCCGCGCCTTCACGCGTTCGAACCAAGCGTTCAGCTTCGGATACTTCGCGTCCAGCGGCTGGCCGACCACGTTGCCGAAGTCCTGGAAGGCGAACAGCAGGATGTCGGCCAGGCTGAAGCGCTCGCCGGCGATGTAGGGGCCCTTCATGTTGTCCTCGAGCCACTGCAGGCCGTCCTGGGCCACGGCCTTCAGGCCGGGCGCGGCTTCGGGCAGGCAGCGCATGCGGCTCTGGAACATCGGCAGGCCCTCGGCGAAGCGGAAGCCGTTGGCCATCGGCTCGCACACCTTCAGGTCCACGCGTCGCGTCCACATGCGCGTCTGCGCCCGCTCCTCCGGGGTGGTCCCGATCAGCGAGCCGCCCGGGTGCTTCTCGTCCAGGTATTCGCAGATGGCGGTGATCTCGGTGATGTAGTCGCCGTCCTTGAGTTCCAGGCAGGGGGTCTGGCCGGAGGGGTTCTTCGACAGGTAGGGCTCCTGGCGGTTCTCGCCGGCGCGCAGGTCCACGTCGGCCTTGTCGAGGGTCACGCCCTTCTCGGCCAGGAACATGTTCACGACCCGCGGATTGGGCCCAATGGAGGAATAGAGCTTCACTGTAAGTCCCCTTCGCGGTTCTCGATTTCGTGAGCGCTGTTACAAGGCGTTACGGCTCACGGGGTGGAATCAGACGCCCCTTAGGCGTATAACGCCGCGTCATGACAGAGCGCAGTTTCATCCAGGATCTGACGGGCTCTGACGAGAGCCTGGACGACCTTATCGCCCGCCTCAAGACCCAGCTCGGCCGCCGCAAGGTGCGACCCAGCTGGCGCGGCCCGCCTGACGCCGGCCATTTCGTGACCTCCCGCCGGCCCAAGGGCGGCGCCGGCGGCGCGGAAGCGCCCCTGCCCAAGGCCGAACCGCCCGTCCAGGACTGCTGTTCGCCGATCTAGGGCTGGCTGGGCGGCTTGAGCGTGAAGTGCGAGGCCATCACGCAGGCGGGTTGCCCGCCCGCCAGCGACACCGTGGCCGGCTGGCCCGGTCCCGGACGGAAGTAGGTGTCGGTCCCGTTCGCGCGGATCATCAGGTCGTCCGGACTGGTGAACTGGCACACCTGGAAGCGATGGCCGCCCCGCCCGCCCCGGTCGCGGATGATGGCGCATTCCGCGTGGCCGGCGCGGCGGAAGAAGGCCACGCCCTCGAAGTCGAAGCGGCGCGGCGCCTTGTGGTGCACGCCCAGGAACTGCGCCTCGGTGATCCGCGCGCACGGCGGCCCGGTGATGGTCCAGGCCGCTGCGTCGGCGACGCGCAGGGCGATGGCGTCGCGGTAGTTGCTGGTCATGTACCAGGCCGTCCAGCCGACAAGCGGGGCCAGGACGGCGAGCCAGAGCCAGCGGGGTATCCGCCGGAACGGATGCGGCGAACCGACGACCAGGCCCTGGGTGGAACGCACCGCGACACTCCGACTTACGAATGTAAGATCGGAGCAAGTCTACAGCTGTAAGTCAAGCCGTCAGGCGGCCAGTTTCTCCGCGGCCTTCGCCCGCTGGCCGACCGGGTTCGAGAACCGCAGGGTCCCGTCCTCCAGCTTGGCGTAGCGCAGGCTCATCAGGTCCTTGACGTAGTTCTGGTGCAGCTTCCAGGGCGCCTTGGCTCCCTGTTTGGGCCAGTTGGCCATGGCCCGCTGGACGTAGCCCGACGAGAAGTCGAGCCAGGGCTCGCTCGCCACGGTCGCGTCGCTGTTGATCGGTGTGACCTGGCGCATCCCGGTCTTGGTCATGTGGTTCAGGACGCGGCAGACGTAGTCGCACGTCAGGTCGCACTTCAGGGTCCAGGAGGCGTTGGTGTAGCCGAAGGCCGAGGCCATGTTTGGCACGCCCTCGTACATCATCCCCTTGTACCCCAGGGTCTCGCCGGCGTTGACGCGCCGGCCGTCCACTGTGAATTCGATTCCGTTCCACACCTGCAGCGTCAGGCCGGTGGCCGAGACGACCATGTCGGCCGCCAGCGTCTCGCCCGACTTCAGCTGTATGCCGATCTCGGTGAAGGTCTCGATCTGATCGGTCACCACCGAGGCGCGCCCGGCCTTGATCTCGTTGAACATGTCGGCGTCGGGCACCAGGCACAGGCGCTGGTCCCACGGGTTGTAGGTGGGCGTGAAATGGCGATCGACGTCGTAGTCGGGACCCAGTTCCTCGCGAACCATCTTCAGGATCTGGGCCTTCACCGCGGCGGGCTTCTTGCGCGCCATGTTGAAGAACCACATGCCGCCCAGCACATTGCGCCAGCGGACGATGTCGTAGGCCAGCTTGCCGGGCAGCCACTTGCGTAGGCTGTTGGCCATGGCGTCCTCGGCCGGCCGCGAGACCACGTAGGTCGGCGAGCGCTGCAGCATGGTGACGTGGCCGGCGGTCCTGGCCATCTCCGGCACCAGGGTGACGGCGGTGGCGCCCGAGCCGATCACCACGACCTGCTTGCCCGAGTAGTCCAGGTCCTTCGGCCATTGCTGCGGGTGCACGAAGGCGCCCTTGAAGCGGTCGCGGCCGGGGAATTCCGGGGTGTAGCCACCCTCGTAGGAGTAGTAGCCGCCGCACAGGAACAGGAAATTGCAGGTGAACCGCTGGACCGCGCCGGCCACCTCGGCCTCGACGGTCCAGGTGGCCTCCTCGCTCGACCAGGACGCGCGCTTGACCTTGTGGCCGTAGCGGATGTGGCGGTCGATGCCGTTCTCGGTCGCCGTCTGGCGCACGTAGTTCAGGATCGAGGGCCCGTCGGCGATGGCCTTGGCTTCCGTCCACGGCTTGAAGGCATAGCCCAGTGTGTACATGTCGCTGTCCGAGCGGATGCCGGGATAGCGGAACAGGTCCCAGGTGCCGCCGATGGCGTCGCGGCCCTCCAGGATCGCGTAGCTGCGGTCCGGACAGGCGGTCTTGAGGTGGTAGCCGGCCCCGATGCCGGACAGTCCCGCCCCCACGATCACCACGTCGAAGTGCTGGTCAGCCATGCCGCGATCCATCCCATGCGTTCGTCGGGAAGATAACTGAACAATGATAACTTACAATCCCGCCCGTGGGTTAGGGCGACATGGCGGTCTTCAGCTCGCCCTTGGCGTAGAGGCCCTGGCCGATGACCTGGCCGTCGCGGCTCACCTCGGCCGCCGCGCCATCGAGATTGTCGGCCGCCCAGGTCCCGGTGAGAGACCGGCCGTCGCGCCAATGCAGCACGCCGTAGCCCTGCAGCTTGTCGGCCACCCATTGGCCGGCCTTGGCGGTGTAGTTGCGCGTCGGCCCGCCGGTATAGACGCCGTACTGGCGCGCGCCTTCGATGTAGGTGCCCGAGAAGTCGTCGCCGTCCGGATAGCGCTCGACGCCGCGCACGCGCACGCCGTTCTGCTGCACCCCCTCGAAGCTGCTCTTGTCGGCGAAGCGGACGATGACGAAGCCGTGGCGCAGGTCGTTGACCCACTGGCCCTCCTGCCGCTCGCCGTCCTGGTAGACGTTGACGCCGTAGCCCTCGGCCTTGCCGTCCTTCGCCTGGCCGGCGTAGCGCCAGCTGTGGGTGGCGCCGGCGGCGTCCTTGTAGGATCCGGTGAGGATGAAATAGCCCGCGACCTTGCGCTCGGCCTTCTGCTCGGCGTCGCGCGCCTTGGCCGCAGCGGCGACGGCGGCGGTCTGCGCCAAGCGGCCCTCGTCGGCGGCGGTGGTGGCGGTCAGCTCCGCCCGCTTGGCGGCATCGACGGCGTTCTGGACGGCCGGCGCATAGACGGAAGTCGGACGCGGCGGCGTGTAGGCCGTGGGCGCCGTCGCGACCTGGGTCGGCGGAATGAAGTAGAGCGGTTCGCCGCCCAGCGAGCCGTAGACGAACGGCTGCTGGCGGTTGGAGGTGTCGCGCAGCACGTCGTCGCCGACCTGGCGGAACAGCAGGCTCACCTCGACGCCCGAGGCCGGCAACCGGCGGATCAGCGCTGCTGCGAACGGGCTGTGCTCGCCGCTTCCGTCGTCGGCCGTGGTGCCCTCGCGGGCGGCGAAGACCACCAGGGTGTGTCCCAGCGGCTCCACGCGCGAGAGACCACGGCCCACGGCCCGGGTCCCGCCGCCCGATAGCTGCATCCCGGCCGCGAACGGGTTGTTGCGGCAGGCGTCCAGCATCACCAGGCCCAGCCGCCGCGCGCCACCCACGGCCTGCATCACCAGGTCCAACGGCACCGCCTCGAACTGCACGTCGGTGTTGGTGGCCAGCCGGGCGTCCACGGGCAGGAGGTAGTTCACCCCGCCCATCTCCATCCCGTGGCCGGCGTAGTAGATCACGGCCATGTCGGCGTCGCGGGCGGCGTTGGCGAAGGCCTGCAGCGCGCGGCGCATGCCCTGCTGGTCCAGGTCGGAAAGGACGGTCACGCTGCTGAAGCCCGCCGTGCGCAGGGCGGCGGCCACGGCCGGGCCATCGTTGGCCGGATTGGGCAGGCGCGGCACGGCCTTGTAGCCGGCGTTGGCGATCACCAGCGCCACGCGGGTGTCGGCCATGGCCGGCGTCAGGCTGAAGATCGCCAGCGCGAACGCCAGGACGGCGCGTAACAGGAAGCCCACCAGATCTCCCCCGATATCGCGGTGATCCTAGGCGCGCGCGCGATCCCCGCGCAACGGCTCAGGCCAGGGCCGACAGCGCGTCGTGATCCAGGATGTGGTCGCTGGCCGAGCCCAGCATCTGCATGAACATGTCGTCGCCGCGGGCGGTGCGCACCACGATCATCGAGGCGAAGAAAGCGGTCAGGAACAGCTGGAACCCGCCGACGGCGTAATCCCGCGCCAAGTCGGCCTCGCCGTAGCCGCTGACGCCGAGATCGCGCAGCGTCGCCAGGTAGAGGCCCAGCAGTGCGGACTCGTTGGCTCGGCGCACCTCCGGCGGCAGGGCGCCGGCCAGGAAGTAGGCCACGTCGGTGGCGCCGGCCCCGTAGGTGACCGACTGCCAATCGAGCACCGTGATCGGCTTTCCGCCCGCGGCGGTCCCGAACATCATGTTGTCCGGTCGGAAGTCGTGGTGGACCAGGCAGCGCGGCCCGGTGTGCCGCTCGCCATAGGCGCCCCAGCCGGACGCGCTCAGCTTTTCGCCCACCTCGATCCAGTGCGGCTGCAGCCGCTCGGCATAGCGCTCGCGGAAGCTGACCCACAGCGAGCGCACCAGGTCCGGTGTCACCGCCGAGGCCGGCGCGGCCTTGGTTCCGGACACCCAGGGCAGGTCGTCCAATCCGTCGTCGCCCCAGTGCGAGGCGTGCAGGCGGGCGGCCTGTTCGACGACCAGCCGGGCCTGGTCGAGACTGCAGCCCCGCAGCTGGTCGCCCTGCTCGGCCGGCGCCAGGTCTTCCATCATCAGCACGAATTCGCCGGTCGGTGCGTCCACGTCGGTGAACCAGCAGCGCGGCGTGGAGATCAGCGCGCTCTTCGCCAGGTGGCGGTAGAACATCACTTCGCGGGCGTAGTTGCCCAGCATGACACCGGTGTTGCGGCTGTCGTCGTCCGGCGAAGGGAACTTACCGACGATGGAGGCGGGCGCGCCCTCCCCGCCCCGCGCGTAGTCGAGGGTGAAGCGGACGCTCTCACCGATCTGGCCGGAGCCGACGTTCTTCGCCTTGAAGCCGGACACCACGGCGTCGACGCCTCCGGCCTGCAACACCCGCGTCAGCCAGTCGGCGTCGACGGCGCCGGGTCGGCGGATATCGGGGCCGCTCATCCGGCCAACGGGTGGACGTAGACCTCGTTGAGCGCGATGCGGTCGCCCTTGAGGATCACCAGGTCGAAGCCGCGCATGCGCCCGGCCGCGCCGCCCTCGCCCATCTCGGCGTACCAGCGGCCGCAGTAGCCGCCGGGGATCGGCCAGGTTTCGTCGGGGGTGTAGGTGGTCGGCGGCATGGCCGCGAACAGGCCGGTCAGATATTCGGTCAGCGCCGCCTGGCCGGTGATGCCACCCGCCGTCTGCGGGTCCTTGTAGACGCAGTCGTCGGCATAGAAGGCCACCAAGCGCGGCACGTCCTTGTCGGACCAGGCCTGCAGCCAGCGGGCGTTGAAGTCGGCGATGTCCATGGCGGTCAGGCTCCCATCACCCGGTCCCAGTGCGCCTGGGTGAAGATGTCCGGCGGCGCCGCCTCGGGGCCGGCCATTACTGCGACACCGTGGAGGCCCAGGCTCGGGTCGGCGTCGCGGCGGGCGTGATAGCTGTGCCGGCGCGCCGTGGCCGCCTCATCGAACTCCATATCGATCGCCGACTGGATCTTCGCGGCGAAACGCAGGCGGCGCATCCGCTCGGTGCGCTCCTCGGCATAGGGCGCGAAGGCCTTGGGCGACCAGTCGTCGGAAGCCAGCAGGATATCGCTGACGATGCGCACGTCTCGATAGGTAATCGACAGGCCCAGGCCGATGATCGGGTCGTTCCAGCCGGCCGCATCGCCCACCAGCACGACGCCTTCCGCAAACGGCTCGTCGGTCCAGGCATCGGCGTTGATGTAGGCGAACAGCGGCCCCGCGGGGCGTCCGGCCACCAGGTGGCGGTTCTCAGGGCTGCACTTCAGGGCGAAGGCGTCGAGGAACCGGCGCGGCCCGTCGTCGCCCTTGAAGCGGCGCGCCTCGTCGAGCGCGTAGCCGCCGTAGAGCCGCACCTTGCCGCCGCTCTGCGGGAAGGCGAGGAAGGCGAAGTCGCCCTCGGTGCCGATGGCCTGCAGGTCGTCGGGCCAGTTGTCGGCGCCCTCGATCAGCAGGCCGGCGAACCAGTGGTGCGGCGCGTCCTGGTGCAGGGTGATGCCCGCCGTCTCGCGAACCTGCGACGTGCGCCCGTCGGCGCCGACCAGCAGCCGCGCGGTCGCCTCGTGCTCCTGCCCGTCATGCTCGTAGCGCACGCGGGGCGCTGCGCCGGCCGCGGTCTCGATGACGCGCACACCGCGCAGGGCCTGCGCGCCGGCGGCCTTCGCGGCGTCGAACAGGGTCTGGCAGTGCAGCGGATGGCCCAGGCACAGCGGACCGGGCACGCCGGGGCGGAAGATGCTGAGCGGCAGGGCCTGCGCCTCGGCGGCGACCGGATCGCGGCCCTCGTCGAAGGTGGCGTGGCGCGCTACGTGGTGGCCGCCGGCGTCGACCAGCAGGTCGTACAGGCCGAGGCGCTTCACCTCGTCCACGCCCCAGGGCGCGATCCATTCGCCGCGCACGCGGTCCTGGTAGGCCTCGGACTGCTCCAGCAGCAGCACCGAGCGGCCGGCGCGCGCCATCACGATGGCCAGGGCCGACCCGCCGATGCCGCCGCCCACGATGATCAGGTCATGACTGGACATGGGCGCGATCCGACCACGCCGACGCGGCGTCATCCAAGCGCAATCAGTCGGACGCCAGCGCCCGCAGGTGCGCCCGCTCGTTCAGGCTGAGCACATTCCGCTGGCCGGACCGCGCGCACATGTAGCGGTGGACGCTGGTGTAGTCCGGCTCGAAGAACAGACGCGGCGCCATGCCCAGCACGTGTGCGGTCCAGACGTTGATCACCCCACCGTGGCAGAAGACGGCGATGCGCTGGCCGGGATGCGCCTCGATCAGGCTCTCCAGCGCCGCCACCACGGTGGCCTGGAACGGCTCGATCTCGACGTTGTGCTCGCCGGTCGCCATACGCAGCCAGGCGGCGTAGTCCTCGCGCTTCAGCACCTCCATGGGCACGTAGGTCCCGGAGTCGCGGTCGAACTCGCAGATGCCGTCATGGCAGGTGACGGTATGGGCAGCCTGGGCGGCGAACGGCTCGGCAGTCTGCTTCGCACGCAGCATCGTCGAGGCGTAGACCGCGTCGATGCGCTCCTCGGCCAGCCAGGCGGCCACGCGCCGCGCCTGTTCGTGGCCCTGCGCCGACAGCGGCGGGTCGGAGGTATCGTCGCGGCGCTCGGGAAGCCCGTGGCGCACCAGTATGAGTTCCATGGGCGGTAAGGTGCGTCGGGCGCCCTGCCGGAGTCCAGCCGGCCCCTACGTCAGTGGGCCGGCTTCAGCGGGCCCGCGCCGCGGCGGCCTGCCTGCGGGCCATGCGATGCGCCCACTCGGGCAGCTGGCGTCGCGCCGGCTTGCGCCGAGGCGCGCTCAACGGCCACCGGGCCGTCGCGACGACAGAGATCAAGGGACGCAAGAGCTTCACGGACAGAACCCTCCGGCGACTGTGCGGCCGCCAACCTGACCTAGCCGCGGGCCGGCATGGGCGAGAAGATGCGCCGCGATGCAGCATGGTGCATCGCAATGCGCGCTGCGCTGCGGCGCCGGCGCATCGGCCGCAGAAGATCTCGCCGCCGGGCGTCTAGGCAGACGCCGCGTCCTCCGCTAAGAACCGCCCCTCTCGCGAACGCCCCAGGGCGTGCGCCGGTTGGTGACGTGGCCGAGTGGCTGAAGGCAACGGTTTGCTAAATCGTCATACGTGAAAGCGTATCGAGGGTTCGAATCCCTCCGTCACCGCCACTTCTTTTTGTTTTTGCTGCAATTTGTGTCGAACCTCGACGTGGGCCCCACTTCGGCCCCCACGTTGGGCTCAAGGCAAAGCGCGCTTAGTTTCTCTGAGCGGCTCAGAAACGCCTGTCCGCAAGCTTGCTGGCGGGCCCTCGCATCGGAGCCTTGGGAGAGCGCCCCTGCCTATCGGGCGCCGCGGCGAAGGGCGAGCCGTCTAGCCCCCGCGGAACAGGCGTCGGCGCGTCGCCTCTTCCGTCCAGTGTTCCTCGTGAACCCGTTCGAGCCTGATGGCCGCTTTGACGACGTTCTGGAGCGCCTGCAGCGTAGGCTCCGGCCCGATCGTCGCGCGGAGCGCCTGGAGGCTCTCGACGAGCGCCTGACTCCGCCGCGCCTGGTCGGAAAGCGAGAGCGTCGCCTCCAGCGCCAGGCACGCGGCCCCGATGGCCGGGACGATGGCGCCGGCCATGATCACCACCCCTCCCAGCCAGTGCGGCGTCTCGAAATCGAGGAATGCGGCCGCCGCTGCGAGCAGCACATAGCTGCTCAGGATCAGCAGCAGCAGGGCGAAGCTGGCGTTTTCCAGCAGGTGGACCCGATGCGAGATGCGCCCGTTGATGCGCCACTGATCGCGATGGTAGGCGGCTTGCCCCCCGATCAGTTCGTCGATCGCCCAGCCGCCCCAGGTCCGCACGCGCTCCGCGTCGAACCTGCCGCTCGGCAGGCCGACGTTACGCCGGATGTCGCGCGCGGCGGACGGCCGATGCGCCTGGGCGCCGTGCCCCCCGGCGCTCACGCCCAGGGTCCAGGCCGCGCGTTCCAGGCGCAGCTGCTCGGCGAGCTGGCGCGCGTCGCCCCATCGGTGATGGCGTGCGCCACGCTCTGAATCCAGCCAGACCAGCAGCGCGCCGATGGCGAGCGCCAGCTCGATCGTCACCATGGCAAGCTTCAGTTGCGGCCAGACCGCCGACGCCGATCCGGCGATCGCCGCGAGGATGGCGACGCCGAGGAGAATGACCTGATGCGACCTGTGGATGCCGCCCAGCACCTGGGCCTGACGGCCGGCGCGGTCCCGGGCGCGGGTCAGCGCGATGAAGCCCGGCTGCGCCGACAGATCCGCCGGCGGCGCACGACGCTCGAAGGGTGACGCCTGGCCCCCAAGCACACGACGAAACAGGGCGTAGGTGCGCCACGGCCACCTCAGGCGCGGCGCGGGCCCGTCGTCCTCCCCCTCTCCCGTCTCCGCATCGTGCTTCGGGCGAGTTCCGCCCAGGCCGAGGTCGAAGAGGGCGGCGCGCAGCGCCTCGGAGCTCGCCGGCTGGACCAGAGGCGCCCGATCCAGTCGCAGTTCGTCGAGGAACTCCAGGAAACCGAAGTCTTCGTCGAGGTGCTCGGGCCGGATGATCCGGATCGACGCTGGCGCGCCGGGGCGCACCCAGAGGACGGGGATGCCGTGCTCGAGCGCCAACCGCACGGCGTCGGCTGTGCCGCCGGCGCCCCGCGCATGCTGGCCGGTCCAGACGACCACCAGCATGTCGGCGGCGCCGATCATCCACAGCGCCTGGGTGAGGTGCGGATTGCGCCCGATGGCGCGGGTCGCCGCGCCATCCAGCCACGTCGACGATTCCACCAGGTCCGCCGCTTCGCGCGGGGCCACATCGTCGAGAAGCGGCAATACCGCATGAACCGGACCGAGGCCCGCCGCGCGCCAAGCGCGGATCGCCAGGACGTCCGACCCCGGGGCCGCGCCCGTCAACAGGCGCGCCGCACCGACGCCGGCGTCGCGCAGCATCGCGAACGCTGTCTCCAGAGCCGCGCCGGCCGCCTCGGGATCGCCGAGATCGCCGGACCGGTTGTGTCCGGCAAAGGCGACCTGAAGGAAGCCGATATGATCGGGCGAAGTCTCCGGCGCATCACTCCGTGCCGAACCACGCCCGCTCATGCCTCGTCGCCCCTCGCTGCCGAATGTGGCTCCAGCCGCCCGCAAATCGAAACACCCCGGCGCACGCCCTAAGGCAAGCTAAGGCGGACCAGAGCAGCCACCAACCGCGCTCAACGCCTAGCCTTACCCATCCCGCCTGATTGCGCTACCGTCGTTCGTCCGGGGGGAGTGCGTAGCGCCTATGAGGGATCGCGGTAAGCGGCAAGCCGTTCCGGATCCAGCTGGGATCCCACCGCTCCGTGTCGCGATCGTAGGTGGCGGCTGCGCCGCCATGACCGCCGCGTTCGAGCTCTCGCGCCCGGAGCACAACGGCCGCTACGCCGTCACGGTCTACCAGGAAGGATGGCGCCTCGGAGGCAAAGGGGCGTCGGGCCGGGGCCCTTCCGGCCGGATCGAGGAACACGGCCTGCACGTCTGGCTGGGCTACTACGACAATGCCTTCCGGCTGATGCGCGAGTGCTACGCCGAGCTGGCGGCGGCGGAGCCGCCCTCGCCGTTCGGCGATTGGCGCGAGGCGTTCACGCCGGAATCCGACGTCGGCCTGTTCTCGCCCTCAGAGCAGCAGGGCTGGCAGGTCTGGCGGGGTCGCTTCCCGGAACAGCCGGGCCTCCCGGGAGACCCGCTGGCGCCGGGCGAGCTGTTGTCCCTGTCCCGCTACGTCGCGCGCACCCTGTCCCTGCTGCGAGCCCTGGTCCTGGACTGCCGGGTCGAAACCGGCAGCACGGAAGCCTTCACGGCCCAGGGCTCCGAACCGCCACCCGACCCACGGCCGGACCCCCGCAGGCTCACGGAGAGGCTCAACGACCTGGCCGGACTGGGATCGTTCGTCGCCGCCGCCACGCTGGCGGAGGCGCTGGGGGCGCTGGCCGCCGTGCTGAACAGCCCGACGGCCAGGCCAGGACGCGCCTGGCTGACCCTCGCCGACGACCTCTGCCGCAGGCTGCGGGGCTGGCTCGAGGACACCCTGATCGCCAGCGGCCGGCATCGGCACCTTTGGGAGATCATCGACCTCGCCCTGGCCTATGTCGTCGGCGTGTTCCGCTTCGGGTTGCTCACGGACCCGAGGGGCCTGGACGCCATCGACGACTACGAGTGCCGCGAATGGCTCGCGCTCAACGGGGCGTCCGAGCGGGCTCTGCAGTCGCCGTTCGTGCGCGGCATGTACGATCTGGCGCTCGCCTACGAGGACGGCAAAGCGGAGCGGCCGAGGCTGTCCGCCGGCCAGGGCCTGCGGTCGACCATGCGCATGTTCTTCGGCTATCGGGGATCGATCTTCTGGCGGATGCGCGCCGGCATGGGCGACGTCGTCTTCGCGCCCCTCTACGAGGCGCTGCGCCGCCGCGGCGTCCAGTTCGAATTCTTCCACCGCCTGACGAACGTCGGCCTGGCCCCGGGCGGCGAGCTGGCGCCGGGCGACCAGACCCATGTGCAGGAGCTCGTCTTCGACGTTCAGGCCGACGTGACGGGCGCTCAGCCCTATGCGCCCCTGGTGTCGGTCGCGGGCCGACCCTGCTGGCCCAGCCAGCCGGATTTCGGCCAGCTCGTCGATGGCGACCGCCTGGCCGAGGCCGGGGGGGATTTCGAGTGCCACTGGCAACGCCACCGCGTCCGCACCCGATCGCTGAGCGTCGGCCACGACTTCGACTTCGTCGTCCTGGGCGTCGGCCTGGGCGCGATACCGCATGTCTGCGGAGAGCTGCTGCAGCGCGACGCACGGTGGCGGCGGATGACCACCGAGGTGAAGACCGTGGCGACCCAGGCGTTCCAGATCTGGCTGCGAGAGGACCTGGATCAGCTCGGCTGGCCGGGGTCGCACCGCCTCGTCGCCGGGTTCGTGAAGCCCTACGACACCTGGTGCGACATGGGCCACGTCGTGTCCCAGGAGGCTTGGCGGTCGCCGCCGCGCACCGCCGTCTACTTCTGCTCGGTGCTCGAGGACCCGCCTGAGCCGCCGTCGGACGACGATGTCGCCTACCCCGAGCGCCGCGCCGCGGAGGCCAGGGCCAACGCCGAGGCGTTCCTGGACGGACCCGCCCGGCTCCTGTGGCCCAGGGCCTACGACGCGGGCGGGAGGTTTCGGTGGGAGCTCCTGGCCGATGCGCGCGACTGCCCGAAGCACGTCCCCCCTACCGGGACGGGCCGGTTTGCCAGTCAGTACTGGCGCGCCAACGTCAATCCGTCCGACCGTTACGTGCAGAGCCTGCCCGGCACGGCGCGGCGCCGCATCTCTCCCCTGGACATGACCTACGACAACCTGACCATCGCCGGCGACTGGACGGATTGCGGCTTCAACGTGGGCTGCGTCGAGGCTGCGGTCATGTCGGGGCGTCTCGCCGCCCACGCGCTGTCGGGGTCACCCGCACTTGAGGACATCGTCGCCTATGACCACCCCTGACGCCCCAAGCGGCGCGGCCGCGCAACCCGAGCCCGGCCGGCCTCGCGCCAAGCGGCCGACGCCGGCCCGCGATGCGCCCCGCCGCGGCTATGGTCCCGAGCCTGCGGCGCCGGCCTCGCCCGATGCGGCGGCCAGCGCGGCCTCGGCGTCCGAGGCGATCGCCCACGCCGTTCGGCTGGGCTACTCGGTGATCGGCGAGAACATCGCCCAGGGTCGCGAGGCGGCGAGCGCGTTCCGGGCCGGCGACTACCGGCCCGACAAAGCCACCGAAGACCTCAAGGCCGTGGCCTCGCGCATGCTGCAACTCACCCGGGAGCTCAGCACCCTGTCCTTCGACGTGCTGGAGCGCCTCGTGCAGGACCCGGCGGCCCGGGGGGGCGGCGCGCCGGCGAGCCCCCCGCCCGCCCCCACCGGCGGCGACCCCGCGACGCGGCCGGCCCCGGGTCCCTTCCAGGCCGGCGATCCCCCCGCCGGACCCGTCGAGGCCGCGAAGGCCCCGGCGCCGCAGGCCACGCCGCACGTGGAGCTGACCTGCAGCTTCAGTGGCGGCCGGGCCGTCCTGAAGGCCGGCGCCCTGTCTCGCCCCGACACGCCGGTGTTTCTCGTAGTGCCGGCGCTCACCGCCATCGAGCCTGGCCCGCCGACCATCACCGGTGAAGTGACCTTCACCCCGGCCGCCAGCGGCGACGGCCTCGTGGCCAACATCAAGATCCCGGAGGGCCAGCCCCCGGGTCTCTACAGCGGAGTCATCTGCGTCTGGGACACGGGCATCCCGATGGGCATGCTGACGATCGAAGTGCTCGCATGATCCGCGAGCCTCCCGACGCCTTCGACGCGCCCCGGGCGGACGGCGAGCTCATGTCGTCGCTGCTGGCCGAATACGGCGCGGCCACCCGGGAGACCCTTCAGCGCTACCTCCGCCGCGAGCGCCCAGCGCCCTATCTCGACGACCTCATGGCGGACTATCCCGCGCGGGGCGGCAAGATGATGCGCCCCAGCCTGTGCATCGCCAATGCGCGGGCCTTCGGCGGACGGCTCGACGACGCGGTGAGGAGCGCCGCGGCCATCGAGCTCCTCCACAACGCGCTCCTGGTGCATGACGACATCCAGGACGGCAGCGAGACCCGACGCGGACGCCCGACCTTGCACGCCCTGCACGGCGTCCCGCTCGCCATCAACGCCGGGGACGCCATGCTGCTGGCGGCGCTGGCGCCGCTCCTGGATAACCTGCGCGACCTGGGCGAAGGCCTCGCCATGCGCATCCTCCGGTCGACCCAGTTCATGGCCCGCGAGACCGCCGAGGGGCAGGCCCTGGAACTGGGCTGGCGGGACGAAAACGCCGTCGACCTCACGGAGGCCGACTATCTGAGGATGGTCCTCAAGAAGACCGCTTGGATGGGGATGATCTGGCCGGCGCAGGTCGGCCTGCTCATCGGCTCGCGGGGCGCGGCCGATCCGGACAGCGTCGTCCGCTTCGGGTTCTTCCTGGGCGCGGCCTTCCAGATCGAGGATGACGTCCGCAACCTCGTTCCGGACGGCAACTACGGGAAGGAACTGAACGGCGACCTGTTCGAGGCGAAGCGCACGCTGATCCTGCTGCACACGCGCCGCGTGTGCACGCCCGGGGAACGGCGCGACCTCGACGCCTTTCTGGGACTGCGCCGGGGGGACCGCACAGCAGGAGACGTGAGCTGGCTCGCGGACCTCATCCGGCGGGTGGGTTCGGTGGAGTATGCGCGCACCGTGGCCTGCGGCCTGGCGGGCGCGGCCGCGCACGAGTTCTCGCTCGCTTACGGCCACCTGCCGCCGTCACGGGACAAGCAGTTCATCGAAGGCCTCACGGCCTGGCTGTTCGAACATGCGTAGCCACACCCCGTCCGCCGACGCCTCGGCCAAGGTCCACCCCGGAGGGCGCGAAGATGCCTAAGTTCGTCGAATCCGACGCCAACCCGCAGGTGCCGCCGCCGTACCGCTTTCCGGACGTCAATTCCCACGCCTTCCTGTTCGATATCCCCCTCCACTACGTGCAGGCGTACTGCGACCGGTACCTCAACCTCGGCGACGCCAAAGATCGGGGGTTCGTCTACCGGCCCTACCCGCTCTTTCCGCACGCCGCGTTCATCGTGCTGGAATACCCGGCCATGATCCCCGAAGCCCAGGAGCCGCCGTCGCCCGGGGCCATGCAGATGAAGGACTACGGCTTCGCCAACCAGAACGAGTTCCTGGCCGTCTTCCCGGTCATCCGGCACGGAACCACCCCAGAGACCTTCCTGAGCAACATGGTGTTGGAGTGGGCGACACCGCTCGTCGTGGTCAACAACTCCAGCTCGGCGATCAGCGGCCGCGAAATCCTGGGGATGGACAAGATCTACGGCCTCGTGGACGTCGCCGAGCAATCGGTGCTGGCCGGATTCATGGGCGAGGTATGCCTGCGGGCGGCGCCCACCACGCTGTCGGACAACACCACCAACATGATGAAGTTCGTCACCATCGAGACGGGGCCCCCGGCGCCGTCGATCGGGCGCACGGCCAACGCGAAGTCCGCCTGGAGCCTGCTGGGCAGCCGCCAGGCGAACGCCGCTCTGCAAGGCCTCGCCGCGGCCTTCGTCGGCCTGGACGACGTCACCGGCGGCCTGATCCCGAACCCGATGCGGATCGTGATGCTCAAGCAGATCCGCGACACCAACGACGCCGACCAAGCGGTCTACCAGGCGCTGGTGGGCGCGCGGTGCCGGTACTCGAACGTGTCCGAGATCCAGTTCTACAACGAGAACGACGTGCGGCTGCGGGTGCGTGCGGACGGACCCTTCAGCGCCCTCTGGGCGCCGTTCGTGGGACCCGACAATTCGACGCCGCTACAGGAAGCCGACAGCTCCGGGCACGGGCAGGTTCGCGAGTGGCTGGAACTGCGGACCCGGATGGCGGTGAGCTTCAAGGCGACCATCGACACGGACGACGTCCGGGAACTCCACGACTTCCTCAGGCCTGGCGCTCGGCCCCGGGGCATGCTCGCGCCCTGGCTGCGGCCCCTCGCCGGCTTCTTGGGCGCGGCGAACCCGGCTGCCGCCGCTCCGCACAGCGCGGGGGAGTAACCCGATGGCCGCCTTCATCGAATCTCCCGTCACCCTCCAGGCCAGACCCTCCGAGGAGCCGATCGACGTCACGGTCCACGTCTTCGCCTGCCGGATCCGCGAGCCGGCGATCCAGACCTACTGCGACCATTTCCTGAACATCGAACCCGGTGCGGACCAGGGCTACGTCTTCCAGGCCGCCAGGGGGTTTGGCGGGCTGATGACCCTGGAGTGCCGGCCCATGCCCCTGGGCGTCGCGCCGAGCCCCCCCGAATTCATCGATCCGCCGCACCTCGTCGGCGGCCCGAACGTCATCAAGTTCACGGTCGCCATCCCCATCTGGCGCTACGAGTGCGGACCGAACAACGTCCTCACCAATCCCCAGATCTGCTGGATCGAGCCGATCCTGGTGTTCAACAATTCAACCCTGGTGTTCCAGGCGCGCGAGACCACCGGGTTCGACGCCTTCCACGGCGCTATCTGGGTGGGTCACAACACCAGCGCCGCCTTGCAGGCGCCGCCGGGTGAGGATCCGACGCCGCCGACGGTTCCGGACAGCCTGGCGGCCGAGGTCCTGCTGTCGACGATCGTCGACTACAGCCCGATCTCGCCCAAGAAGATGGAACCCTTCATGCGGGTCAGCACCGGGCCAACGGCTCCGGACATGCCGGCCATCATCGACGACGACCAGAACCTGCAGGAGACCACGGCGAACCTGATGCGGGCGTTTCCCTCGTTCCAGTCGATGATGCAGGATCGAAACTACGTGATGGATGTCGTGACGCTGAAGCAATTCCGCGGATTTCCGACGATCACGGACGCGCTGTATAAGTCCTTGAGCAGTCAAATCTATGAGTATGACGACATCCGAAACGTCGCTTTCTACAACCCGAAGGATGTCGAGATCACGTTCTACCCGACGGACATGACCAGCCAGATCTTCCACGAATATCTCGATCTGCCGGCAAGGTCCGTCATCTACGGTCAGCACAACCCCGACCGCATCGAGCGGGAGCTGGGCCAGGAATTCAGCACGCCCGTGCCCCAGGTCACCGACCACGACCCTTTTCGCAGCCCCACCCCGTTCGCCTTCCGCTTCGAAGCGACGCTGCTGCCGCGCAAGATGCGGACGCTGTACACGTTCAGCTAGGCTGGCGCCGTCGGCGGCCCGCCCTTGCTCAGGAGGCCGCCAGCAACGCCTTTGCGCGGATCACGTCCGGGGTTGCGCCCTGCACGGTGGCGATGTCGAGGGCCCGGCGCACCTGCTCGGCCACCGCCGCAGAGTCCGGCCCGGCCTGCGCCGCCAGTATCTCGGCCCGGCAGAGCAGCAGCTTCGGCAAGCTGGCCTGTCCGCCCTGCTCCGCCAGCGCGACCGCCTCGTCGATCGCGCTCAGCGCCCCCGCCGTGTCCCCGGACCGCAGCAGCAGGATCGCCGCCTCGCCCAGGAACATCCCCAGCGGACCCACCGCCCCCGCGCGCTTGCGCTCCGCGAAGGCCGGCCAGAACAGGGCCATCCCCTCCTCCATGCGTCCCAGGCCGCCGAGCGCGAGGCCCTTCAGCACCAGCGACGTGCTGGCGAAGTGCGAGTAGGCGTTGGCGTCGCTGAGCTGATAGCCCTCCTCAGCGGAGTCGAGGGCGCCGGCGTAGTCGCCGAACGCCACGAGCTGGGCGGCGCGCCACTGCAGCGCCCAGGCGATGTCGAAGGGCCGGCCGAGGGCGCGCGCGTGGCGAACGTAGCGCTCGCAGACCGCCATGGAGTCCGCGTAGTCGCCCTGGAGGGCGAGCACGACGGCCAGAACCACCAGCGTGGTCACCAGCGGGTCCTGCGGCACGCCGTAGGCCAGCGTCTCGCCTTCGTGCCGGGCATAGAGGTCAGCGACCTCCTCCAGGCGACGTCGGGATGCAGCCAGATCGCCGCGGGTGTGCAGGATGTAGCCCTCGGCGGTGCCGGTGAGGATCAGTTGCGCCGGATCCCCGGTTTCGCGGCTGATCTTGTCGCATCGGCGGCAGGTCTGCTCGGCGGCGTCGAGGTCGCCGGCGGTGATCTGGAAGTTGCAGATCGCGATGAGGACGTTGAACAGCGCCGCGACATTGCCCAGCGCGTCGCAGATCTCGCGGGCTTCGAGAAGCGACTTGGCCAGCCGCGGCGCGGTGAAGCCGTGCACCGCGCAGGTGCTGACGGCAAGGGTGATGAGCAGCGTCAGCTCCGACTGCGTCCGCTCGGGGCTCACCGGCAGCGTGCGCAAGACGGCGAGCGCTTCCTGCAGGTGCGCCTCGGCCTCGACGTGGGCCGCCCGAGACCCCGCCCGCAGGCCGGCCTGGGCCCAGCCGGCGACGGCGAGCTGGACCTCGCCGGCTTCCGTCCAGTGCCGCGCCATGACCTCCGGGTGCCGCTCGACGACGTCGGGGGCCTTCTCCAGGAAGGCGCGGGCGACCTGCCCGTGCAGGTCGCGGCGCCGACTTTTGAGCAACGCGGCGTAGGCCGCATCCAGGATCAGCGCGTGCTTGAACTGGTAGACGGCATCCGGCGGATATCCCTGGACGTGGATCAGCTCGGCGTCGGCCAGGCGCCGCAAACCGGCCTGCAGCCGGGTCTCGTCCATCCCCGCGACCGCGGCGACCAGGCCGTAGGAGAATTCGCGACCGATCACCGAGGCGACGTGGGCGATCTCCCGGGCCGGGCCCAGACGGTCCAGGCGCGCCGCCAGCGAGTCGAGCAGGGTCTCGGGGATCTCGTCGGCGCGCGGCCCGTCACGGCCGTCCGCCAGCAGCATCGTCAGCTCCTCCGCGAACAGGGGGACGCCGTCGGAGCGGCTGGCCACGGCGTCGAGGAGATCGGCCGGCACTGCGGTCCGGGCGGCAAGTCCCGCGACCAGCTCGCGGGTCTCGCGGCTGCTGAGCCGGCTGAGCGCGATCTGCAGGTGATGCGCCCGCGCCGCCCAGGTCACGTGGAATTCCGGCCGGGCCGTCAGCAGCAGCAACAGCCGGCTTCGCGACCCCTGCTCCGCCAGCGCCTGGACCAGCTCGAGCGTCGACGGATCGACCCAATGCAGGTCCTCGATGGCGAGGACCAGCGGCCGGTCGGCCGCGACCGACAGCACCCAGGCGGTCAGCGCCGCCAGGAGCTTCCGCCGCCTCTGGTCGGGGTTGAGCTCCGCCTCCTGGCCGCGGCCGGGCGTGGGCAGGTTGAGGATCTCGGCCACCAGCGGGGCCGCCTCGGCGGCCTGGGGCCCTGCCGCCCGAAGGGCCTGTTCCAGCCGCTCGAACCGCTCGGCCGGGCTCTCGGCGCCGCCGAAGCCCAGCCCCTGCTCCAGCATCTGGCGGACCGCCCGGAACGAGGTGTCCGCGAACAACTGACCGCCGCCGCAATCGATCCACTGGTGCTCTTCGTCGCGCAGGCCATCCCGGAAGCGCTGGGTCAGCCGCGTCTTGCCGATGCCGGGCTCCCCGGTCAGGAGCACGAGCTGACCGTCGCCGCCGCGGGCCCGCGCCCAGCGACCTTCGAGCAGCCGGCGCTCCTCCTCGCGACCGACGAACCGGGTGTGCGCGGGCGCCGGGACGCCCAGCGCCCATTCCCCGGTCTGCCGCGTCGACAGCACGGCATGCACGCGAAGGGCCGTATCGGGGCCCGACAGCGCGACGTCGTCGCGCGCCTCGGTGACGAACAGCGGCGCAACTCGCCGCTGCACCGGCTCGGTCGCCGCCACCCCGCCGATCGCCGCGGCGGCGCGGACCCGGGTGACGGTGTTCACCGCGTCGCCGAAGACGGCGGTGGTTCCGTTAGGCCCCGGCGCCACGACCACGGTGCCGGCATGCACGCCCACCTGGACCGAGAGGCCCTGCGGTGCGCCGGCCTCGGCGCTGAGCGCGGCCACGGCCTCGGTGATCAACAAGCCCGCGCGGAGGGCGCGTTCGCCGGCGTCTTCCTGGGCGACGGGATAGCCGAAGGCGGCGATCAGGTCGTCACCGGTCTGGACGATCAGGCCGCCCAGGCCGTCCAGGACGCCGGAGACCGCGAGCTGGTATCGCCGGAAAAGGTCGTGCCAGTCCTCAGGGTCGAGGGACCGCGCGAGCCCCTCGGCCCCGACCAGGCCGCACGACAGCAGCGTCAGGCGCCGCCGCTCCCCCTGGGCCCCCGACGGCGTGGCCGCCGCGGCCGAGGGGGCGCCGACGAGCTTGGCGATACTCGAAACGACGCTGGGCCAATTGTCCGGTTCACCGCGACCGTCCCAGCCGATCATGTCGGCGCAGTGGATCTGGTCGAAGGGCATCGGCAGCGGCGTCCTCTCGACCCGCAGTTGCACGAGCTTCTTCTGGCGCCGGCCACGGCTCGCTTCGGAGCGCACCCACTCCGAGCCGATGGCCTCGCTCGACCAGATCACCAGCACCACCTTGGCCCTGGCGAGCTCCTCCTCGATCACATCCGAGAACGAGAGGTGGGCGGGCAGATGCTGGTCGAACCAGACGCTGAACCCGCGCGCCTCGAGCGCCCCCGCCGCGGCCTTCGCGTGAGGAGCCGTCTTCCGCGCATACGAGATGAAGACGTCCGACATGGCGATGACGGCCTAACCCCCGACCTCGCGGAGCGTAGGGACAGGCCGTCAGCGGAAGCAAGCCTGTTGTCGGAAGCTGTTGATCCGCCGCGACAACCTGGGGTTTGGAACGGTCGGAACAGCGATCTGCGCGGGCAAGGGCGGACTATCTGAGGGACAGCGAAGCGCCAGAAGCGGAGCTACCGATCATGTCTCCGTCCTTCCGCTTGGCGCACCGGTTTTCAGGAGGTCGCCAGCGCCCTGCGACTCCACGAGTTCCAGGATCGTGCCGTCGGGATCCTTGAAGCAGACGAATCGGCCGCCCGTCGCGACGCCATCGATCTCCACCCGCGCGGGCGGTCCGACCAGTTCGGCCCCAAGCGCCTCGAGCGACTTGAGGTCGGCGTCCATGTCGGTCGTGGCGAGGGCGATCCGCGCCAGGCCGCGATGGTAGAGATGCGGATAGGGCGGAGCGGCGTCAGTGGGCGATTGCCACTCCAGAAGGTCGATCACGAGCGGATGCGACGCGCCCTCCAGCGCCATGAGGCCGCCCTTCACGCGATAGGGAGGCATGCCGACCGCAGCGGCGACTTCGGATGAGTTGGTCTCGGGAACCCGCCAGATCAGGCGAAACCCCAGAGCCTCGTAGAAGGTCCGGGACCGGTCGAAGTCCGACACATTGATGTTGACGTGAACCAGGCCGGAAATGTGCATGGCGCTCTCCGCGGGGGATGGGGTGGCGACGGTGCGCCAGGCGTCAGGTCGGCGGCGGAACGTAGCCGGCTGTGACCGACATCGCGTTGTCGATCACCAGGCGCTGACCGTTGACGAAGCGGGACTCGTCGCTGGCCAAGTAGAGAACGGCATAGGCGATATCGTTGGGCGTCCCCAGCGGGCTCGCCGCGTGGGGCGAGGCGTTCTGGGGTAAGGCCAGGCCCGACCGCATGACCTTGGCCCCGAAGCCGCGGACCATGGGCGTGTCCATGCCGGACGGATGCACCGAGTTGCAGCGGATGTTCATACGCCCCTGGCTGCAGTGCACCGCGACCGAGCGCGTCAGCGCTTCGACGGCGCCTTTCGCCGCGCTGTAGGCCGCGACCAGCGACTCGCCCTGGATGGAGTCGATCGACGCCATGTTGACGATCGACCCGCCGCCGGAGTCGCGCATGGCGGGTATGGCGTGCTTGCAGCCGAAGAATGTGCCGTCGGCGCTGACGGCCATCACGAAGCGGTAGTCTTCGGCCGTCGTCGATTCGATGGTTCCGGCTTCCACTACCCCGGCGTTGTTGACCAGGACGTCCAGCCGCCCGTGCTCGGCGATCACCGCGGCGACGAGGTCACGCCACTGCGCCTCGTCGCGAACGTCGTGCCGGCTGAACTGCGCGGCCGGGCCGATCTCCGCGGCGACGCGCGCGCCGTTTTCCGCATCGATGTCCGTCAGCACCACGCGGGCGCCCTCCGCGGCGAACAACCGAGCCGCGGCCTCCCCCAGGCCTTTGGCCGCGCCGGTCACGATCGCCACCTTGTCCTGCAGTCTGCCCACGCTTGTCTTCCTTTCCTTGGACGCTCATCCGCCTCGCACAGGCTGGGCGATCCGATGGATCCGTCGTTTCAGACGCGCCGCGAGGCCGCGCTGCTGCGCAGGACGTCATGATAGTACCGGCGGAATTGGAGCGTCGCGCGATCGGTGCGAACCGAGGGTTCGGCCCCGGGCGGGGGCGCTTCGTCGGGGCCGGAGGACTCGACGACCGCGCGATCCTCGTCGGCGATTCGGCCGTTCATCCAGGCGAAGAACGGGTCGAGCAGCCGGGTCCGGGCGAAGTCGCGGGAGCCGACGACCGTCAGCCGCGTCCGCCCGGCTTCCTCGGGCGCGACGATCGCGTGGATCCGCAAATGCCGGCCCGGGATCGGGATCATCAACGCCATGATGTTGGGACGGTAGAATTCCAGGAAGGCGCCGGTCTCGACGCCGTCGAGTATGGCCTGGCTGCGCCCGCCAAACGCGGTGTCTTCCCAGGTGACCTCCATGCTCGACGCCGGCGTCATGCGCCGCCGGTAGGCCCGGCCGATCGTGCGGCGGTGGACGAACGGGAGGTGCGGGCTATCCAGCATGTTCTCCATGGCCCGCGTCCAGTGACAGCCCCAGTCCCGCTCGACGTAGATGCGGGACAGGCCGGGCGAGAAGAGGCCGTCTGGCGCGACCGGGCCGACCGGAGCCTCCGCACCGGGAGCGGTGTAGATCCAGATCATGTCGCCGATCTCGCGGACCGGAAGCGCCGTCGCGGCGAGCAGATCGAGCTTGGCGTCGGGGTTCAGCGGAGCCAGCTGGTTCGCCCCCGCAGTGTCGAACCGCCAGCCGTGGAACGGGCACTCCAGGCAACCGTCGCGGCCGACACGCCCCAACGACAGCGCCACGCCGCGATGCGGGCAGCGGTCGATCAGCGCGCCGATTCCGCCGCGGCCATCCCGGAACACGACGATCGGCTCTCCGGCCAGGACAAGCCGCAGCGGTTTGGGCCCGACCTTCCGGCTCAGGACCAGCGGCGACCAGACATGGGCGAAACCATCGAACATCGGACCCTGGGTAGCATGGTCCGGCGAGTTGACCGGAAGCCCTGCAAGCTGAGCGCCGGCGCCGGAAGCGGAAACCTGGAGCTCCGGCGGACCGAAGCTCCAGGATCGGGGAGCCTAGAAGTTCAGGCGGCCGGTCACGCCGTAGTAGCGGTCGGCCTCGCGCGGGATCAGGTAGCGGTAGCTGCCGCCGGGCCCACCGCTGGTGATCGCCGAGGCGAAGCTCTCGTCGAACAGGTTCTTGACCTGGAAGGTGACGCGGTAGCGGTCGTTGGGATCGACGATGCCCGCCGAGAGATCGACCATCGCATAGCCGTGGATGGTGGTGTTCACCCGGTTGGCCAGGACGGCGTCCAACTGGCTGATCTGCTTGGACTGGTAGGAGCCCTGGGCGTTGAGGTCCACGTCGACGGCGCCACCGGTGCGGATGCGGTAGCCGACCCCGAGCGACCCTTTCCACTTGGGCGCATAGGGCAGCTGCGTTCCGGACGGCACAACCCCGGTCACCACGCCGTTGGTCGGGATCTTGAACTGGTCGATGTGGGCGTCGGTATAGGCCAGGCCGCCCGAGATCGAGACATCGCGCATGGGCCGGAACAGCATGTCCAGCTCGGCGCCGCGGGTCGAGATCGTGCCCGCGTTGGTGAAGCGCGTGACCAGCACGCCGGCCACGATGTCGGGGTTGTTGGCCTGGAAGTTGTGATATTTCGCGTAGTAGGCGGCGAGGTTGAGGATCAGCTTGCCGTCCATCAGCGTGTTCTTCAGCCCGGCCTCGTAGCTGTCGGCGGTCTCCGCCTCGATGATGTTCGTGCCGGTGGCGGTCAGGTTGTAGAAGACGTTGTACGCCGGGCCCTTGTAGCCGCGGGCGTAGGTCGCATAGAGCGTGCTCTCCGGAACCAGGTTGTACTGGATGCCCGCCTTGCCCGAGACGTTGTCGTGCGAGGTGTGGCTGTTGAACGGCCCGAAGCTGGGCTGGATGCCGGGGCCGCTCAGCGGCGTCGTGCGGCTGTGGAACACCGACAGCTTGTCGGAGGTGTAACGCAGGCCCCCGATCAGCCGCAGCCGGTCGGAGACGTTCGCCACCGCCTGGCCGAACAGGGCGAAGTTCTTGAACGTGGAGCCGAAGTCGGCCGTGCCGGTCGGCGTGGTGACCACCGTCCCGGGCGCCGTGCAAGGCGTCAGCACGGCAGGCGCGGGCGTCAGGGTGCAGACGATGTCGTTGCGGGTGAACACCCGCTCGGTCTCGGCCCGCGAGTAGTAGACGCCCGCCACGTAGCTGATGAACTGGTCGGCGGGCGACGTGATCCGCAGTTCCTGGGTGACCGTGTTGCTGGTCTGCGGCCCGATGTCGTGCAGCTGGTTGAAGCCGACGTAGGCGCGCGGCAGCCAGTCACCGTCACGGATCTCGGTGTTGTCGTACTCGCGGTAGGAGCCGATGTAGGTGATCGTCTGCTTGCCCACGGTCCAGTCGGCCTGCAGGGAAACTCCGCCGCTCTTCTCGGTGGTGGCGGTGATCAGATCCTGGGCGACCTGGCGGGTCTTGTCGCCGCGCGGGGTCGGCAGGACCGTCGCCGTCAGGTTGGTGGGCACGGTGCCGATCAGTTCCGCGCAGCAGTCGTCGTCGCTCTTGCGGTAGTCGGCGATCAGGGTCAGCGACAGGTCAGCGCTCGGGTCGGCCGTTACCACGGCGCGGACGCCATAGTGTTCATAACCGTTGACCCGCGTCCCGCGCGTGACGTTGCGGATGTTGCCGCCATAGGTCCCATAGAAGCCGGTCACCCGGCTCTTCACCGTGTCGCTGAAGGGCACGTCGAGGGCCCCCCGCAGGCGGTACTCGTCGCCGTTGGAATAGTAAGCGCCCTCCACGAAGCCGCCAAAGTCGGCGCCCGGCCGCTTGGTGACGATGTTGATCAGGCCGGCCGAGGTGTTCTTTCCGAACAGGGTGCCCTGCGGTCCGCGCAGCACCTCGAGGCGCTCGATGTCGATCAGGTCGCTGAACGCCTCGCCGGCGCGGCTGTAGACCACGCCGTCCACGACGGTGGAGATGGAGGGCTCACCGGCGATTGAAAACGTCGACGTGCCGACTCCGCGCATGAACAGGGTCTGGTTGATGGTAGTGCCGGACTTGCGGAAGTTCAGCGTGGGAACCAGGTACTGGGCGCCCTCGATGTTCACCGCGCCGCTGGCGGCGATCGCCGAGCCGGAGACCACCGAGACCGCGACCGGGACCTCCTGCAGGCGCTCCTCGCGCTTCTGGGCGGTGACCACGATCTCGGCGACGGCGGTGTCGTCCGTGGCCGCCTGGGCGATCGCCTGCGGCGCGGCGAGCAGCGCGGCGATGCCGGCTCCTGCGATCAGAATGGCCTTTTTCATGGTTCCCCCGTCCTTTTTCTCTGTGGTTCTTGGACTGTCTGGCGCTGTCATATCGGCAGCTGATTCAAGGTGTTCGGTTCACGTCCTCAATTTCAGAATCCGAGTTCGGAAAGCTCGACGACGCGCTTGTCGCGGGCGCTGATCTCGGCGGCGGTCCCGATCGCTACGGCCATCAGACCATCTCGCGCCGAGACCTCGACGGGCCCGTCGCCGCGCACGGCGGCGATGAACTTCTGGTGCTCGTAGAAGGTCGACCCGTGGTGGGTGCCCACCTTGAGCGCGGTTTCGTCGACCGCCACGCTGCGGCGTTCGACCTTCTTTTCGCCGCGGAAGCCGACGCGCGGCGAATAGACGATCTCGCCGGCCGGGATCAGCACGTCCAGCCGGGCCTGGTCACCCACCGCGGTGATCTCTTCCTGGTTCTCGGCGCCCTCGGCGAACATCGACAGGTCCAGCATCGCGCGGACGCCATTGGCGAAGTCCACGGTGGTGTAGCTGTTGTCGATGATGTCCGGCGCCCGGCCGTCGTAGCGCTCATCCAGATGGTTCACGTCCATCGCGCCGGAGCAGTAGACGCGGACCGCTTCCGAGCGCGTGATGAGTCGCATCAAGTCAAAGAAATGACAGCACTTTTCGACCATCGTACCACCGGTGTTGCGGGCGAAGCGGTTCCAGTCTCCGACCTTCGGCAGAAACGGGAAGCGGTGCTCGCGGATCGACAGCATCCGCAGCGTCCCGATGCGTCCGCCGTGCACCTCGGCGATGAATTCCGCTGCCGGCGGCATGTATCGATATTCCATCGCCGTCCAGAACGGAGCTGCGGACTCGGCCGCGCGCTCGACCACCCAGCGGGCGTCGTCGAGGGTGGTGGCCAAAGGCTTCTCGCAAAGGATCGGCAGACCCGCGTCGAATAGGGGTTCCAGGACCCGCCGGTGGGTGTTGTTGGGGCTGGCCACGATGACCGCATCGACCAGTCCGCTGCGGGCCAGGGCCGCACTGTCGGTGAAGGCCGTCGCCACATCGGCGCGTTCGCCCAGGGCGCGGCGCGCCCCGCCGAGGGACGACTCCACGGGGTCCGCGAGCGCCGTGACGACGGCGCCGGGCGTGACAGCGAGGTTGTTGAGGTGCTCGATCCCCATCATCCCCGTGCCCACCAGTCCGTAGCGGACCAACTCGGCCAAAACCCCTCCCAAATTCATTATGACAGCGCTGACTTATTGTGAGCATTCTCCCAGACACAGCCTTCGGGCAAGTCCAAAGTCGCGGCAGACGACACGGATCGGATCAGCTGTGGCGGGGGAGAAACAGGCTTGTCGACAACACGCCGCTGGCTGCTGTTCGGGCTTCTCGCGATGGCGGGCATCCTCGCCCTGGTCGACCGCCAGATCATCTCGGTGCTCAAACCGACGATCGCCGCAGAACTCTGCTGGACGGACGACGACTACGGCACCCTGGGCGCCTGGTTCCAGGGCGCGACGGCTGTGGCCCTGCTGGTCGCCGGCCCCTTGGTCGATCGCCTGGGCGTAAAATGGGCCAACCCGATCAGCGTCTTCACTTGGAGCGTGGCGGCGATCTTCCACGGCTGGGCCAACTCCCTGATCCAGTTCACCCTGTGCCGCATAGGCCTGGGCGCGACCGAGGCGGCAGTGACGCCGACCGGCATCAAGACCATCGCCGCGATCTTCCCGCCCAACCTGCGCTCCACGGGCCTGGGCCTGCAGAACGCCATCGCCAGCTTGGGCGCCATCTGCGCGCCCTTCATCATTCCGATGATCGCTTCCCCGTTCGGCTGGCGGGGCGCGTTCCTTCTGGCCGGGGTCGCGGGCGCGGTGTGGGCAGGCGCATGGCTGCTGGCCACCCGCCGGGTGACGTTCGAGGATTCGACGCCCCTGGCGGCGCCCGAGGCCGGCGTCGCCCCAGCCCCGCCGACGGCGATCCTGCGCGACCGCGCGGCCTGGGCAGTGGCGGGCGCCAAGATGCTCAGCGACTCCACCTGGTGGCTGCTGCTGTTCTGGATGCCGGACTTCCTGAACCGACAGTTCGGCCTGACCGGCGCGGCGATCGCGCCACCCCTGGCCCTGGCCTACACGGGGGCGGCCATCGGGGCGCTGACCAGCGGCGCCCTGGCGACCCGCTTCCTGCGGCGCGGTGTCTCAGTCAACCGCGTCCGCAAGACCGCGATGCTGATCAGTGGCCTCCTGGTGCTGCCCCTGCCCCTGGCCTTGCAGGCGACGTCGCCGTTCGGCGCGGCGGGCGTGCTGGCGCTGGTGCTGGCGGCGCACCAGGGGTTCTCGACCAACCTCTTCGCCCTGATCACCGACGTCACCGACCGCAGCCGGATCGGGCGCGTCACCAGCTTCGGCGTGTTCAGCGGCAACATCGGCGGGATGGCGATCCTGAAGATCGCCGGCCTCGTCCTGGCCGCCGGCCTCGGCTACCTGCCGCTGTTCCTGTTCGCGGCTGTGTCGTACCTGCTGGCGCTGGGCTGGATCCAGCTCCTGGTGCCGAGGATCACGCCCATCGAGACCGATCGGGCAGGCTCAGCCGCGCTGGGCTTGGGGCACTAGACCAGCGGTCCGTGCTCGATATGCGGCAGGACGTGCCTTGCGAACAGGTCGGCCTCTGCGGCGTGGGGATAGCCGGACAGGATGAAGGCCTCGATGCCCATGTCGCGGTAGTCGTTGAGCTTGGCCAGCACCTGGTCGGGATCCCCGACGATGGCCGCGCCGCAACCCGAGCGTGCACGCCCGACCCCCGTCCACAGCCCCGCCTCGGCATAGCCGTCGTCAGCCGCCGACGCCCGCAGCGCCGCCTGGGCGGCGACGCCGACGGAGGTCGAGTCCAGCGACTTGGCCCGGATCGCTTCGCCCGTGGCGGCGTCCAGCTTCGAGAGCAAGCGGTCAGCCGCCGCGCGGGCCTCAGCCTCGGTGTCGCGCACGATCATGTGCGCCCGGTAGCCGAACCGCAGGGTGCGGCCATGCCGGGCCGCCCGCAGCTTCATGTCGGCGATGATGTCGGCGACAACCTCGCGCTTGTCGGGCCACATCAGGAAGACATCGCAGCCCTTGGCCGCCGCCTCGCGCGCATCCTCCGACAGGCCGCCGAAATAGAGCAGCGGCGCCCTGCCCGACACGGTGGTCACCCGCGGCGGGTCCAGCTTCAGCTTCCAGAACTCGCCGTCATGATCCAGCGGCTGGCCGTTGAGCATGGTCTTCAGGATGCTCATCGCCTCGACGGTTCGCGTGTAGCGCGGGCCGGAGGCCAGCTTCTCGCCGGGCATGTCGGAGGAGATGATGTTCACCGTCAGCCGGCCGCCCAGCATCCGGTCGATGGTGGCGATCTGGCGGGCCAACTGCGGGGGCCACATCTCGCCGACGCGCACGGCCATCAGCAGGCGCATGCGGCGCAGCATCGGCGCAATGCCGGCAGCGAAGGCCGTCGTGTCGATCCCGAGTTCATAGCCGGAGGGCAGCAGGATGTTGTCGAAGCCCCCGGCCTCGGCCGACATCACGATGTCACGGCAATGCTCCCAGCTGGACTTGAGCGCGGGATCCGGAACGCCCAGGAACTCATAGTCGTCGTCGCACAGGGCGGAGAACCAGGAGATTTCACAAGGCGGTCGGGTCACGGCAGAGGCTCTCCCATCGAGGCGACCAGGACCGCGTACCAGTCGGCACGGGTCCAGCGCGGCGTGTAGGCGTCGGGGATCTCGGCGATGCGGGCCGGCTGCTGCGTTCCGACGATCGGGATCGGCCGGGCCGGATGGGCCATGATCCAGCTGTAGGCCGCGGCCGCGCGCGACACGCCCCCCTCGGCGGCCTTTGTGTCCAGGGCGGCCGCCACGGCGCGGGCGCGGTCGTCCTGGGGGTCGCCAAGGCGCCCCTGCCCCAGCGGCGACCAAGCCAGCACCGTCAGGCCGCGAGCCAGGGCCTGGTCAAGCACGCCGTTGGTCAGCGGAGCGATTGCGAGCGGCGAAAACTCCGGCTGAGAGGAGACGATCGGCAGGGGCGAATGGGCGGCCAGCGCCTCCACCTGCGAGGGGCTGAAGTTGGAAACGCCGATCGCGCCGATCTTGCCCGCCTTGTGGGCTTCTTCCAGCGCCCGCGCCGTCTCCGCGGGGTGGGTCAACATGTCGGGACGGTGGATCTGCCACAACGCCACATGGTCGACGCCCATCCTCTGTAGCGAGGCGTCGATCGCCGCGGTCAGGTAGCCGGCGCTGGAATCGTAGGGCACGCCCATCGAGATGCCGCCCTTGGTGGCGATGACCATGCGCCCCGCCAGCGTCGGATTGCGCTTCAAGACCTGGCCGAGCAGAGCCTCGGCGGCGCCGAAGGGCTCGTTGTTGTCCGGCCCATAGATGTCGGCGGTGTCGAACAGCGTCACCCCCGCCTCGAGCGCGGCGTTGACCCTCGCCTCGGCCGCGCGCACATCGTCGCCCGAGAAGCGCCACATGCCCCACGCGACGGACGACACCTCGGGACCGCCGGCGTGGAGCGGCCGGCTACGGGCGGGGACGGGAAGAAGCGTCGCGGTCATGCGAACCCTGCTGCTGGCGACATGGCGTCCTGTTTACTCCCCTGGACGGAGCGATCTGGCCCCGCCTCTTGCCTCTGTCCGGGCATATGATAGCGCTGTCATATTGATAGGCCGCGCGCCGTCCCCTTGGCAAGCGAGCCACCGACAGAAACAGCGGGAGCCAGGCCGTGACCGAGCCGAATGACGCTGACCCCGCCGCGCCGGCCGGGCCCGCCGCCCTGGTCCCGGGCCTGGCGGTCACGTTGCTGGCGACCCTGGCGGCGGCCTATGTGTCCGACCACTACGGCGCGCCGCTCACTCTGATGTGCCTGCTGTTCGGCCTGGCCCTGAACTTCCTGAGCGCCGACCCGCGGCTGGCGGCGGGCCTGGCCTTCGCCTCGCGCACCCTGCTGCGGTGGGGGATCGTCCTGGTGGCCGCCCGCGTGACCCTCTCCCAGATCGTTCAGCTGGGCCCCCTCGCGTTGGCGGCGGTCGTCGTCATCGTCGCCCTCACCCTGGCCAGCGGCGTGCTGTCGGCCCGCGCCCTGGGCTTCGGT
>CBHTUE010000003.1:0-73485 GCA_966096115.1 uncultured Phenylobacterium sp.
GGAAAGACGACGGCGAGGGCGCCAGCGCCACAGCGCTGGCCCGCCGCTACGGCGTCGCGATCATGAGCATGACGCGCGCCTTCGACGAGTTGGAAGCCGCCAAGCTCGCCGAGGGGATCCGGGTGGGACGGCAGCGAACGCTCCGCTTTCACGCATCCGGGCGCCCGCTCTGGGACGCCGCTGCGGCCCGGCTTCAGACCCCGGTCCGCAAGGTCCGGACCGTCGTGATACCCTATCCGGACCGGTTCCCGGGCCGGATGGCCGGGGAAAGCGCGCTCAGCTTCCATACGGCGCTCGGCCGCCCTCGCCTGCAGCGCCTCGCCGTCGCCGCTGCGGACTGGAACCAACTCGTACGCGACCACGGTCTGCGCGACACCTACCCCAGGGACCCAGCGGGCGCCGAGGTGGAGACGTGGGCCTATGATCCCGGAGCCCTCGCCGACCAGCCGGGTGTCGTCGACCGGCTCTCGCTGCACCTCAGCCTTCGCAGCCATCCCGACGAGCGGGTGGCCATGGCCGCCGCCGAGCTGTTGGACACCTTTGAGTGGTCGTAGGCCTGGATCGCTGGCGGACGCATTTCGCGGATTTTGCCGATCGATACGTCCTGGTGGGCGGGGTGGCCTGCGACCGGCTGATGGAGGACGCAGGCCTCGCCTTCCGCGCCACGAAGGACCTGGACGTGGTGCTCATCGTCGAGCTCCTTGACGCGGGTTTCTCCGCCACCTTCTGGGCCTTCATCGAAGCCGGCGGCTACGACGTGCGGGGCAAGGCCGAGGGCGGCAACCTCTACCGCTTCACCAAGCCCAAGGCGGAAGACTACCCCTATATGATCGAACTCTTCTCGCGGGCGCCCGACGACGTGGAGCTCCTGACCGCGGGCGTCCTCACCCCCCTGCCCATTGCGGAGGCGGCCGCCAGCCTGTCCGCGATCCTGCTCGACGCGAACTACTACGACTACCTGCTGGCGAACCGGCGGGAGCTCGATGGACTGCCCCTGCTCAGCGAAGTCGCCCTCATCCCCTTCAAGGCCAAGGCTCACATCGACCTGGCGGCGCGAAAGGCCTCCGGCGAGGCCATCGACAGCCGCGATGTCCGCAAGCATCGCAGCGACGTCTTCCGGCTGCTGCAACTGCTGCCCGGGGGTCGCGTCCAATCCCTGCCGGACCCGCTTCACGCCGACCTGGCGGCTTTCCTGGCCCTGGTCCGCGCGGACCCGTCCTTCAAGCCGGCGGATCTCGGGATGAGGATGTCAGCCAACGACGCCACCGTCCGTCTCGCGGAAGCCTACGGCCTCTAGCTCACGGGTGCGAGGTGTCCTCGCCGGAGAGTTCCAGCACAGCCTGAACGGCCCGGCCCTCGCCGGTTCGCGCGATATGCACGATGACGTCTACCGACTGCATGATCATCCGCTTCGACGGCGACGCCACAACCTCGAGCAACAGGTCCTCCAGCCGCGTCAGCACCTCCCGTGCGGAGTTGGCGTGGATCGTCGAGACGCCGCCCGGGTGACCGGTGTTCCAGGCCTTGAGCGTCTCCAGCGCCGCCGCGCCCTCGCGCATTTCGCCCACGACGATCCGGTCCGGCCGCATCCGCAGCGCGTCGCGCACCAGGTCGGCCACGGTGATCGGCCTGGGATGCCGGCGCGTCAGGACCGCGACGAGGTCCCACGCCGAACACTGCAGTTCCGGCGTGTCCTCGATCAAGAACACGCGGTCGTCGACGAAGTCAGGTTCGGCCAGCACGGCGTTTGCGAGCGTCGTCTTGCCTGACCCGGCGCCGCCGGAGATCAGGATGTTGCGACGCTCCCGCACCGCCTGGCGCAGCACAGCGGCCTGCGGCTCGGACAACACCCCGTTCTCCACGTAGGCGTCCAGGCGCCAGATGACCGCGGGCCGCTTGCGGATCGAGAAGGCAGGCTGAGCGCAGACCGGCGGCAGGAACCCCTGGAACCGTTCGCCGGAGGGCAGCACGCCGGAGAGGCGCGGGTCCTCCCGCGTCACCGGCTCCCCCACGTAGTCGGCGACCAGGCGGACTACCCGCTCTCGCGCCGCGGCGGTCATCTGGTGGCCGGTGTCGCGGCGGCCCTCCGCGACGCGGTCGACTACGACCCGCCCATCCGGGTTGGCGAGGACCTCGACCACAGCCGGCTCGGCCAGTGCGTCGAGCAGGACCGGACCCAGGGCGTGGTCGAGGGCTTCGCGCTTGCGGGTGGCGGCGAGGACTTCGGGCGTCATTCCGCGGCCGCCGGGAAGGTCCGGGATTCGGGGGCGGCCTCGGGGTCCGCGGGGCGGGTACCGCCCGCGGCGATCCGAGACGCGGCCGCGTCGAGCAGGCGCTCGATCCGCGCCTCGACCGCCGCGCGCAGCAACGGATCCTGGTCCGCGATCGTGTCGGGCAGCCTCGAGAAGAAGGCCCGCGCGAACTCGACCAGCAACTCCTGGACGATGGTCATGTCCCGCGCGGTCGAGCGCATAGGGACACGCAGCGCCCGGTCCAGGGCCAGCAAGCGGTCCGCCGGATCGGCGTTGGGCCGGCGCTGCAGGCCCCGGGCGATCGCCTGTTCGGCGGCCCGGCTCAGGGTCATGCGGTGGGCGCGGGCCTCGCGGCGTAGGGCGACCTCCGTCCTGGGATTCTCGAAGTAGACCTGCACGCGCGGCGTGGGGCGGTCGTCCGGCTTACTCATGATTTCGACCCTGCAGGTGATCGAGGGCGGCCTCCTGGGCGGCGAACTCCTCGGCCACCCGGCCGTAGATCTGGGCGGCCTTGGCGGCCGCCTTCTTCTCGTCCATGGCGCCCGCGACTTCCTTGAACAGAGGCAGGCTCGCGGTGCGGTCCTCACCGAGCGCGCGCCGCCCGGTCCAGGGATGAGCCGTCAGCCCGGGTGAGTCGATGCCGCCCGTGGGTGCGGCGAGCGCGGCGCGGCTGCGGAACGGCTCCTTCTGGTCATATCGGACCTTACGCGTGCGCAGAGGCTGCTGACCCGCCACGAAGACCAGTTGCTCATCGTCGGGCAGAGAACGGATCTCGCCGGGTTCCAGGAGGGGACGTTCCACCTCCGACCGCGACACCGAGCTGCGCCCGGCGCCCAGCCCCGCCGGGCCGCTGCGGCTGACCCGGGTCTCGGCGATCGTGCCGGTGAGGCGCGAAACCTTGTCCTGGGTCAGGGGGTCCAGCGCGGCAAAGGCGGTGTAGACGAAGCAGTTGTCGAGGATGGTGTTGTTCGGCCCATAGGTCTCAACGATGTCGTTCAGGCTCTGGGCCACGAACATGGTCTTGAGCCCGTAACCGCTCATCAGCCGCAGGCTCTTCTCGAAGAATTCGACGCGGCCCAGCAGCGGGAACTCGTCCATCGCCATGAGCAGCTTGTGCCGCTTGGCGCGGCCCGTCGCGTCGGTCTTCTCGTGGGCGGTGAGCGACTGGGCGGCCGCATAGAACAGCAGGCGCACCAGGGGCTTCAGGGCCGAGGCGTCGGCTGGAGCGACCTGGACATACAGGCTGACCGGCGCGTCGGCGCACATCAGGTCGCCGACCCGGAAGTCCGAAGCCGACAGGGTTCGCTCCACGTCGTCGCCGGCCAGCCACTTCAGGTACGACCGCGCCGTCCCCTGCACCGAGGTGCGAAAGCGATCGTGCATCGCCGCGTAGCCCTTCACCGCCGTGCGGATGAAGGGGTGGGTCTCAGGCTCACTATTAGCGCCCAGCTGGTGTTGCGTTCGAAGCATGACTTCGGCCGCCTCATCCAGATCAGCGAGCAGTTCGCGCACCTTCAGCAGCGTCTTGGCCTCGTCCTCGGCCGCGTAGAGGACGTGCAGGACGACCGCCTCGAGGATCTCCGTGGCCGACTTGTCCCAGATGGCCTCCTCGTCGCGCACGCCACCCGGATCAGAAAGGATGGCGACCAGGCGCTGGACCTGAGCGAGCTCGCCGGGCCCCGGCTGGATCTCAGCGAGGGGATTCCAGCGCGCCGACCGAAGGTCTCGCGGATTGAAGCGAAGCGCGTGCGAGAACGTCGCGCGCCAGCCCGCGGTCACCTGCCAGAGCTCGCTCTTGGGATCGTGGACCATGGCGCTCTCCGACCAGCTCAACAGGCTTGGCACGACATGACCCCTGCCCTTCCCGGCGCGCGTGCCGCCGGTGACGAGCGTCGGTCGCAAATCGGACGTGATGAGCGCGCGGCCACCGAGCTCGCCGATGACACAGCCGGCTTGGCCGACGAGGCCGGCGCGGCGCGCGTCAGCCAGACCGCCCCATCCGCGCACCCGCTTCACGGCGCGCCCGCCGCCGAACAGCCCCCCCACGCCGAGCCCGAGCGCCAGGCCCAGCAGCAGGAGCGCGCTGGCGCCGGAGAAGACCCGGGGCCCTTCCGAAAGGAACCGCGCGCGCCAGACGAGCACTGACCATGGCGGGTAGATCAGGGTGTCGGCGGCGATCCTCCAGCCGGTTCCCAGCGGCGGCGCGTCGGCGAACGCCCAGGCCACATACTGGCTGGCGAGTTGCAGGCCAAACAGCGCGCCGAACGCCATGCCCGCGAGACGACCAAGTACAGTACCCATAATCGGCCCGGACGACGTTCCACTCAGCATTCAACAGCCGAGATCCAGGATCGTTCCAACTCCTTGATTTATTTTATATTTCCGACATTTTTCGGCGGACGGCCCGACATAAACCGTCGGACTGGAAGCCCGCGTCACGCGCCGTCGTCGCGGGGATCCGGCTTCTCCAGCCACTTCGCGGCAGAGGCGCGGGCCCGTTCGAGCTCGGCGGTCATCAGCGAGAACGCCGCGGTCAGCGCCTCGATGATCACCTGCGCCTGCAGGTTTCCCAGCTCCGCGCCTTGGACGTCGAACAGTTGTCGCGCATGGGCCACGAACATCAGAACCAGTTTGTTGTCGATGCACGCGAGCGCGAAGTCGGGCGCTCCAAGCTTGACGCTGGCCCAGAGCGCATAGGGGTCGCTGTCGGTCGCCCTCGAGAACGCGAAGATGCGTTCCACCTTCAGGAGCCCCTCGCCGGCTTCGAACCGCTCATAGGTGCGCTTGTTCATGTCCATCAGGTCGGCCACCTGCTGGACCGCCATCCGTCGGTGCTGGCGAATGGCCTTCAGGACGCGGGACAGCACCTCGTCGCGCTCGCGCGGCTTTTTTCTACTCGGAGGCGGCATCGCCCGAACCACGCGAACAACTCTGCATTTCGGTCCATCCTCAGAGCAGCCCTAGGTCGTCGTCAATCCTTCACCTTCGTCAAAGCCGGCCGAAGCGGAAGCACACCAGAAGGCCCAACTTTCATTGTCGAGCGTCACCGAAAGCTGAGGAGGCGAAATAGTTGTTTTCGCGCGGGTGCGTGACCTTTATTCACGACGAAAATTGACGTGTCGTCCGCCGATTATTGTCGGACCGAAGGTGATACACTTGTGTCGCTCTCGACAGGTCTGCGATTTTGATCTCAGTCTGCGCGCTTGTGCTGGAGTTCGGCATGGCGAATAAGCGTGTGGATTCGTTCAAGATCGCCCTTGAGACCCTGAGGGATGAGCTGCGAAGTGGAGCGCATGCCGCAGGCGCCCGCCTCACCGCCAACGAGATCGCAGGCCGGCTCAGTTTGAGCCAGACGCCGGTGCGTGAGGCCCTGTCCCGTCTCGCCGGCGAAGGCCTGTTGCAGGATCGCCGCGGCCAGGGCTTCTTTGTCCGGAGCCTGACCGAGCGGGATCTGGCGACGCTCCTTCGCGGCCAGTTGGAGCTCCTGCTGATCGCCTGTGACATCGATCGGCCGCCGATCTCCAATCTCGACCTCGACCGGCTGGTGCCGGGCGGTGCTCACGAGGCCACTCCGGGCGAACTCGTGCACGCCAGCGAACGCCTGTTCCGCATCGTTGCAGCGGCGTCGAGCCCGCCGCTGGCTCGGCATCTCGGTCGCTTTCATGACCAGCTGGCGCCGGTCCGCGCAGGGGAACCCCGTGTGCTCGATCGGCTGCCCGAAGAGTTCGACCGGCTCTCAGGGGCGATCCTGAAGGGCGATCCCATCGAGATCCGCGCGGCGCTTCGCGGGTTCTTCAGGCGGCGCATTCGCGCTGCGCCCGCGCTGATAAGGCTCCAGGACACCGCCGAGAACTATAGTGCCGATATAGTTTGAATATAGCACAACCGGGGCGCGAACTCCTCGTGTCGCAACCGCGGCATTCACTGAAGCAGGAGGACGTCATGTCCAAGCACTTGTTCCCGCCCGTCTCGCGCCTGATCTGCCTCGGCAGCGCCAAGCTGTCGACCAACGCCACGGGCGGCCGGAAGAAGGAGGACGATCCGGAACTCAGCTTCGACTGAGGCCGGCGGCGCCCGCCGCCCGACCCGAGCGGCGGACGCCCTCCCGCTCACGAGCGACCATCGTCACCAACGGACAAGGGAGGGCGCCATGCCCCATCATCTCTTCTCGTCCCTCGCGCGCCTGGTGCGCCTCGGCGGGACGAAGCCGTCGACCAACGCGTCGGGCGGCACGCACCACGAGGGTGATCCGGAACTGATGTTCGACCCCTAGGTCGACAAGCGCCCGCCGCGGGCCGACCCGCGACGGGCGCGCCGTTGTCCAGGTCCGGGCCCGGGGGCCCGCACGCCCTGTACGGCCCACCCCTCAAGTTCAGGGCACTCTCCTGCAATGCCGAGCCATCCCGTTAACTCGACGCCCGATGCCGCCTGGGTCCTGACGCCCCTCGTTCACGCCACGACGGTCGAAGATGACGTGGTCTTCCTGAACCTTCGGGCCGACGATTACTTCTGCCTCCCGGCCGCCGCAGCCCAGGTTCGGCTTCGCGATGATCGCTGGGGCCTCGACATCGTCGACGAGACCCTCGCGGCGGATCTCTTTGCGGCAGGCTTCATCGCGGCCCGCGAGCCAGATAGGGCCCTGCCGGCGCGCCAGAGCGCGCTCGTCGCCGTCCGGAGCGCCATCCGGGACAGCTATCCCCTGCCCGAACCGAGCGACGCCCTGGCCTTGGTCCGTTCCTCGCTGGACGTCGCCATGCGTTACCGAGGCCGCTCGTTCGCGGAGATCGTCGGCCGGGCTCGGCCTGACCGGACAGCGAACAGCGAGCCCGGCGCGCTCTGCGATGCCGTGGACGCGTTCCATCGATGGGTACCCTTCGCGCCGGTGTCCGGGAAATGCCTGTTGCGGTCCTTCATGCTGCGCCAGTTGCTCGATCGTCGCGGGTTGCCGCATGACTGGGTGTTCGGGGTCGCGACCTGGCCCTTCCAGGCGCACTGCTGGCTGCAGGTCGACGACCTGGTCCTCGACGACACCTTCGAGCACGTCAGCGGCTATCGCCCGATCATGGTGATCTGATGCGCAGGATATTTCTGGCCCTTGCCTGGCGCCCGACCGATCGGGCGTCCAGCGGTCGCGCCGACGCCGTCGGGACCCGGTTGGCGACCGAAACCGGTTGGCGGCGCTCAACGCCTCTCGCCGGGCTGGCGCTCTGGATGCCGCCGTCGCAGGCCTACCCCGTCCAGCCGTTGTGCGGGGGTGAGGCCGTCATCATCGGGGAAACGTCGCCGATGCCGGGTTCCGCAGCAATCGCGGCCGGCGCCGTCGAAGCGCGGACAGTGCACCAGGTGATGCACCAGTTCAGCCGGCGATACTGGGGCCAGTACGTCGCCCTTGCCCGGCCTCGGGACGGCGACCTGCTTGAGATCTATCGCGATCCCAGTGGCGCGATCGACCTCATGACCTGGGACCTTGGCGATGGCCTCTGGGTCGTCGCCTCGGACATGGCCCGCGCGCCGGCGTGGCTGCGACCGCGCCGCCAAAGCCTCAATTGGACACGCATCGGCGAGATGCTGGCCACGCCGTCCGCGCTGACCTCGACGCCGCTCTTCGACGACGTCGAGGTGGTGGCGCCCGGTGAAATGCTGACCCTCGGTGGGAGGCGGCCAGAACGCACGCCGATCTGGTCGCCGGAGATGTTCGTCCAGCCCGGCGGCGCGACCGCCGCCGACCTCGAGGCGGAGCTGACCCGTCGATTGCAGGCCTGCACCGCGGCGATCCTGCAGCGGTATGACCGCGTGCTCGTCGAGCTCTCCGGAGGGTTGGACTCCTCCGTGCTCGCTGGCGCCATCTCCGCGGCTGGCGAGACTGATCGCGTGGCGGCCTGGCTCAACTATCAGGGCGACCGCGCCGACGGTGACGAAGCGCCGTATGCGCGCGCCGTCACCGACCGCCTCGGCGCCGAGCTCACGGTCGTCCGCAAGGTCGCCGCGCCGCTCGACGGCGATCATCTGGCCGAGCTTGCTGCAGAATTCTGGCCGGCCATGGCCGGTGTCGACATTGCCCGCGACCGCCACGAAGCCGAGCTCGTACGCACCACGGGTGCCACCGCGATCGTGTCTGGCCAGGGCGGCGACGGTGTCTACTTCCAGTACCCCACCGCCATGGTCGCTGCCGACGCTGTTCACCGGGACGGCCTCAAGGCGTTGGGAAGCCCGCTCCTCGCGGACGTCGCCCGCCGGACGCGAGGGTCCGTCTGGCACGTCCTGCGCGAGGTTCGGCGGGCTGCCCGGAAGGCCGAGACGCGGCCCACGATTTCCTCGGAGATCCTGAACCGGGACCTGCGGCACGCCGCTCGTGATATCGTCCACCCCTGGGTGCGGGTCGCACGCGCGAGTGGCGTCACACCCGGCAAGGCCCTGCACATCCAGGGCCTCGCGGTCACCCACATCTACAACGGCCGCAGCCGGCGCCGTCGGCTGGCCGACCTCGTCTATCCGCACTTCGCCCAGCCGGTGACCGAGCTCTGCCTGGGCATCCCCGTGCCGGACCTGGCCGGGGCCAGCTACGACCGACCGTTCGCCCGACGCGCGTTTGCCGATCTTCTGCCGCCAGAGATCGTCGCCCGCCGCAGCAAGGGCAATCTCACCAGCTACTTCGGTCGGATGGTGGCCAGCAGCGCCGAGTTTTTGCAGCCCTATCTGCTGGAGGGCTGTCTCTGCGAGGCCGGGTTATTTGACCGAAAGCGCCTCGAGGCCTCGCTTGATCCGGTCCAGTTGGTTTTCGGCGGCGCCCCTGGCGATGTGCTCTGGGCGGCCGTGACGGAGGCCTGGGTCCGCTACTGGCAGACCCAGGTCGCCGACTCCCCGACGGCGTTGCGCAACATCTAGCGAACCCGGTGCGCAGGTACGGCTGACGTGTGTCGTACGCAGGACGATGGGGAGCCGACGTGGAGGCCAGCGTCAACTCGCGCTCGTGACTCCAAGGCGACGTTGAGATTGTCCGCACTAGGGCGCGGAACGCGGCTACCGAGCAAGTCGAAGCCAGAGGCCTTGGCATGACTACACCGCCGAACAGCGACGCCTTTTTGACTGTGATGCGAAAGGGAAATTCCGCCGCTGCGCGGTCCACGTCATCCGCTGTTAAACGACGACCGCTGCCGCAAGGAGAGCGAGCTCCGCTGCTCTTACTTGGACCTTAGCTTCCAGTTCTGCGTACATGTCGACTTGGTGGCCCGGCGCTTCGAGGGTAATCGTCAGGCTGTATCGGCAACGGTCGTTGTAGCGCCGCTGGCCGAGGTGCGACTTCCACCAGCCGCCGACCGGATGGATCGCGATTGCGTCATGGCCGGCAAGCTGGATCGCGCGTCCGCGCCAGAGGTCACAGTGTAGCGACCCGGCCGCGATCGCGTTCGGGCCTAGCAGCCAATAGCTCGCTTCGGGGTCCGCGCCGCCGCCTTCCACAGTCTGGGCGGCGTTAACGCGGGCGCGGAACTGCACGTCGGTCTCGCCGCGGCGCTTCATCTTGAAGCGTAGGCCGAACGATCGATAGGTGTCGGGCCGCGCGGCCGCCCGCGCCGTCAGGTTCGGCTCGATGAAATAGGAGAGCGCGACCTTCATGGTGACGATCTCATTTTCGAGCGCCTCAAGCGATGCCGTCGGCCATGGCAGGTCGTAGAAGTGCATGTCCTGGTAGACTGCGGCGCTGTTCGGAACCCGCGAAAAGGGCTGCAGTTCGGCCTCAGCGATCAAGGTCACGCTATTGCGCGCCGACGCCAGGGCGCGCTCGAGGTTGGCGACGCCATAGCCTTGCCGCCGCAACACCGCTTGTCGCTGGCCTGCGGTCGAGGTCTTCCAATGTTCGCCCCGACCGATGAGCAAGCTGCGCATCGGTGCAGTCCATTGCGCGGACTGGACCGTGAGGCCGCGCAGGGTCTCGGGCCAGACGCCTGGCAGTTCGGCCTCGAGGCGGCCGAGGAAGTTGCCCGCGAGTCCGGCGGCCGCGCTCGTTGCCCAGATCGGCGTGAGCGGGTTCGCGACGACATCGGAACCGGCGGTCAGCAGCGAGACCGACGGATTCCAGTCGCAGTACCCGTCGGCGCCCATCAACATGTTTCCCGCCTCGAACAGCACCTCGGGCTTGATCGGCGTCAGGTCATCGGGAAGTCCGGTCGAGCCCCGGCTGAACGGACTGAGGCTATTCGCCCGGACGAGCGGGGTCAGTGCGCCGTCTTCAGGAGCTACGGTTTCCTTGACGGTGTAGCCACCGATGGTCAGCACATTCCAGGCCTGCGCGGGGTCTTCGATGACGCGCGGCGTGATGACCTCGTCGCGCATTCCGCCGCCGACGTTGCCCGTCGCCACCGCGACCAGGCGTTTGGGGCGCAAATGGCCCGACCGCGGCGGATCACCGGCGTCGCCGGGCGCGCCGCCCGAGGCGATCTGATCGAGCGCGCCACTCCAGCTCGAAGGCGTGCTCGATGGGAACTCATCGGTCGAGGTCGCCAGGCAATAGGTCTGAACCAGGTTCGGATGCTCGACCTCCACTGCGGCGACCGCGCCCTGGGTGACGATGCCGTAGTGCCGCGGCTCATTGGCCGCAAAGCCGGGAGGCGGCAACAGCTTCATCGAAACGGCGAAATGCGACAGGGCAACTTCGACTGCGCCGTTCATTGGCACCTCTAGGTCGCCGTAGAGAACGAGCCCCACCATTCCCGTTCCGTGGCCGCCGGCCGGTTCATGATCACCCGTTCCCCACGCCGCATCGTAGGCGTGCGCACCCGCGAGCCCGGGCTCGATCAGGGGATGCGCCGCGGCGACCCCGGTGTCGAGGACGGCAACGCGGGGCGCGTCGGCAGGCGGCGGCGACACCCGCCCCGCGAGTTCGGCGGTGAAGTCGGCCTGTTCGACGATCGCGTCGCCGCGCTCAAGAAACGGCCGGATCGTGCCGGTCGCGCGGCGGATCTCGGCGACTGCCCCGACGGTCGCGGTGGCCAAGCCTGTGATCGCCTCACCGCTGGCGTGGACAAACACCACGACGGTGTCTGGAAAGGTCAGCCGTTGGGGATGAACGTCGAGCCCGCGGTTCTGTGCAGAATGCGCCACTTGGTCGGCCCGGGCTACGGGCTCGCGGATCCACAGCTCCCACCACGACGCCGGTGCCGCGGGATCGACCGGCAGCGTGAAGAGCCGCTCAACGGTCGCGGCGAGGAACCGCTCGACCGCTTCGAAGCGCTCCTTGTCGGGCCGCCTGGCGTTGCCAGGATCGGCCCCGTAGGCGTTCAAGCGGTTGCGCAGAAACGCCCTTTGGTTGTCCGGCACGAACATCAGCGCCGCCTCGGTGCGGTCGCCGCGCCGCTCCGACCGCAGGATCACAATGTCCTGCGCGCCAAACTCGACATTCGGCAGCCGACTCGCCTTCGACCGCGAATTCTCGGCAAGCGGCTTGGTCTCGACTTCGACGAGCGCTCCGCGCTGCATTCCGTCGATCTCCAGCCGTGGGTCGACAGCCTCCAAAGGGATGGCCGGGAGCGCGGCCGCGAGCGAGTCGACCAGCTGCTGCGCGTGCGCCGCATAGTCGTCGCGGAGCGGCTTGCGTTGTTGCGCGAGCGTCGGAAAGTCGTAGCCAACTGTCTCCCGCCACATGTCGATCGAAATGTGTGGGAGTTCGCGGGCATCGAAATCAACCGGCTCGGACATTCAGGGCGTCGCGCACGACTCGTTTCAGCTTGTCGCGATCATGGGTGGCGGCGCGCCAGCACTCAAGCTTGAGGCGAGACCGTATGGCTTAGCGGCTGAAGCGGCGACGGAAATCCTGGCGATCCCGCAGTGCGTTGAGCAGAACGTCGGGCGAAGAGACCTTCCCGCCGCTAAGGATCGCCGCCTTGACGGCGGCGTCCGCAGCGCGTGTCAGCTCGCCTTGGCTGAGGCCTTCGGCGTCGTGCGCCAGCGTCGACCAAGCCTTGGCAGAAAGCTTGAACTTACCGAGCCGACGCTGCACCAGGGCCTTCGCGCCGGCGGCGTCGGGCGTTTCGTAGGCGATCACCTCGTCGAACCGACGCGCGAGCGCGCTGTCGAGGATCTCCACGTGGTTGGTCGCGGCGACGACGAGGCTGTCTGTGACGTTCGGCTCCTCCATGAAGGACAGCACCGAATTGAGGACGCGCCGAATCTCGCCGATATCGTTGGTTTCGGCGCGCCGAGAGCCGATCGCGTCGAATTCATCGAGCAGGTAGACGCCACGCACCTGCGCGATCTGGTCGAACAGGTGCCGCAGTTTTCCCGCCGTCTCACCGAAGAAGCGACTGAACAGTGCGTCGAGCTTGACGGTGAAAAGCGGCAGCTTGAGTTCGCCCGCCAGGGCTGAAGCGGTCATCGTCTTGCCCGTGCCCGGCGGTCCCACCAGCAGCAAATGCGTCGCCGGCGCTTGGCCGTGGTCGCGCAGCACTTGGCGCTGGCGCTGCTCCCCGACTAGACGGTCGAGGCGCGCCCGGACGCTCTCAGACAATACCATGCTGTCGAGCGGCGTCTTCGGGTAGCTGCTGTCGACGAGCCCCTGGAGTTCGCTGCGCGGCCGCGCGAGGGGGATTGGTGAGCGTCCAGCCGCCGGCACCTCGCGCCGCTGATCGCGCGCCTTCTGAACGAGCGCCTTCAACCGGTCGGCCTCATCCTTGTGCCCCGCGCGCGCGGCGTCGGCCGCCGCCTGGAGCGCGACGGACAGGAACTGTTCGTCGTCTCCGTCGATGTGCGAGTGCAGGAGCGCTACGATCTGCTTGGTCGACATCGACCCGCCTCCGCACGGGTTCATAGGTCCGAAGACCCGTCACGCCCTTCAACTGCTTCGCTTAACGGGCGGTTCACGGCGCGAGTAGCCCAACCTCACTCGTCCCGCCAGATCGTCGATGCCGCAGCTTCGCGGACGACTCTACAATTGAACGCGCAGACTAAAGGACTGTCCAGCGACATAATGTTCTCATCTTGTTCTCACGCAAGGTCTATCTTCCGGCTCGGCTGATCTCATCCTTGAGACCACGCTGAGGCCCGTGTCTCCGCTGGCGAAGGCCAAGGTCCGCGCTCCCGCCGCCCCACGTTCGATGGCAAGCTGAGGGTCATGTCTGCGAACGAACGCACTGTTGCGCCGCTCGACCGCCGCTTCCGGCGGCTGGGATCGGGCGCGCCCGAGATCGACCTTGAGTCGTTCGGCCTTCGCGGCGACAGCCTGGGCTGGACCGAACTTCTGGAGTTATCCCGCGTGATCGTCCTTGCCGAGGCGGGGTCGGGGAAGTCGACCGAATTGCGCGCCGCCGCCAAGCGGCTCGCCGACCGCGGTAGCCTTTCGGTCTTCCTCTCCGTGCAGGACGTCGGTCGCGAGGGGCTCATCGGCGCGATGGATGTGCGTCAGCGTCCCGCCTTTGAGGCCTGGCGAGCGGGCGAGGGGCCCGCCTGGTTCTTCATCGACTCGATCGACGAAGGGAAGGACGCCGGCGTTCCGTTCGAAACGGCGCTACGCAAGATCGCCGACGGCCTGTCCGGCGTCGAAGGGCGTGCGCGGATCGTCCTCAGCGGTCGCTATCACGACTGGGATGCGAAGGCCGATCTCGCCGCCCTGAAGGCGCATCTTCCTGCCCCGATCGACACGCCGCCGCCCGAGCCGCCGACCCCGGAGATGCTGCTCGGAAAGGCGCTCCGCCATGAGCGTGTCGAAACATCCCAGCCGCCGCCCGCGCCTGAACCCGACGTTCTGCTCATGGCACCGCTCGACGAGGCACGCATCCGGCAGTTCGCCGAATTCCGAGAGGCGCCCGACCTCGACGCCTTCATCGAGACGATCGCAGCGGAACGTCACTGGCGGTTCGCGCGCCGTCCGCTCGATCTGGAGTGGATGATCAAGCGGTGGAAGCGCGATCGCGCGCTTGGCCGCCTGGAGCAGATGGTCGAATCCAGCCTCTTGGCGGGGCTGGAAGAGACCAATCGGAGCTACCAGCGGGTCGATCGGATCGCCCCGGAGCGCGGTTGGCAGGCGCTGGAGCGGCTAGGAGCGGCCCTCGTGTTTGGACACGTGCCAGCGTTCGCGCTGTCGTCAGAGGACGTGGAGCACCCCTACGGCGCGCTCGACGTGCAAGCGATCCTGCCCGAGTGGTCCCGCGCGGATATCGCGCAGCTGCTCGCGCGCCCCGTCTTCGAGCCTGGCGCGGCCGGGCGCAGCCGGCTGCACAGCGACAACGAAGGCGCGGTTCGAAGCTACCTGACCGCGCGATGGCTTCATCGTCTGCTGGGGGCGAACGCCTCGCTTCGCGACATCAAGGCGCTGCTCTTCGCCGAGACGTACGGCGTCGAGCTCGTTCGGCCGGCGCTGCGGGCGGTCGCGGCATGGCTTGCGCTGTGGAACGACGCCGTCGCCGCCATCGTCGCGGCGCGCGATCCGATGGCGCTCATCCAGTATGGCGACCCCGCCGGGCTTCCGGTCGCCCTCCGTCGCAAGGTGCTCGCCGTTCTGGTCGACGAGCTCAACCGCGAGCCCGACGCCTATCTGCTGTTCGATCCCGATGGGCTGCGGCGGTTCACGCATCCCGAGCTTGCCGATGATATCCGCGCGCATTGGACGACCGCGTCGTCGGCCGATCGCGTTCGCGACATGCTCACGTTGATGATCTGGCGAGGGCGCCTCATCGCGTGCACCGACCTGGCGCTAGAAGCCGCGCTCGATCTTGCGAGTAGCACGCTCTCGCGCCTCGCCGCCGTCAGCGCGGTGGGCGAACTCGGCGACGCCGCCACCAAGGGCCAAGTCGTCGACCATGTTCTGCCCCGCGCGGCCGATATGCCCTCGGTCGCCTGGCAGATGGTGGACGGCTTCTTCCCGGCGCACCTTTCTTTGGCGCAGCTGTTCACCGTCGTGCGGACCGCCTCGCCCAAGGACGGCTACGGGTTCCGCGGCATGGGCGGTGGTCTTGCGCGCCGGATCACACGCCAAGATGACCTCGAGACCTTCGTCCGGCTTGCCCTGGATCTTGCCAAGGCCGACACCGAAGACGCCGGCGAATATGAGCTGCCGCCCGATATGTGGCGCGAGCCGCTGACGGCTGCGACGCTTCGGTTGCTGCAGGTCGCCGATGAGGACACGCTTCCGGCTGTCGCGGCCGAAGTGATGCTCTATCTCAACCGCGGCCGATATTTTCATGGCCAGCCGAACGACGACCACCTGGCGCTTGAGCGCGAGATCAATCGGACGGCGGCCCGGCGGCGTGCGCTCTTCTGGGTGGCGCTCCCCTGGATTCAGGCCGCTTACGATGAGCCCGTCTGGAGCTTCAGCCAGATGCAGATCCAGGGTTTCCCGTCGGAATTAACGGGGGCGGACATGGGTTGGTTGGCGACCGATGCCGTGACGCGGCCCAACGATCATGAGGCGCGGCTCGCCCTCAACGCGGCGCTCGCGCTATGGCGCGACGACGGATCGCCGCCAAGCACTCTTGCTGACGTCCGTACGACGATCGCGGCGCGTCCGGACATGGTCGCCATCCTCGAACGGTCGCTCGAGCCCCAGCCGGAGAGCCCCGAACTCAAGGCGCAGCTTGAGCGGATGGCGCGTGTGCGTCGCGAGCGCGACATCGCGACCGACGCGCGGCTTGTTTCGTGGCAGGACTTCATCGCGCGGGTCAAAGCCGACCCGGACTCGGTGCGGCGGCCGGCGGAGGGGACGCCTGCGGGACAGTTCGACGGCGTGTTCCGGTCGGTATGGGAGCTCGCGTCATGGTTCGCCGGCGGCAATAACCGTTTTGCGATCGCGGACTACGGCGCGGCCGTCCCGGTCTTCGGTGACGCTGTGATCAACGCCTTCGAGGCGCAGCTGGCCGAGTTCTGGCGCCACGCGACGCCCAACCTGCGAAGCGCGCGCGCTGAAGGCCACGAGAACTCGCTGTTCCTGAGCGATCAGATGAGCATCTCGGGCCTTGCCGTCCTGGCGCGCAAGCGCCCGGCGTGGGCCTCCGAGCTGAACGCCGACGATGCGCGCAAGGCGGCGAGCTTTGCCACGCTCGAATTGAACGGCTTCCCCGCGTGGCTCGACGATCTGGCTGAAGCGCACCCGGTGATCGTCGCCGACGTGCTGATCAGCGAGGTCCGCGCGGCCCTCGCGACGGCGACGCCCGGTCGCTATACGGTCCTGCAGGCGATCGAAACGACACGCGATGGGGTGAAGCGCGCCGTCGCCCCCGCGCTCCTCGACCTCCTCGAGATCGATCCGCCGGCAGACCGCCATCACCTGCGCGCAATGCTTTCGATCCTCGAGCGCGTCCAGGTCGCCGGCGACACGCGGTTCGCCGATCTCGTCCTCGCGCGCGCGGAGGCCGATCCTGACCTGCCCGTCGCCAGCGCCTATTTTGGCGCGGCGTTCGCGGTTACGCCCGAGCGCGCGCTGCCTTCGCTGGCCGCGCGGCTGGAAAGCGTGACCGCGGCGGAGCAGACCGACCTGACGGTCGGCTTTCTCCCCAAGGTGTTGGGCCACATGTTCGCGCGCAGTGGCGACGGCGGTTTGCCCGTGCCGTTCGCCGTCCTCATCCAGCTCGTCGAGATCGCTTTCGGAACGATACGGCCCGCCGACGACAACGATCGGCCGCCGCTGGAGGTCTACACACCCGACCCCCGTGACTATGCCGAGACCGCGCGGAGCGCCTCGCTGCAGCGGCTCGCCAACACGCCAGGGCAGGCGACCTACGCGGCGCTCGAGCGCTTCGCACAGGAGAACCGCCTGCCGGTCGCGCCGTACCACCTGCGCGCTATGGCGTTGGATCGGGCGTTGAAGGACAGCGAGCTACCGGCGTGGCAGCCGGGCGAGGTCGCGGTCTTTGAAGCGCAGCGCGAGCGCGCGCCGACGGCGGCCGGCGAGCTGCAAGCGCTCGCCCTGCGGCGACTCGACGATATCCAGGACGACCTGCTGACCGATGACTTCGCGCAAGGGCGGACCTTCAAGCGCCTGCTCCGCGAAGAAGACGTCCAGCTTTGGATCGCCGATCGCCTTCGGCTGAAGGAAGGCATCAGCTACTCGACCGAGCGCGAGTCGGAGCGCGCGAACCGAAAGGCGCCCGACATCACCCTGCGCGCGCGTGCGGCCACGTCGACGGCGACCGTGACGATCGAGATCAAGGTGATCGATGCGCTCAGCACGAGCGACATCGAGGCCGCGCTCGTGGACCAGCTCTGCGCACGCTATCTGCGCTCACCGCAGGGACGGCACGGCATCCTGCTCCTCGCGTACCAGACGGCGCGGCCGAGGGGCTGGATCGTCGACGGCAAGGCCGTCGGCGTGGCCGACCTCATGACGCATCTCAATCGCCGCGCGGCCGACATCGCCGCCGAAAGCGACGTGGCGCCGGCGCCCGTCGTGGCGCTGCTGGATGTCTCAAGCCTTCCCGTCGATCCCGTTGCCGAAGCCAAACCCAACGCCAGGCGGACGCGTGATAAGCCGTGACGCCGAACCCGAGGGCCGATGGCTTCCCGACCTGACGATCGCGATTGCCGAGCCTTTCCCCGAGATCCTCGACCGCATGGTTGGGGCCGCGCGCACCTCGCGTCAGTTTGGCGTCGATCGCCAGGCCGACGCGCTCGAGCGTTTCGGCCTGCACGGCGTCAATTTCCGGTGGTTGGGCGCGAGCGTCCACGACGACCTGTGCTTTCAGGCGATCGGGCGCCCAGAGACGCCATCGATCCTCGAGATCGAGGTCCGCGCACATCGGTGGGGTGAAGACCCGCTCACCGCGCAGACGTACGTCGCCGCGGCGCGCGCGCTCGTGGCGCCGCTGCTCAAAACCATGAGCGACGCCGACGGCGGCGCGCTCAAGCTACGCGTCGAGCGGCGACGCGCGCCGCGCTTCCGCATGACCGCGCGCAGCCGGCGCCTGCTCGACCGCTTCGCGCACCTGGCCAATGCGCGTGCGCTCCATCCGCTCGACTGGCGGCGCTTCTACGACCTCGTGGCGGAAGGACGACAGGTCATTCCCGCCGGCGCGCTTCGCAGCGAGCTGCTGGCCGCCGGGTTCGCGGCCGAGAAGGCCGAAGAGCTCGCCGCGCTCTACGAACACCTCTGGGCGTTCAAGCGCCGCCGTTAGCGGCGGCTTCGGCGGCCACGCGGCCCGCGGTCCAAATGTGCGGGATCAACCAGTCAGGCACGAGATAGAATTCGCCGCCCAGCGTCTCGGCATCGTCGCCGACGAGCCTTGCCTTCATCGCGTCTTCGCCGGCGGTCGCCACCTTGATGTTGGCGTACGGCGCCGTCGCCGGGATGACCTCGGGCCGAATGACCTCCCAGTGGAATGCGCCTTCGGGATAGGCGCGCTGGATCTGATCGCGGCGCGTCAGCGGGCTTTTCGAGAAGCCGACCTTGATGATCGACTTGTCTTCGACCGCCGCGGGCGCGCGGCCGAGGTAGGCCGCCGCGCCGCCCATGAGTTTCAGGATGTAGAGGTGCTTGGGGCCATCGATCTCGCCGACCCAATAGGGCGCGGTGGCGGGCGGAACCGCGCGCGTCGGCGCGATCGCGCGCTTGAGCGGCATGATCGTCGCATCGACAGGCTGCGTCGCGCCATGGACGGGCGTCTCATAGACTTCGAGCTCGAGCAGACGTTCGACTTCGCCCGGCGCGACCTTGACGCCTGCGCTTCCGATCTTGATCGCATGCGCGCTCGCGTAGGTCTTGGGGAGAAGCCTGTCGACGCGCGCCCATTGCTCGGGAACGATGCGCCAGGCGCGCGTGGCGCGCAGCGCGTAGCGCCACTTGCCGTGCGCCTTGGGATCGAGCTGCGTGCGCGCCCACAAGTCGCCCGCGATGAAGGTCTGGGCGTCACCGGTTTCGTGTGAAACCTCGAGAAAGCCCAGGACCTTGCCGCGTTCGGCGGCCTCGCCACGGTGCTTGGTCACATAGATCGCGACGAGGACGCCGGACTGGGTGTTGCGGACGAAATCGGCGCGCATCTTCGGATCGGTGAAGCCGATGCAGCCCCACTGCTCGGGCGCGAAGCCCCAGAACGATGTCAGCCACACCGCGGGAGGTTCACGCGCGAGGCTTTCTTCGAGCGTCGTCACGACGAACGCCCGACAAGGTCGAAAAACACGAAGGTATCGCTGGCGACGCGGCCCGACCCGCGTAACTCCCACGCGAAGTCAGTGCAGTCCGCGAGCTCTCGAAGCACCACACGCGACGCGGCCCGGGCGTCTTCATCCTGCCAGTAGAGGGGGACGATCAATCCCGCGACGCGCTGATTGGCGCTGCTCGGACGAAGACGATTCGCGCACGCCTTGGCGGCGGCCATCGCGCGCAACCACGACGCGTCGCTCACCTGGTCGACCTTCAGCTGCTTGAACTCAAAGCCCCAGGCCTTAGTCTTGCTCCCCATCCAGAAGTCACAGCGGCCGTTCGCGGGCCGCCGGCCATCGGCCTTGTCGCCCTTCACCGTGCCGAATTCGGCGATCCCCAGGTGACCCGCGCGCGCGGCCCCCGCGGCCAGGAGACTGACGCTTGCGGTTTCGTTGTAGGCGAGGGGGTCGTCGTCGTGCTCGACGTCGAAGCGCGCGACGAGATCCGCGACCGCGTGCAGCCAGGGCGACCACGCCCGATACTCGGCCGAGCGGCGATGGCCGCGAAGGAAGATGCAGGGCATGCGGTGGTGGCGTCACGGCTCCGGGGCCCGCATGAGTTGCGCACGCCGCCGACGCGTTCAAGCTCAAGGTTGTTTGCGCGCCCAGACGCGATCATGCCTCCACGGCACACGCGCCCCTCATAGCGGCGGTGCGTCGCCGGCTTTGGCCGCGCGCGGCTTGTCCTGGATCGCGGCCAGGACCGGATGCGGCACCGCATCGAATAGCTCGTGCGTCGGGCCGCCGCCGGGTCGAAAGCCCGCCATGTAGTGCTCGGCGAAGGGCCACGTCGGTCGCTCGACGATGTGGAAGAACATCGCCAGGTCGCTCTCGCGCCCCAACGCCCAGCGCCCATACTGCGCGGCGAGCATGACCGCGCAGCCGCTCATCGCTTCGAACGCGTGCCCAAGGTTGGCGCGCGCGAACTCGTCCTCGCGGTTGTGCTTCACGGCGTTGTAGGCGGCGTACCACGCCAGGTCGTCGGTCGGTCTCTCGCCGAGGCCCCAACCGGCGAACGGCCGGATCGGTTCGAGCGCCGGAAACGCCGGAAAGCGTACGAGGTAGTCGCGCAGCCCCATGATCTCGGCCAGCGCGACATAGTCATTGGTGCTGAAGCGGTCGCGCTTGGCGCCGTTCGCAACGAGAACGCCGCGCCAGTGCGCCTCAACCTCCATGCACGCCAGGATGAGCAGGTTGCGGATGTCGTGTCCGTAAGCGCTCAGCGTGTCCGCACCGGGCTGCACGGTCTGGCAGATCCGCTGAAGTTGCCGCAGCAGCGCCTGGGCTTGGCCCTGCGAGGCGGCAACGACCGAAGGCTCGGTGTGAAGGTTTGGGCTGAACAAGCCGAAGTCGTCGTGCGCGCGAGCCAGGGGACGCGCGATGCGCGGGTTGTGCTCGCCAAGGCCGAGACGTGTCGGGTGGAAGGGGTCGCCATTCAGCCGCCACGGCGTCTCGGCGTCCATCCGGTCCCACGCGGTCTCGCCGGGGCGGGCGCGAAACTCACGCGCGACCCCGGTCGGTTGATAGACATCGACCGCGACCTCGTCGTCGACGCGCCACACCTCGTCGGTGTTGTTCGGCCCCATGTCGCGAATGAAGTAGGGCATGGCGTCCTTCGTTGAATACCGCGCGCTTCGTGAGCCCAGCGATCCGCATTCAGTCAGGCCCTGCGCGCGCTATACGTGTGGAAATTCGATGTTGCGCGGAAGAGTATCATGCGATTCCTTCTCCACGCGTTTGCCAAGGCCCCTGTGTTCGGGTCACCGGCTCTGGCTGTAACGATCACGTTCAATGATCGCCCCGAGACGGAAACGAGTTCGCCTCCGACATCCTCGAGGGCGGCATTCATTTCGAAAGCGACCACACGCATGTCATCGACGAGGTGTCTCACCGCCTGACCCAAGACGGGAGCAAGTGGATCGGCTCAGAAATCCAGAGCGCCGCGATAACGCTCACGCCTGATGGCGGCGGTGTCTTCTCACTGTCCTCGATCGACCTTTCCGAGTTTTACACGACGAGCTTCGTCTCGCCGCCGAGCATAGGGTCCCGACCGAAATGCCTGTCACGTCTTTCCTCGGATCCGCTCCCAACTTGCACGGGCAGCCGGCAATGAGTGTTGTTGGCCGCTCCACTTGGCAAGGCGAGCCTCACTAGGCTGAAGTCCGCTTCCCGCAACGATCCCAATGTCCGCACTTGGCGCATATCGGACAGAACGCCCCGGAACGCGACATGCGGTTGCGCGGAGGCAGCCGCTCCGCGAGGCGGCGCCCGCGCATCAGAAGGGCCTAAGCGCGAGTGCCGTAGAAGTGTCCTACCGCGCCGTCGACGTGCACCAGGACCACCTGGCCACGGTCCGGGTCGCCAGGGCCGATCGGCGGGCTTCGCTGGCCGCCGGGCTGGATGATGATGATCTGTAGGCTCAGCAGCTGTGCCAGCTGCGCCAGCATAATGTCGCTGTGCTGCCACGCGCCGGGTTGCAGGATGTCCTCCGCCGCCCTTCCGTCTGCGGCGTTGTCGTCGTCGAGCGCGCGGTTGGCGATCTCCGCCCTGAGTTCGTTCAGCGAGGCCGTCTCGCCCAGCGACTCCAGCACCGCGTTCAGCGAGCAGTCGCCGTCCGGGACGGTCGGCAGCAGCGTCCTGTCGCCCAGCGCCGCGATCTGCTCGGCCGACAGCTCGTACCCCGGATAGACCACGCCCTTCACGTTGTCCTGCGCGACGGGCTCGCCCACGCCCTGCCGAATGAAAGCGATGTGCTTCTCGTACGCCCCCGGATCGACGGCCTGCATCCTCGCGCGGACCCTGTTCGTCATCTCAGGGACATCAGCGTCCGCTTGCGGCCGAAGTCCGGCATTGCCGGGCGTCCCCCCGCCGTCCAGCGTGGCCGTCGCCTTGTCCTGCTGGCGCGAGGTCCATTCTGCCCCCGGCGTCGCGGCGCGCCCGGAGGCGAACAGCCAGGAGTCGTCCAGGGTCTTGAACCCTTCCGCACTGCGTCCGACCTCCCAGTCGTTAAGTTCGCCCCGGCCCGCGTCGGCCAGCACCTTGTCCAGAGCGGCGTTGAACTCGCGGGCCAACATGTAGCAGCCCTCGCGCTGCGCCTCGTCCATCTTCGTCCAGTCGTCGGCGACCAGCCAGTCCTCGACATTGCACTGCTTGGCCGATCGCCGGTCCAAGTCACGCGCCGCGAGGCTCTTGCCGGACGCCTTGGTCTCCTCGGCGTCGAAGCCCACGCGGTTGGCCGTCCGGCCACTGCCGGGCGTGGCGACCGTCTCGCTCGTCTGCACCATGGTGTGCGACGTGTGGGCCTCCTTCTTCGCGCCGGAGGGCTCGGTCAGCGAGGTGTGCACGCGCTGATAGGCGCCATTCGCGGTCCCAAGGTAGCAGCGGATTTCTGTCGGGCTGCCGGCCTGGGTGTACAGGTGGGTGATCTCGCGTTCGATGCCGCCCACCTTCAGCTTGACCACCCTCGACAGCTTGATCTTCGTCATGACGACCCTGTTGTCGCCGGTCTCGGAGCGGTCCTTCTGGCTTCCGAGGTCCCTGAGGCGCTTCATCACCCCCGCCTGGTCCAGCGCCGGCACGTCGCCGATCGCAGTCGCGGCCAGCGTCTCGCGCTTGACGCGGTACTGTTCGCGGGCCTGCCGCCTCTGCATCTCCCTGACGTAGGCCTGGGCGAGGACACCAACCAAGAGCGGGGGAGTCTTGAGGGCGAGCGGCGGCCCGGCCTTGACGGGCTTGGGCTCAGTCGTGATGCGGTTCTTCCGCTCGACGTAATCCTTGACCTGGTTCTCCATGATGCCCGAGACGCGGGCGATCTCCGTCCCGGACTTGTCCCGAAGGATTAGGTCCCAGGTGGTCGCCTTGGCCTTCTTCCTCGGCGCGGCCTTCCTCGGCGTCGCCTCGTCGTCCGGGTCATCGGTGACCGGGGTCGGGGCCAGCTCAAGCTGAGTGGGAACGACGCCCCACAGCTCTGTTTGAACCTGGGTGGTCGAGAGCTCTTCCTGCTCCTGTTTGGGTTCGGGAATCGCGGTGCTCGATGACGGCTCGCCCACGTCCTCGACATCGGAGTCGACGTCGGCCTTCTCGGCCGGCTCCGTCCATCCCTCTGCCGCGAGGTCCTCCGCCTTGACCCATTTCAGGTCGGGCCGGGGCCCCGTGCCGAAATCCACCTGATACTTCGGCCCCTTGAAGGTCTTGATGACGCCCACCTGCTTGCCGTGGCGCACCTTCTTATCCTGGTAGCCCTCCACCTTGGCGCGGATCAATTGCACGGGACCGCCGGGGGCGAGGGCGGGTGGCGCGCGATCTTTCGCGTAGCGATTGGCCATGGTTTGCAGGGCCTGCAGCGCCTGGGCGCGCGGCGCGGTCTCCGCCAAGCTCCGAAGCACTCGCTGGGCCTCTGCCGCCGCCCGGTAGTCGGGCATGGCGCTACGCGGCGGCGAGCCCGCGGCCTGCGACGGCTCCGCCTGCCGACCGACCTCGCGCTTCGCGTCGTGCTGCGCGTCGCTCCCCATGGCGCCTCGACCAGCCGCCCGCCATCTGGGCCGCACGCAACGTACCATCGAATCTCAAAGGCGCAGCTACCCTCGCGTGTCGCGCCGGGTGCCCACACCTCCAGGACCGGCCGGCGCCGTGCCTCCGGACCTGCCCTGGCGATTTAAGAGGCGTCCGAAGACTGGCGAAGGGCGGCCAGGGAAAGGTTTCCTTTGCACGCTGCGCAGCACTGGCCACCGGGCCGCGCAGTAGGTCGGCTGAGTATCCGGTTTCCGGACTGAGGTGAAAGGCACCTCATGGCGCTGGGCCGACATGGCGCCTAGCCCCCAGTCAGCACCATCACGATCACGATGCCTGCGAGACTCGACAGGACGCTCCAGAAAAGTGCGGCCATCGCCAAGCCAAAGCCCTGCCATGCACCGGCCGGCTTGTCCTGATAGCGACTTTCCTCAGCGAGCTCGAACTCCCCCCGTCCATCCACGGTGCGCCAGAACTTCTCCTGGTCTATGTCGTCATGCTTGCCCAATGCCACCTGTTCCGCCGCAAGAACGATGGCGTGGCGTGTCTTGCGGTCGGTCTGCCCGAGCTGGATTTCAAGGCCGGCTGCAAGCTGTTGGATCATCAACGCAACGCTGCCCACAGCACCGCTGAACACCAACAACCCCATCCCGATGGTCCATTTGTGGTCGGGGAATTGGCTGAAGGCGACGAAGAGGAATGCGACCTCGATTAGGAAGCGATAAGCGAGAGTAACCCAGCCTTGTCGTTTAAACCGGTTCGCGATCGCGGTCTGATCGAGCGTCAAGTCAGCCTCATGCTCTCAAGCTGGGTCATTGGCAGAGCGTCGGTACTAGACGTCAAGCACCGGAGGTTTACGGCGCAGTCGCCGCTCCAGAAACGCGCGGCGGATGTCTGCTTCTCGCCCTGGCCGGGATGTCCGCAACTGGCGCGGCGCTGACCTCAGAGCAGCGCGCCGGGTTCGCCTGGCCGCCGGGCGTCAGCGCGCCGCTTCAGCAAGCGCAAGTCCCTCGACCGACAACCGCCTTCCCGGCATTCGTGCGAGTGCGGCGCGATAGGCCGCCGCGGCCTCGGCCCTGCGGCCGAGCTTCGAGAGGACGTCGCCGAGCAGTTCGCGCGAAGGCTTGGCGACCGCAGGCGGTCCGAATTCCAACGGCGCCCCCTCCTCGACCGAAGCCGCCGCCTCGAGCGTGGCGAGTGCGCCTGATGCGTTTCCGCCGCCGAGTTCGACCAGCGCCTTGCCCTGCAGCCGCATCGCCTCGACCATCGCCCTCGCGGAGGGATCGTGGGCGCCGGCCTTGTCAAGTTCGTCCAGCAACAGGGGCGTGATCCGGGCTAGGTCGGCGGCGGCATCGCCCAGCGAGGCGCGGTCGCTCTCCGCGGCGGCGGCCAGCAGCCGCGCGTAAGCGTCAGACAGCTGCGACCACGTCGACCAGCGGTCAGGACCGAGACCGTCCGCCACCGGCGGGCGTCCTCCGTCGGCGACGATCATTGCCCGCATGAATAGCCATGAATCGGTCCACGTATTGTCCGGGTCAGCACCTGATTCGGCGGCGGTGCGCGGATCGCTCGGGGCTTGAGCAAGGCATTTCCCCGCGAGCTCCCGCGCTGCAGCGCCCATCTTCTTCTGCAGATAGCCATAGACCAGCCAGGCCGGGTAATGGCCGCACCATGACGGGGCCTTGCCAGCGGCCGCGCGCTGGGCGTTGACCACGCCGATCGCCTGCCGGTTCGCCGCGACGACATCGTCCCACATGCCCAGCGCCACGAAGATGTGCGAGGTCATATGCAGGGCATGGCCGGCGTCGGGCGCGATCTTGCCATAGCGCCGCGCTGCGCGCAGTCCTAGCGGGGCGTGGATCGGATCGTCGTAGGAATGGATGAGGTAATGCAGCACCCCGGGATGATCGGGGTGGGCGGGAAAGGCCTCTTCGAGGATCGCGGCGGATTTCATGTAAATCGCAAAATCGCGCCCTGCGTGCGCCGACCCGAGCAAGGCCAGCGCGTCGAACGCCGCGGCATCGACATCGCCGGGATAGGCCGCGTGGATTCGCGCCATCGCATCGGCATAGCGCAGGTCACGTTCGAACTTGGCGCCTTCGCCGAAGAGGATCTCGACCGCGCCGAGATAGTCGCGCTCGCGCTGGGTGGCGGCCTTGGCGGCGCGGGCTTCGGGGGTTGGACCCAGCCGCGCCAGCGCGGCTCGCGCCGCGGTCAGGTCCTGCTCCATCCACACCGGATGGTTATGGGTCATCGCCTCGCCCCAATAGGCCATGGCGAACGACGGATCGGCGGCCTCCGCCTCGCGGAAAGCGGCGGCCGCGCGCTCGTATTCGAAGTTGTGCAGAAGCGCGAGCCCACGCAAGAACGGCGCCTGTGCTGCCGGCTCGCCAGAGTTGGCGAAAGCGACCCTGCCGACCGTCTCCGCTCCGGCCAAGGCCGCCGCCGGGAGCCCAGCCAGAACGACCAGGCCGAGCGCCACAAGCCAGCTTCGCTTCATCGCGTCCCTCCGGTTTTACCGGGGCGAGCGTGAACTCGACGCGCCGCCGCGTCGAGGCCTCTAACAAAGCTACGATGACGCCGCGCCGCGAGTTGGCCCTGGCGAGAGCTGCCCGCGCACCGCGCTAGCCGGCCATCCGCGGCCCGACCCCAAGCGGTCCGAGCGGGAAAGGGCGGTCGAGAGTCCGCTTCCAGACCTGATCCCAATGTCGCCTACCGGCGCAAGCCGGAACCGGGCCTCGCTTCCTCAAGTCTGAGTGTGTCGCCTAGCCAACAGCTCTGAGAACCATGGCCCTAGGGTCGGTTTGCAGCCTGCAGAAGCGGAGAATCTCCGAGCTGTGGCGCAAGCGGGAGATCGCTCACTTCCGCGAGCAGACGCAGAACGTCGGCCGCGGCGTCCCCGGCAGGATCCAACTCGGTCACGCGGCGTTTGTGAGTGAACGCATGCTGGTAGGCGACCCGGCTGCGCAGCCTGGCCTTGGCGATCGGTATGCCTGAAAAATGCAGCGCCTCGGCCGCGCGTGCGACGAGCGTCGCTTCCGCGGCGGACGCCGGCTTATCCCAACATCACGGTGCCAACCTTCAAGTTCTCGCCGACCTCCACGGATCCACCTAGCTTACCTTCCCGCCGACACGTTTCTCCGGCCCGGCTGGTTTGCCATCGCTTTTGCCAAGCCGTCACGAAGCGCTCTGATCGAGAGCGGTTTTTCCAGTTGGCCGCTGAATCCAAGCTGCTTGCAGCGTGCGGCGGTATAACCGGCCACATCCCCTGTGACGGCGATGATCGGCAGGACTGCCCAAAGACCCGCCAGGGCGCGAAGGCGACCGACGGCTTCGGCGCCGCTCATTCCGGGCATGTGGATGTCCAACAGGACAGCATCGAACCGGCCGACGGCGGCAAGTTCCAGGGCGCGGCCCGCGCTGTTGGCGGGCACGCTGACATGGCCCAACGCCCCTAGCAGCTCAGCCAGCACCCGGCTGTTTATCGGGTCGTCGTCAACATGGAGGATGGTCAGCGCGACCGCTTCGTCCGCCGGCTGTGAAACGCCGGCCACGCGTGGAAATGCCCCAGGGTCGACCATGCCCCCCGCTCATAGCGACGCCGGGGAGTCGTCCCGGCATCGGAGAGAGTGGTCCAGAACTGCCTAACCACCTCACTAGGAACGTGGTTGAACCCTGTTATCCAAGTGGCTGATCGGCCGTGCCTTCTCGGGCCGGAACCCCTCGGCGACGCTTCCTTGGGCATGGATCGTAACCGCTATCGCCCGAGGAACCTCATTATCACAGACGATCTCAATGGCACGGCGCAGCCGTGCGAGATCTCGGCCTGCCCGCAGCCCAGCCGCAAATCGAATGTCCGCTGTTCGGTCAGACCTCAATGCCTGGATCTGGTGCAAGGCAGCCGTCCCAAGCGGGCGCCGCGCTACGCTTGAACCTCGGTCGTGAGCGTGTCACCAGCAGGCGCGTGAAACAGCAGCTCGAGCTGACGAGTGTGGGAGGGTTCGTGGCGGCCATGGTCGCCGTCGTGGCGTCGTCCTGCTGCGCCTTGCCGATGGCCTTGGTGTTCGCCGGCGTCAGCGCCGGCGTTGTCGGTCTGCTCGGTCCGCTTCACGCCGTTCGACCCATCGTCCTTGGAGTCGCCGTGGTCTTGCTGGCCATGGGTTGGGGGCTTGCGATCCGCCGCCGCTCGGTCCGCGCCTATCCCCTTCTGGGCTTCGCCTCGGCGCTCGTCGTCGTCGCCTTGACCTGGCAGGCCTGGGATCCGGTCCTCCAGCGGCTCGTTATGCAGGCGGGCCGCCCATGATCGCCCAATCGACGATTACCTGTCCCGCCTGCGGGCACGTTGAGACTGAAACGATGCCAACGGACGCCTGCCAGTATTTCTACGACTGCAAGGGTTGCGGAACGGTCTTGAAGCCGAAGGCCGGCGACTGCTGCGTCTACTGCTCCTACGGTGAAGTGAAGTGCCCGCCGATCCAGGAAGGATCGAGTTGCTGCGCCTAAGGGGACATGCCGAACCCAGGTCGGCCGCTATCCGGCCGAGGCGGATCAACGCGGTGTGTCGCCGGGCTTCGAGGAGGGTCCCAGCGCCTCGATGATCCGACAGTCCGCGACGACATTCTGCCGGCATTGGTCGAGCAGACCCGAAAGCTCGCGACGCAGGGCCTTGAGGTCCTTGATCTTGCGATCGACCTCGACGAGGTGGGCGGCGGCTATGGCGTCGATCTCGCAGCACGAGCGGTCGCGGTCGTCCGAGAGATCGAGAAGCGCGCGGACCTGGTCGATGGGGAAGCCGAGGTCACGCGCACGCCGGATGAAGCTCAACCGCGCCAAGGCGTCGCTGTTGTAGAGGCGTTGGTTGCCCTCGGAGCGCGCGGGCGCCTCGAGCAGGCCGATGCCCTCGTAGAACCGCACCGTCGGAACCTTGGTCTGGGTGGCCTTGGCGATCTGGCCGATGGTCATCCCATTCATCGCTTGACCCTCTAGTCGCTAGAGGGTGCATATCGCCTGTCACGTCGAAAGAGTCGAGGTGACCCATGGGCGCGAGCTGCTGCGCACCGCAACCCCCGCAAGCCGATCCGAGGTGGCGCCGCGCCTTGTGGATCGCCCTGGCCGTCAATGGCGGCATGTTCGCCGTCGAGATGGGCGCGGGCCTCGCCGGCCACTCCCTGGCCCTGCGGGCGGACGCCCTCGACTTCTTCGGGGACAGCGCCAACTACGCGCTGAGCTTGGCGGTCGCCAATCTCGCGCTTCTCTGGCGCGCCCGCGCTGCACTCCTGAAGGGCGTGACCCTGGCCCTCTTCGGGGCGTGGATCCTGGCGTCGACGGCCTGGGGCGTCCTGCACGGGACCACGCCACATGCTGGAACGATGGGCGTCATCGGTGTGGCGGCCCTGGTCGCCAACATCGGCGTCGCGGTGCTGCTGTTCCGGCATCGGACGGGCGACGCCAACATGCGCTCGGTCTGGATTTGCTCGCGCAACGACGCGATCGGCAACGTGGCCGTGCTGCTCGCCGCCGCGGGCGTCTTCGGCCTCGGCGCCGGCTGGCCGGATCTCCTCGTGGCCGCGGCCATGGCCGGCCTGTCGCTCTGGGGCGCCGCGCAAATCATCGGGCAGGCGCGGGGCGAACTGCGTTCTGCCGCGCTCGCGCCGACCGTGCACCCCGTCCACCATGTCTAGGCGAACCCCGAGGCCCTGGGCGGCCCTCGTGCTGGGGACGATCCTGACCCTGCCTGGGCTTGCGCGGGCGCAGACTGCGCCGCCCTTCGACGTCCTGTTGCGGCAGGGCCAAGGGTCCTCGCCGCGCGTCGCGGTCGGCGACGCCGAACTGCGCGCCGCGGAGGGGCAGGCCCGGCAAGCGGCCACGCGTCCCAACCCGACCCTCGGCCTCGACGTCGAGGATTTCGGCGGCTGGCGGCCCTACCGCGATTTTGACCGCGCCCAGACCACCTTGAGCGTCGGACAGGTGCTCGAGCTCGGCGGCAAGCGTGACGCGCGCATCGCCGCGGCTTCGGCCGACGTCGACGCCGTCCGCGCCCGTGCCGGCCTGGGCAGGATCGACTTCGCCCATGCGCTCGCGCTGGCCTACGCCGAGGCCGAGGCCGCGGGAGACCGGCTTCGCATCGCCCAGGACGCCCTAGACTTGGCGACCACCGACGCGCGGGCGGTCAAGCTGCTGGTCGAGAACGGCAAAGAGGCCCAGGTCCGCGCCCTGCAGGCAGACGCCGCCCTGGCGGCGGCCCGGGCGGACAGCGCCCAGGCCCAAGCCCGGCAAGCCGCCGCGCTGGCGCGGCTGAGCGCGCTGGCGGGGCCAGAGGCGTCGTACACGGCCGTGACCCCGGGCTTTCTGGATCGCGTGTGGTTTCCCGCCGCCGGTGGGGTCGACAATCCGGCGATCGCCGCAACCCGCGCCGAACGGGACGCCGCCGCGCGGCGGGTGGAGGTCGAGCGCAGCCGGCGCATCCCCGATGTGACGGTCAGCCTGGGCCTGAGGCGTTACGAGGAGGTCGACGCGAGCGCCGCGGTCGGCGGCCTGTCCGCGCCGCTGCCGCTGTTCAACCGCAACGAGGGCGCCATCGCCGCGGCCCGCGCCAACGCAGATGCGGCCCGGGCGCGTTACGCCAGCGCCGAGGCCGAGCTGGCGGCGGATCGGAGGGCTGCTGAGGGTGGGGCCGCGGCTGCTGGCCTGGCCATGGACGCCGCCCGCCAGGGCGAGGCGGCGGCCGAGGAGGGCTATCGGCTGGCTCGGCTCGGCTACAGCGCCGGCAAATTATCCCTGCTCGAACTGCTGACCGCCCGCCGCGCGCTCGTCGAGGCCCGTGGCCGCAACGTCGAGGCCCGCCTCGCGAGGATCAAGGCCGTCGCCGACCTCGCCCGCGCCCGTGGCCAGGTTCCCTTCGGAGACCCGTCCTGATGGATCGCAAATGGATCGCCGCCGGCGCGGCGCTGGCCGTGGTGGCCGGGGGCGTCGGCTTCGGGGCCGCGCGCCTGCTCGACCGGCCGGCCGCGCCCGAAGGCGCCGAGCATGCCGAGGGCGAACAAGCCCACGCCGAAGCAGGGTTTATTCCCCTGACCGCGGAGCAGGCGCAGGCCGCGGGGGTCGTCGTGACGACGATCCAGCGGGGCGGCGGGGCCGACATCATCCTGCCGGGGCGGGTGGGCCTGAGCCCCAACGGCGCGGCTGCGCTCGGCGCCTCCGTGGCCGGGACGGTCGAGTGGGTGCATGTGGCGGCGGGTGAAACCGTGAGGGCCGGCGCGCCCATCGCGACCATCCGCAGCGCCGAGGGTGCGGCCTCCCGAGCGTCGGTGGACTCGTCCGCCGCCGGCGCGCGCGCGGCCCAGGCGGCCGCCGCGCGAGACAAGCGCCTGTTCGAGGAGGGCGTCGTCGCCCGCCAGGACTGGGAGGCCAGCCAGGCCACCGCCGCCAAGGCCGAGGCCGAGCTCCGCGCGGCCCGCGCTCAGGTCCAGGCCCAGGGCCAGCCGGGCCCCGGCGGTGTGGCGATCCTGCGCAGTCCGATCGCGGGCGTGGTGACCCGGGTGGAGGCGCGCGTCGGCGGCTTCGTCACCCAGGGCGCGCTCGTCGCCGAGGTCGTGGACGGCCGCACCGCCGAGTACGTGTTCGAGGCGCCGCCGGCCTCAGCGGCGGCGATCCGCGCCGGGCAAGCGGTGCGCGTCCAACTTCCCAATGGCGGCGAGTCCATGGCCACCATCGTCGCGGTGGCGCCCAGCGCGGCTGGAGCCGGCGCCGCCACCGTGCGCGCCAAGCCGTCGGGACTGACGCCACCGCCGGGGTCCGTCGTCTCCGCGCGGGTGATCATGTCTGCCGGCTCAGGTGTGATCGCGGTCCCGAGCGAGGCCGTGCAGACCCTGGAGGGCCGATCCGTCGTCTTCGTCGCCGAAGCCAAGGGCTTCCGCGCGCGTCCGGTCGTGGCCGGCCGGACGGCCGGCGGGCTGACCGAGGTGCTCAAAGGCCTGACCGGACAGGAGCGGATCGCCGGCAAGGCCGCGTTCCTGCTGAAGGCCGAACTGGGCAAGGGCGAAGCGGGGCACGAGGACTGACGTGCTCGGCCGCCTGATCGATCTTTCCGTCCGTTTCCGCTGGCTGGTGGCCCTGCTGGCCGTCGGCCTGTTCGTGCTGGGCGTATCGCAACTCGCCAGGCTGCCGATCGACGCGGTGCCCGACATCACCAACCGCCAGGTCCAGATCAACACCATCGCGCCGGCGCTCGGGCCTGAAGAGACGGAGCGGCAGGTCACGTTCCCCCTGGAGACGGCGCTGGCCGGGATCCCGGGGCTGGTCGAGACGCGGTCGCTGTCGCGGCACGGGTTCTCGCAGATCACCGCGATCTTTACCGACCAGACGAACCTCTACTTTGCCCGCAACCTCGTGGCTGAGCGGCTCCAGGCGGCGCGCGCGAATCTGCCGGACGGCCTGGAGCCCTCCATGGGCCCCCCGGTCACCGGCCTGGGCGAGGTCTACATCTGGACGGTGGAGTTCAAGGGCGCGGCGGCCAAGCCGGGCGCAGTCTACGTGACGCCCGAGGGCGAGCGCCTGACGACCGAGGTGGAGAAGGCGACGTATCTGCGCACGGTGCAGGACTGGATCGTCGCGCCGCAACTGAAGACGCTGACAGGCGTGGCTGGCGTCGATGTGTTGGGCGGCTATGTGAAGGAGTACGCGGTCCAGCCGGATCCGGCGAAACTGGCGGCGCAGGGCATCGGGCTGCCGCAACTGGTCGAGGCGCTGGAACACGCCAACCGGATCGCCGGCGCTGGATATGTCAGCCGCGCGGGCGAGGCCTACGTCGTCCGCACCGACGCGCGCGTAAAGACCATGGCCGAGCTGGCCGAGACCCCGATCGGGCGGCGGGGCGGCGCGGTCATCCGCGTGTCGGACGTGGCGAGCGTCGCCATCGGCCATGCGCCGCGGCTGGGCTCGGCCAGCGAGAATGGCCACGAGGTGGTGATCGGCACGGCGCTGATGCTGGCGGGCGAGAATAGCCGCACGGTCGCCGAGCGGGTCGGGGCACGCCTGAAGACCATCGCCGCCAGCCTGCCGCCCGACGTGGTGGTCAAGCCCGTGCTGGATCGGACGCGGCTGGTGAACGCCACAATCGCCACCGTCGAACACAACCTGGCGATCGGCGCCCTGCTGGTCATCGCCGTGCTGTTCTTCGCCCTGGGCAACTTTCGCGCGGCCGTCATCACCGCTCTCGTGATCCCGCTGGCCTTCCTCGTCGCCGCCATCGCCATGCGAAGGTTCGGGATCAGCGGCAACCTCATGAGCCTGGGCGCCCTCGACTTCGGCCTGATCGTCGACGGCGCGGTGGTGGTGATCGAGAACACGCTCGGCCGCATGGCTCAGCGGCGCGCCGATCTCGGCCGCGCCCTGACGCAACCGGAACGCCTGGCCCTGGCTTCCTCCGCCGCGAGGGAGATGGCGCGGCCGGCCGCGTTCGGGCAGGCGATCATCCTGCTGGTCTACGCGCCGCTGCTGGCCTTCGAGGGCGTCGAGGGCAAGATGTTCATGCCCATGGCGGCGACGGTCATGTTCGCGCTGGCCGGCGCGTTCGTGGTCTCCCTGACCTTCGTGCCGGCCATGGTCGCGCTATTCGTCCGCGAGCCGCAGGGCCATGGCGAGACCCGCGTCGTGACGGCGGTCCGCGCGCGGTTCGAGCCGGTGCTCCGCAAGTGGGTCGATCGCCCGGCTGCCGTCGCCGCTGGCGCGGGCGTCGCGCTGCTGGCGGGCCTGATGGCCTTCCTGCTGCTGGGACGCGAGTTCATCCCGACGCTCGACGAGGGCGACCTCTTGGTGCAGGCGATGCGGGTCCCATCGATCTCGCTCGAACAGAGCCAGGAGATGCAGTTCCGCGTCGAGAAGACGATCGCGGCCATGCCCGAGGTGGCCCTGGTCTTCACCCGCACTGGCACGGCGGAGATCGCCTCCGACCCGATGCCGCCCAGCGCGTCCGACACCTTCGTGATCCTCAAGCCGCGCCGAGAGTGGCCCGACCCGCGGCTGCCGAAGGCGGAGTTGGTCGAGCAGATGGAGGCCGCGCTCGGCAAGCTGCTGGGCAACGCCTACGAATTCACGCAGCCGATCCAGATGCGGTTCAACGAGCTGATCGCCGGGGTTCGCTCCGACGTGGCCGTGAAGGTCTATGGCGACGACTTCGCGGCGATGAGCCGGACCGCCGATCAGGTCGCCGACGTGCTGCGAGGCGTGCGCGGCGCGGCCGACGTCCGTGTCGAGCAGGTGTCCGGCCAGCCCACGATCACGGCCAGCGTGGACCGCGTCGCCGCGGCCGCGCTGGGCGTCCATGCCAGCGACGCGGCCGATGCGCTGGCGATCGGGCTGGGCGGGCGCGAGGCCGGCCACATCCTTGAGGGCGACCGACGCTTCGACGTGGTGGTCCGGCTCGACGACCGACTGCGCGCCGATCCGGCCGTCATGGGTCAATTGCCTGTGGTGTCTGAGGGCGAAGGCAACGTCGCGATCCCGCTTGGCTCGGTCGCCCGGTTCGACACCGCGGAAGGGCCAAATCAAGTCAGCCGTGAGAACGGGAAACGCCGCATTGTCGTGCAGGCCAATGTTCGGGGGCGGGACCTGGGCGGCTTCGTCACCGACGCGCGGGCATCGGTCGCAGGGAAGGTCAAGCTGACGCCCGGCTCATGGGTCGACTGGGGCGGCCAGTTCGAGAACCTTGAGCGGGCCAGTGCGCGCCTGGCGCTGATCGTCCCCGTCGTCTTCCTGGTGATCGCGATCTTGCTGTTTTTCGCCCTGGGCTCGGCGGCTGAGGCGGCCCTGGTGTTCGCCTGCGTGCCGCTCGCTCTGGTCGGCGGCGTGCTGGCCTTGGCCCTGCGCGGCATCCCGTTCTCGATCTCGGCGGCGGTGGGCTTCATCGCGGTGTCGGGCGTGGCGACGCTGAACGGGCTGGTCCTGATGCAGAGCATCAAGGGCCGCGTGGGCGATGGCGCCGCGCCGGTCGAGGCCGCCGTCTCGGGCACCCTCAGCCGGCTGCGCGCGGTGCTCACGACGGCGCTAGTCGCGATGCTGGGGTTCGTGCCCATGGCCATCGCGATCGGCGCCGGCGCGGAGGTGCAGAAGCCCCTGGCGACCGTGGTGATCGGCGGCCTCCTGACCTCGACCGCCCTGACCCTCGTCGTGCTGCCCACCTTCGCGGCCTGGCTGGGTCGGCGCGGCTTAATCGTGGCGTTGCCAGCAGGTGGTGAGCGATGACCCCCAGCGACTGGGCTATCCTAGCCTGCGACGCGGCGATCCTTTCGCTGGTGGCGTCCGCCTATGTCATGGCGCTCGTGCGGCTGAACCCGCGCCTGTTCCTGCGCCACTATCCGCCGGAGATACGCGCCGCCGCACCGCCGGCCACGCCGCAGGAAAAGCGCCTCGCGCGCCTGGTCGGGCTACCCTTCATCGCGCTGCTGGTCGGCTGGCCCATCTGGTCGAGCCTCCAGCTTGCTGCGCGCAATCCGTACGTCGGGCCGGAGATGCTGGGCCTCAACGCCGCGGCGATCTCGATGGCGTTCAACGTCGTGGACTTCGCGGTTCTCGATGTTTTGTGGCTCGGCATGCTTCGCCCTTCGTGGGCGATGATCCCGGGGGCCGGGGACGTGGCGTTCCGGGTCAACCCGCGGGATCACCTGCGAGGGTTCGTTGTGGGGAGCGGCCTGGCATTTGTCCTTGGAGCGTTGGTGACGGGCGTGGCGATGCTCGGACGGTAGCTTTCTGTCGCCTCGCGTCGGCGCCACGGGAGTGTCTACTGTCCGGCGCGGCGCGCATGTCCGCTCCTGGCGCCGTGCAGTCATCGGGGTTGGTCCGACGAGAATCCGCAGCGGGCCACTAATGGACGCTGGCGCCGTGGCCGATAGCTGACCGAGCCAGCCCACCTTGCGCGCCCTCTACCCGTCCCGCGCGCGGCACGTATCGACCGATGCCCTAGGCGGTCGGCCCGCCCGTGCTGGGTCGAGCCGCTCGTCCAGAAAACGAAATGTCAGGGCCCAGACGCTGGCCACGTCTCCGGGGCTGTCCGGATGGTGGTCGGCGCCCCAGTAGACCGCCAGCATGGCGTCCTTGCCCTGCCGAAACAGCGCCGAATACATCGCCTCCGAGCCGGCCACGGGCACGGGGTCGCGCCAGCCATGGATCAGCAGCAGCGGCGTAGAGATGCGGTCTGCGAACCACAACGGGCTGTTGCGGACGTAGCGGTCCCGCTCCCGCCACGGCGGCGCGCCGAGCGTGGGCTGGGTCGATTCCACGGCCCCCGTCGTCCAGTTGGAGATGTAGCCGTCCTCGACACCCAGTTGTCGGGCGAGCGGCAAGTGGGCCCAGTAGGCGGTGAGATCGCTGATGCCGTCGACCGCCACGGCCGCCTGGAAGTGATCGGTCTGGGTCACGGCTGCCATGGTGGTGTAGCCGCCGAAACTCCAGCCCAGCAGGGCCTCGCGCGTTGGGTCGAAACATCCGGCCAGCGCGGGGTCGAGGCGCGCGGCGCGTTCGATCGCCAGGATCCTGTCCGCCAGACGATCCATTGGCTCGACCAGGCCCTGTGGGGGGGTGGGCAGGCTAGGCACCAGGACGGCGTAGCCGTGACCGACCAGCATACGGAGGTTTCCCAGGAAGCCTTCCTCCATCGGAAGGTCGCCCGGGGGCCTGGGATAGTTGGACCCGAGATAGGGTCGCACGATCAGCGGCGGCGGCCGGCCCGGCGTCGCGCGGGCCGGCAAGAACAGCCACCTCGTCAGCGACTGACCCTGGTCGCCGGCATGCCTGACGGGAAAGACGCGCGGCGCGTCGGTCTGGGCCAGATAGGTGTTGATCTCCGCGATTGGCGACGCGCTGCCCGCCGCGTCGACGCGCCAAAGGGATGTCACGCCCCGGGCGTCCGTCCGTCTCACGACGGCGACGCGGGCGGTGGACGAGGCGTCCACCACCTCGCCAACGGTCGGCGGCAGCGCCATCTGCACCACCAGGCCCAGAGGGGTCGCGAGCGCCAGGTCGCGACCCGGTCGAGGGCCGAGCATGGCCCAGGCGTTCGCGCCGGGACGGAGCGCGAGGCGCGCGCCCTCAGATGTCCGACCGACGCCTGGCGCGGCGGCGATGCCCTCCTCGCTGGTGTGGACCACCCGGCCGGCAGGGTCGATCCAGCGGACTCGGTCGCCAGAGGCCACAGTCACGCCAGCAGCGCTCACGCCCAGCAGGGTTCCCCCAGGTTCCGGCGCGGCGCCGGTCAGATTGACCGATGCGCCGTCACCGCCCACCAGGTACCAGTCTTCGCGCCCGCCTTCCTGTGGCCGTGCCAGGAGGAGCACACGCGCGCCCATCCAGGCGGCCCTGACGACCACGGGGTTGCTGTCCAGCACAGGGCGCAGGCCCGCCCCCAGCGGCGTCACGCCGCCCGCTTCAGCGTCGATTCGCAGCAACCGGCCGTCCGTCCAGTCGCCGCTCGCCCCGCGCCGGAACACCAGCAGGGCCGCGCCGTCCGGCGACCAGTCCAGCAGCTGAGGCGAGAGATCACAGCCTGGGCAGAGCGCCCTGGGCGCGCCCCCGCGGAGATTGACCACGACAAGGTGGGTCTCTTCGGTCTCGAAGCCGGCGGCGCCCCGGACCGGGCCCTCGGGGCGCGGCTGACGATCGGCGCCTTGCTCGAACAGCGCGACCCGGGACTTGTCCGGCGAGATGTCGAGGTCGTTGAAGTCGCCGCGGGCGAGCTGTCTCACTTCGCCCTTCTCGACATCGATGCGCAGCAGCTCGGTCGGCGCCGCCCTGGGCCGCACGCCGGCGTAGGCGCCGCTGCCGTAGAGCGTACTGGCCGTGCCGCCGCGCGCCACCTCGTCCCACGCCTTGGGAAGGCGTTCGGAGAGCAGCCATCCGGTCCGGTAGATGAACGGCGGATGGCCGTCGGTGCGGCTGAGGACCAGCAGCGCGTTGTCGCTCAGCCACTGAACGGACCGGCCCGCGCCGCCACCGCGCGGCGCGGCGCGGTACCAGCGTACGGCGCCCGTCGCCACGCGGACGATCCCGAGCTCCCAGCGCCGCTCGCGCAAACGGAAGACCGCGAGACGGTCGCCCGATGGCGAGAAGGGACCCAGGGTGAGGCCGGTCGGATCACCCTGCACCAAGGGGCGCGGCGGCTTGGCGCGCCGTAGGTCGACGAGCTGAAGCCGACCCGCCGCGCGGCTGGGACCGTAGGCCAGATCGTAGCGCCCGATCTGGTCGTACGGCCCGCGCAACTCATAAACGAACCAGCGACCGCTCGGGTCCACGACGTGGCCCCCTAGCGAGGATTGGTGGAGCAGATCCTCCACGACGAACGGGCGGGCCGCCGCGCCGCCGGCCAGCAGCTGGCCGAGGACGAGCAGCGCCGCCCACAAGGCGGCTCGCAGCATGACGGCGGCTCACCAGGATCGCGTCAGCTGCAGGGAGATGTAGCGGCCCACGGGATCACCGTTGGTGGCGTCGTAGGCCACGCCCAGCGGGTTGTTGTAGAAGGGCGGATCGGTGTTGAAGGCGTTGCGCACGTTCAGCAGCACCGCCACGCCGGCGAGCGGGCCGGACTTGGCGGGGGCCAGGCGGGCCTGGAGGTCGATCGTCGCGAGATCGTCGATCCGTTCACCGGCCGCGTCGCGGTAGCGCCCGGTGTAGTTCACGGCCCCGCCCAGGGTGAACCGGCCCCGCGTCCAGTCGGCGGTCAGCCGCCCACGGAAGGCGAGCGGGAAATTCGCGACGTTCACCCGCTCGACCACCGCGCCGGTGGGGGTCAGTTGCTGCTTGTAATCAAGCAGCCAGGTGGCGTTCGCGCCAAGCCGCACCTGGTTCCCGCCCACGTCGAACGCGTAGGCGCCGAAGGCGTCGACGCCGCGCACGGACAGGGTCGCGGTGTTCACGTAGCGGGAATCGACCACCGCACCGTACTCCGCCGGAAGGAAGGCTCGTCCCTCCGGGTTCGGCGCGCTGTCCAGCAGCGCGGTGATGAACGCGAGATCGGCGGGGTTGGCCGTGGGCGCGAGCCGGCGCACGAACGTCGCCACCGTAGGATCGACCAGCGCGCTGGACAGACTCCCGCTCACCGGCCGGTCGATCCGGTTCTTGAACCGGATGTCGAACGCGGAGACCGAGAGACTGAGACCCGGGATGGCCGAGGGCCGCACTTCGATGCCGCCCGTCCAGGACCGGGCCGTCTGGGGCCGCAGGTCGGGGTTGCCGCCGGACAGCGACAGGGTGCGGATGCGATCGGCGCCAAGGACGACCAGGGTCGGATCATAGGACGCGGGGTCGTAGAGCTCGCGCAGCGCCGGGGCGCGGAACGAGCGGCTGTAGGTCGCGCGCACGAGCACGTCGGACACCGGCGACCAGACCACCCCGATCTTGGGATTGGCGGTGGTCGCCACCGCCTCGTAGTGCTCCACGCGGCCGGCCAGGCTGAACTGCAGTTCGTGCAGGCCCGGCCGCGCGTTCGCTTCGCCGACCAGCGGGACGCTCAGTTCCGCGAAAGCGGCGGTGACGTCGCGCGAGACGTCCGTGGGCGAGGTGGCGACGGGCGCCACCGAGGCGATGAAGTTGTAACCGGAGCGCAGCAAGGTCTCGCGCCGCGCCTGCAGGCCCACGGCAAGCTTCACGTCGCCGCCCGGCAGCGTCCACAGTGACCCGTCCGCCTGGGCGGTGACCGACGCCACCCGGCTGCGGATCCTGGCGAAGGTGGAGCCTGAGGCGATCGAGGCCAGCAGCGCCGGTGAATTGACGCCCAGCACCCCGGCGTAGGGGTTGAGGAAGCCAAGCTGCTTGACGGAGAACGGGGTGGCCGGATTGTCCGGCGCGTTGCCCAGCGCCTCATTCAGCACGAGGCTGTTCACGAACCCGCCGCCGCGCTGCTCGGTGATCTCCTGGGCGAAGGTGGCATAGGCCTCGCTGCGCCAATCGCCGAAGAGCTTCAGCTTCGCCCCGGCCGTGAGCCCCAGGGACTCCACCTGGCCGGAGGACACCACGTTCGGGAGCTGGCCGGCGAAGGAATAGGCGATCTGGTTGGTGGCCGCGCCGTTCGGCGAGACGAAGAACGGATTGTTCCGACCAACCGTCAGGGTGCTGGTGGGAATGCCCTGGCGCGCCTTGAACCGCCGCACGCCGAACCGCGCATCGGAGGTGATTTCCAGCCGATCGCCGAGGTCCTGGTCGAATGCGACATAGACCGAGTTGAGGGTCTGCCGGGGCAGCAGGTCGACGCCGATGCGCTGGCGCTGCCGGTTGAGGGTCCCCAGCAGGAAGTCGGAGGGTTTCAGGCCGATCCCGTTCTGGCCCGCGGGAATGCCGTAGGTGGGCGTCAGCGTCCCGCCCCCCGGCGCGGTGGCCAGCACATTCCCGGGAAAGGCTGTCGTGGAGCGGAAATCGGCGCCGCCGAAGGCGCGCAGATCCGACGTCGCGGCGACGTCGCGGTCGTCGGTGGCGAGACGCTCACGGCGCTGGAGCTCGTAGGAGACGACGACCCCACCGGCGCCCCATCGCTTTCCGAAGAGCAGCGAGGCCTGGCCATCCACGGGCTCGCCGCCAGCGCCGACGCCCGCCTGGAGGCGCACCTCCGCGCCCTCATAGTCCTTGCGGGTGATGATGTTGACCACGCCGCCCACAGCGTCGGAGCCGTAGGTGGCCGAGGCGCCATCGAGGAGGATCTCCACCCGATCGACGATGGCCGACGGAATCGACGACACGTCGGCGTAGTCGCCAAACGTCCCGGAGCCGGCGAGACGGCGGCCATTCAACAGCACGAGCGTGGCGCCGTTGCCCAGGCCCCGCAGATTCAGACCGGACCCATAGCTGGTGTTGCGGCCCACCGTGTCGGCGCCCAGCAGCGGGCTGGTCTCGCCGGCCCCGCCCGTGAAGTTCTCGGGCAGGGCGCGCAGGGCCTCCGCCACGGTCTCGCGGCCGGACCGCGCGAGGTCGCTGCGATCCACCACGAGCAGCGACGAGGCGCGCGGCGCACCCCGCAGGAAGGAGCCGGTGACCGTCACCTCGTCCAGCAGGGCGGGCGCGGCGGCCGGTGCGGGCGTCACGCCGTCCCGTGCGCTGGCGATGAGGTCCGGCGCGCCCTCAGCGGCGAAAGGGCGATCACCCACCTCGCCCGAGGCGCCCGGGACGAGGTGGAGCACCAGCACGTTGGGGCCCGTGCGTTTGGCCGAGAGGCCCGTCCCCTGCAGCAGGCGCCGAAGGGCCTCGTCGCTGGTGAGCAGGCCTTTGACCCCGGGCGCGCGGCGGTTCGCGACCAGGTCGGCCTTGTAGAGCACCTGCTGGTGCGTTTGGCCGGCCAGCGTCGTCAGTGCGGCCTCGAGCGACCCGGCCGGGACATCCACCTTGCCGGGGGCCTCCGCCAGCGCGGGCGAGGCCCAGGTCGCCACGAACGCCCACAGCGAGCCGGCGAGGAGTCGGGCCTTCAGGTCGGACGACGGACGCGTGGTTTGGTGCATTTCACTCCCCCGACGCCGCGTTTGGTCCGCCGGTAGGGCGGGACTTCGGGTTCTGTCGCCGGCGTCACGGGGGAGACGCGCCGGCGCGGTGAAACGCGAACTGGGCACTTGGAAAAAACTGACTAGCTGGGCGTGGGGGGCTCGCCGGCGCGCAACACGATCCCGTCGGGCGTCGTGTTCGCCTTGAGACTGAAGATCTCCGTGACGGCGGAGACGAAGGCCTTGGTGTCCCCGGTGTCGAAGACGCCGCTGACCCGCTCTTCGGCGACGTGGCTGGCGTCGAGCGTGATCTTGGTGCGGCTATAGCGGTTCACCTCGGCGATCGCCTCGACCAGGGGCGTCTCGCTGAACCGCAAGCGGCCGGTCGTCCAGCTCGTGGTCGTCGCCGCGTCGGCGACCTGGGGAACCGGCGGCACGCCGTTCAGCGTGATCTGTTGGTTCGGGGCCAACATCCACCGTTCCTTGCGGTCGGGGCGCGCAACCTGCACCCGCCCTTCGGCCAAGGTGACCTGGGTCGCACGGCCGGAGCGACGCACATCGAACTTGGTGCCGATGGCCCGGACCTGGGTGTCGCCGGCGACGACGATGAACGGGCGGGTCGCGTCGTGGGCAACCTCGAAATAGGCCTCGCCGCGCTGCAGGACCAGTCGGCGTTCGTGGCGGGCGAAGTGGATTTCGACCCGGCTGGCCGTGTTGAGCCGGAGCACCGACCCGTCGTTCAGTCGCACGATCTGCTGCGCGCCGACGTCGGTCTCATAGGCCTGCGGCTGGAAGTGCGCGAAGACCAGGACCATGGCCCCACCGACCACCGCGCCGGCCAGGCCGAGCTGGAGAACATGCTTGCCGATCCAGCGACGGATCGCGTCCGCAGCCTTGGGTCTGCGCAGCGCCGCCTCGGTCAGCCGCACGAGCTCGGGATCATTGCCGACCCGGTCCGCCTGCCGCCAGCGGGCCTCCACCTCAGCATAGGCCGCGTCGTTCGCCGGGTCGCGGCGCCACTGCAGGAAGTCCTCGATCGTGCCTTCGCTGACGGAATCCTGCTTGAGCCGCGTGAACCACCCGGCGGCCTCTTCGAGGGTCCGGCGATCGTCTCCTCGGAGCGTTGCCATGGCCAGATCGGAGCCTCAATCCCGCAGGTGAGCCACGAACAGCGCGATCGCCTTTTGCAACCGCTTGTCGATGGCTCGGACCGATAAACTGTAGCGTTGCGCTATCTCGCGGTTCGTCAAGCCCCCGATCTTACTGAGGAGAAGAACGTCGCGAAGTCGGGGCGGCAGCGACAGGATCGCCTCGCGCACCTCGAGATCGTCCGCGGCGGTCCAGGGTCCGCGCCCCGCAGGTCCTTCCGCCCGAGCCGCTTCGGCGGCGTGATCGACCCTGACGCGCTCGCGCCGGAACCTATCGCGCGCCAGGTTGCCGGCGATCGTCATGAGCAGGCCACGGGGGTTGCGGACCTGCCCCGTAGCGTCGCGGCCGACCACCCGCAGGTAGGTCTCCTGGGCAAGGTCGTCGGCCAGATCGGGACCGAACCGTCGGCAGAGCGAGGTCCGAAGCCAGAGCAAGTGAGCGCGCCAGGCGCCATCGGTCGATGGCGCCTTTGGCGCAGTGGAATTGGCGTCCGCGAACGATCCGGCGTCAGTCTGCTCGCGCAGCTGATCGCGGTTGGGGCGGGACATGACGTCCCCTCGCACTGAACCGCGCGTCGTGGCGGCCGGGCGTCTCGAACACAGGGATCAAGTCCCCGCGCCCCGCGCTTTCCCGCGGCCCGAGGGCGCGGTCTTCTATGGCGCGGGCGCCCAGCGGCGGTGAATCGGCCGTCGCGGTGGCGTCGGCGGGCAACCCGTCAACGCCGACATCAAGGTGTCACAAGCCGATGCCGCCGCCTAGAGTCGTGGTGGGGTCGGTGGTGGTCAGGACTTTGGCGCGATCGCGGCCAGATACGCCTGGCAGCTGGCTTCGACGCGGCCCTGCAGATCCTTCAATCGACCGACGAGCCACGTTAGCTGCTCGGTGGTGATCTCGTATTGGTCGGAGAAGCGCGCCTCGACGTAGGCGCGACGAAGCAGCTCCCAGCACCGCTTCTCGAACCGGTTCCCGCGCGGCCACGCCGGGATCAGTTCCGGCGCGACGCGTTCGGCCTGGCCGCGCAGGAAGTTCAGGTTGTGGGATTTGGTCGAGTACAGGGTCTGGGTCAGCAGGACGCAGTGGTAGTAGCGCTCGGTGGCTTGGTGAAGCTGGAAGGCCGCCTCGTTGGTGCGGCCCTGTTTCACCACGTACTGTGCTGTATCAAAGAAGCCTCCTGCGCTGGGAAACCACTTGTCGAAGTTTGCATTGGCCTCGCGGAAAGCTTCACCCGCGGAGAGTTTCACAGGGCGTGCGAACGGACTATCAGCCGACTCGTAGAGAACGACGCCGTCCCTCACGATCTCGGTGAAGAATGGGCGTCCGAGGGTGAGTTGGCGGTTCACGTCGGCCAGCGAGTGGACGATGAACTGCGCTGGGGCTGTCAGCGTGTGGGCGATGTCGAAGGCCTGGTCGAGGTGGGCTTCGGCGTCCATCCAGTAGTCGGTGACGTCCGCGAACTCGTCGTGGTTCACCACGACCAGCAGATCGTAGTCCGACTTGTAGCCGCCGACAGGATCATCGACCCAGTCGGTGCGCGCGTAACTGCCGAAGAGGATGACCTTCAGGATTCGCCCTCGAGCGCGCGCTGACGCCTTCCGCTTCGTGGCGTCCTCGAACTCGCGAAAGAGCACCTCAAGAACCTGCGAGAGCTCAACCCGCTTGGTCTTGGGTAGGTGATCCAGGCTCGACTTCATGGAGCTCTTTTGATCCGGGACGCACTTCTGATTCGAATGATTCTAGACCCGGCATCCCTGCGTTGCGACAGGCTGAAAGACCTGCCACGTCCCCAGCAGAATTCCGCACTGCGCCAGGAGGAGACGTTGGGATCGCTCCGGAGAGGGGATGTTCCGATTACGCGAAATTGCCCGACGTCTTCTGGCCATCCTACTTGCTTGCGGTGGTAGCTAACGTCGCCGCTCGCGCCGCCATACGCTCGGTGTGACGCCGACAACCCTCTTGAATACGCGTGTGAAATGCGGCTGGTCGGCGAAACCCAGCTGGAGCGCCATGTCCGCCAGCGCTGGGCCGCCGTCGAGCAATAGCTGCTGCGCGCGCCGAACGCGACGCTCCATGAGCCAGCGATGCGGAGGGACGCCGACCGAGGCCTTGAAGGCGTGATGGAAATGGGATGGAGACAGGCCGGCCACCGCCGCGAGGGCCAGCGGATCGATGTCGCAGCCGATGTTGTCCTCGAGATAGCTGATCACGGTGCGCAATTGCCGCGGACTGAGTCCGCCGCGCACAGGCGCCTGGGGCGTTCCGTCCAGGCCGCGGAGCATAGACGACAGGCCAACAGACAGGCCGTTTCCAAGCAGCGGATCGCTCGGCCCAGGCCGTTGGCATTCAGCCTCGAACACCCGGGCCAGGGCCAGGAGCCGGGGATCCGAAAAGCCGAACCGCGGCGCTCGGGGCAAAGCGTCCAGGCGGGCGCCGGATCCCAAGGCTTCGAGATCCGCGACGTCGAACTGCAAGCTGATGTAACGCAGGTGGCGCAGGGACGACGACGACGTCCAAAACGGTGTGTGGGCGGGCACAAGGTAGAGGCGGTTGGTGAGCTCCGTTGCGCCCCGGGCCAAGCCGCGCTGCTCTTGGCCGTGGATCCGGTCCCCGACTTCCTCCAGGATGATCATCAGGCGGTGGTAGGGCGCCGCACGGTCGACTTCGAAGCCGCCGCTGAACGCCATTTCCTTGACGACCGCGCTCAGGCCGGTCCAGGTCCGCTGACGGACGTCGGTCAATGTTCCGTTTGGGTTCTCGCGATTGGAGGCCTCCCGCCAATCCAGTCGGGCGGCGGCATCCTGGACGGAACTGTCGGAACGGCGGGCTGCGCCCGCGCCTTCGGCAAGGCTTGTCGACATGAAGGTCTCCCGCACCGAACCACCTTGACGGACGCGTCGTCGTCGGAGCGGGTCGCTCGCGTGACTTCACCATAGCGCGGAACAATCCCCAGCGACGACGGACAATCCGTCCGCGCGCCGCGGCGCCAGACTGAGGCGACCAGGCCGTCACGAAACGCACTGCCGCGATCGGGACAGCGCCGCCACGTCAGATCGGACGATGATGGACCTCGACAACGCCCATGCCGCCCAGCCCAGGACTGCCGAAGACAACAAAGCCTTCGTCCTGGCGGCGTTCGACACCCTGTTCAACCGTCGGGACTACGCGGCCGCGGAGCGCTTCTGGTCGCCGGACTACGTCCAGCACAGCGCGCACATCGCCCCCGGGCGTGACGGGCTGTTCGACCTCGTGAAGGCCGCGCCGCCGGCGCTGCGCTACGAGTCAGGTCTCATCCTCGCCGACGACCGCTATGTGATCGTGCATGGCCGTTTTTCGGGCCATGGCCGCCCCGCAGCCTGGATCGCCGCCGACATCCTGAAGATCGCGGGCGGGTTCATGGTCGAGCACTGGGACGTGCTCCAGGATGAGGCGACGCAGGCGCAGTCCCTCAGCGGTCGCCCCATGTTCGGCGCCGCGTTTCCCGGCTGATTTGTCGAGGCCTCTCCGGATGATCTCGCTCATGATGCGCCTCCGCCCATGACGCACGGCGCTGACCTCCCGGCGAGACCGTTCGCACTGCCGCCGGGTCCAACCGGCGCCTTCGGCAGCACGCTGGCGTCGCACTTCCATGGCGTGGAGAGCCTGCACGCGGCGACCGAGTGGCCCGACAACAACGTCTTTGCCGTGACGCGGCTACGCTCCCAGGCCGGCCTTCCGGACCGCACCACGAGCGTGGTCAGCGAGCCGGCGCTGCACATCTCCGTGGCGATCCAGCCTGTCGAGCTGCGTAGCTATGAGCTCTGGATCGACGACAAGGCGGTGGATGTTCCTTACATCCCGACCTATCACACCAGCCTGATGGACCTGCAGTCGGACCCAGTTTGCTGGGTCGGCAGTGGCTTCGACTACGTCCACTACCATCTTCCGCGCGCCGGCCTGGACGAGATCGCCGAGGAGCACGGCATCACGCCGGTCGGCAGCTACCGCTTCGCGATCTGCGAGAACGACACGGTCATCGCTCAGCTCACCAAGCTCATCCTGCCGCATGTGGGCACGCCCGCCTGGATGCGCTCGCTGACCCTCGACCACTTCAGCCTGATCCTGGGCGCCCATGTGCTGCAGCGCTATGCGGGCGCACCACCCCGGGCTCGCATCGCGCGCGGCGGGCTGGCGCCTTGGCAGAAGCGGCGGGCCATGGAGTTGATCCGCGCCAACCTCGACGGTTCGCTACGCCTGGCCGACTTGGCGCGGGAATGCGGGCTATCCGTCAGCCATTTCACCCGATCGTTCAAGCTGACCATGGGCGTGTCGGCCCATCGCTGGCTAAACGAGCAGCGGGTCGAGGTGGCCAAGGCGCTGCTGCTGTCGAGCAAGGCCCCGCTCGTCGAGGTCGCGATCCAATCGGGCTTCTCCGACCAGCCGGCCTTCACCCGGACCTTCAACAGCCTCGTGGGCGCGAGCCCCGGACGCTGGAAGCGAGCCCACACACGCCACTGATCGCGAACGCCGCCGCAGAGAGTAAGCCGAATCCGCAAAAGCGGTCCGGGCCGCCAATACAGAAGCCTGCGCAGCCACCAGTCTCACGGAACGATCAATTCCGCGGAGACCGCCCATGCCGACTAGCAGCCCCCGACCATGACGCCTCCTCCGCACCCCACCCCGGATGCGCCTGGCCGGCAATGGCTCGAGGTGGTTTCGCGACCGAGCCTGCAGACCTTCGCAAGCGCCTTCGTCGCCGAGCCACGGCTCGAGGCGGTCGTGATCGACGATCCCCTGGTCGGCGTCAGCGAGATCCGCCGGTTCTTCGTCGCTACTGAGGCGATGTACGAGGAGATCGACTTCGTTGCCGAGGCCCGGTCGGTCGACCGGACTTGGCTGGAGTGGTCCGGCCGCTTCTGCGGCATCGAGGTCAGCGGCGTCACCGTCCTGTACCACGCGCCCGGCGGCGCCATCGCGCGGATCCGGCTCCACCACTATCCGCGCGGCGCGCTCCTCGCCTTTTCGGTCGAACTTCACCGTCGGCTGCATCCCGCTCTGCCGGCCCCCTCGCCCCTCTCGCAAATTCCACTCCTGAAAGGACATCCCATGACGACTTCCATCCGGCGGCTCTCCGCCGTCGCCGCCTCGGTCCTATTCGCGACGACATCGCTTGCAAGCCTGGCGAACGCCGCGCCGGCCAAGAACGTGGTGCTGGTCCACGGCGCCTTCGTCGACGGATCCGGCTGGCGCGCGGTGGCCGACATCCTCACGAAGGACGGCTACAACGTCACCATCGCTCAGCCGCCCGAGACCTCGCTGGATGACGACGTCGCAGCGACCAAGCGCTTGCTGGACGCCCAAGACGGCCCGACCGTGTTGGTCGGTCATAGTTATGGCGGCGCCATAATCTCCGGCGCGGGCGACCATGCGAAGGTGAAGAGCCTCGTTTATGTCGCCGCGTTCCAACCGGATGCGGGCGAGAGCCTGGGATCCCTCGCATCAAGCAAGCCGCCCGCCGGCACGCCCCTGAAGCCGTCGGCCGACGGCTTCCTCTATATCGATCAGGCAACCTTCCACGATGACTTTGCGGCCGACTTGCCGCGCGCCGAAACGAGCTTCATGTCGCGTGCGCAGGTTGGTCTGTCGGTCAGGGCGGCGGGCGCCCCGGCCGGCGCGCCGGCCTGGAAGGCCAAGCCGAGTTTCGCCGTGGTGGCCACGCGCGACCGCTCGATCAATCCCGACCTGGAGCGCACGATGTACAAGCGCGCGCACTCGGAGGTCGTTGAGATCGCCTCGAGCCACGCGGTCTACATGTCCCACCCGGCCGAGATCGCCGCCTTGATCGAGAAGGCTGCGCGCTAAGCCGAGGCGGGCCATCAGCCGGCCCCCACCCCGCCGGCTCCAGCTGCTCCTCCCATCATCGAAGAAAGGCCCGCCGCCGTGACACACGACGCCGCGACCGCACGCGCCCGTACCCTCGTGAAATCGTTCCACGAGGGCGACGCCAGGGGCGAGGTCACCAGCTTCCGCGACACCCTGGCCGACAACTTCGCGCCCTTGGTCCCTCCGCAACGCCCCTGGGGCGGGACTCGCGCGCGCAAACTGACATCACCCGAAGGATCGATCCGATGACCCAATCGACACGCCGCCTCGCCGGCGCCCTAGGCCTACTCGCCATTCTCGCAGCATCGGCGGCGGCCGCCGCGCCGGCCGGCGCCCTAACCCCCGCGCAGGCTCGCGCAATCGTGGCGCCCCTCTACGACGCCCTCAATGAGCCGTCGAAGAAGGACGTCGCGGCCCTGCTGGCCAAGGCCACGAACCCTGACTACCGCTCCTGCTCGACGGAAACCGACTGCCTTAACCGCGATGACCTGGCCGTCCAGTTCAAAGGGTTCGGAGAGATCATCCCGGACCTACACTGGAAGATCCTCGACCTCTGGGTGTCCGGCGACCGCATCATCGTCCTGGGGCAAGCCACCGGCACGCCCACGAAGGCGTTCTTCGGCGTCGAGCCTACGGGCAAGAGCTTCACGACCATCGCGCTGGATTCCTTCGGCGTGAAGAACGGCAAGCTCTCTTCGGCCTACCACATCGAAAACTGGGTGGCGGCTATGGACCAAGTCCGCCGCTAGGCCTCGCCGACCTACCGGCCCAGCCACCACCGTTCCATCCAGCGCGCCTCTTACCGCGAGGTGCTCAACCCAACGCGTATCGAACCCACGGAGCACACATGTCGACACTGTTCTCGCCTATCGAACTGGGCGGCGCCGCCCTCTCACATCGCGTCGTGATGGCCCCACTCACCCGATCGCGTTCGGAGCAGCCGGGCGATGTCCCGGGGGCGTTGATGCGCGCATACTATTCCCAGCGCGCCTCGGAGGGCGGGCTGATCATCACCGAGGGGACCACCGTTTCGCCGTCGGCCCGCGGCTGGTTCGGGGCCCCGGGCCTGTTTTCCAACGCGCAGGTGGACGGGTGGAAGACGATCACCGAGGCCGTGCACGCCAAGGGCGGGGTGATCTTCTCGCAGCTCTGGCACACGGGTCGCTCGTCCCATGTGGACGTGACCGGCGGCCTCTCGCCGGTGTCCGCATCCGTCAATCCCGCCTACTGGGAGGACGCCGACCGCCGCACGTCGACGCCGAAGGGCTGGGTCCAGCCCTCGCCGCACCGCGCGCTCGAAATCGGGGAAATCGCCGCCATCGTGGAAGACTATCGCCGGGCCGCCCAACGGGCGAAGGCGGCGGGCTTCGACGGCGTGGAACTGCACGGCGCGAACGGCTACCTGATCGATCAATTCCTGCAGGACAACAGCAACCACCGGACCGACCGCTACGGCGGCTCGATCGAGAATCGCGCGCGCCTCCTGCTGGAGACCGTGGAGGCGATGATCTCGGTCTGGGGCCCGGATCGCGTGGCGGTTCGGATTGGTCCGGCCGGAAAATGGAACGACATGGCCGACAGCGACCCGTCCGCGCTCTTCACCCATGTCGCCCGCGAGCTGAATGGGTTCGGTCTCGCCTATCTGCACATCGTCGAGCCTCGCGTGTTCGGCAACGTGGTCCTGGCCGAGGGGCAGGCTCCGATCGCCACCGAACAGCTGCGAAAGGTCTTCACGGGCAAGATCATCGCGGCCGGCGGGTTCGAACCGGACACCGCCGAAGCCATCCTGCAGAAGGGTGACGCCGACCTCGTCGCATTCGGGCGCCACTTCATCTCCAACCCCGATCTACCCGCCCGCATTCAACACGGCTGGCCGCTGGAGGCCTATGACCGAGATACGTTCTACACCTTCGACGAGAGGGGCTACTCGGACTACCAACCGCACCAGGACACATCTCAAGCGGCCTAACAATGGAAGGCAGGTGCATCGCGCCTGCCTTCTAGGCAGCTCTGTTCAGCCGGTCAATTTACCTCGCAACGCGTCGTGCGTCAGCTTGGCGCCCGCTGCGGACGCGGCCTGGCGTCAGCGATGCGCCACAAGCCGACATTGGCTCGGCCGCCGGAACTCGACATTCGCAGGCTGACATCGAGAGTTGGCTTCCGTCGCCATCGACAGCGATTGTCTTCAACGTTGGCGACGGTCAACAGGCGAATGAATGGCACCAGGATCGAGCGACAGCCACCTCGGACCCTAATCCGTCACGAGGCTCGGAACGCGGGCGTTCGAAGCACTGACCTCACCATCGATATCCGATTGTCCCACCGAACGTCCGCGGCGGCGCGTACTGGGCGAGGCCGCCAACTGCGGCAGCCGCCGCCTGGTAGGCAACGTAAAGCTCGTTGCCCAGATTGGCGCCCCAGGCCGTCACCTCGAAGCCCTTGGCCGAGGTCAGGCGCACACGAGCGTTGACGAGGCCATATGATGGCTTCCGCCCCTGAGGTACATTTTCAGCCGTCGAGAAGGTACGGCCGACGTAGACGTACTCGACGTTGGCGCCCAGGTCCCAGTCCGCCGACAGCGCGGTCTCGTATCCCAGGCCTGCGGAATACGACCAGTGCGGCGCGTTCCCCAATTGGTTGCCGATCGCGATCGTCGTCCGGGTATTCGAGTCCGTGATCCGCGTATTCAGGTGAGAGAGTGTGCCGTTGAAGCTGAAGCCTTGGCCGAGCTTCGCGCTCACGGTCGCCTCCACACCGCGCGATCTGGCGGCCGCGGCGTTCTGCAGGACCGTCGCCGTCGTCAGCGGCGTGGTCGACAGGATGCGCGTCGTGGTCGCCTGCAGGTCGGTATAGTCCATCTGGAAGGCCGCAACCTCGAAGTAGACCCTGCCCTCCGCGACGGTCCCCTTCAGCCCGCCCTCGTAGTTCCAGACGTACTCGGAACTGATCGGGTCGAGACCGGGAATGTTGTTCGGCTGGCCGTCGAAGCCGCCGCTCTTGAATCCGCGTGACACCAGGGCATAGGCGTTCACCCGCGGCGTCACGTGATAGAGCACCGATGCCTTCGGCGTCACCGCCGTCCAGGTGTGGTCCAGCTTGGTGATGAAAGGGCCGGGCCGCGGGAACTGTCCGTACTGGGTCCCCGTGCCATCGTGGTAGAGCCCGAACTTGCGATTGTCCCGCGTGTAGCGGACACCCGCGTTCAACTCGACCTTCTCCCAAGGACGGAACGTCAGATCCGCGAAGACGGCCGTGCTCTGGGTTCGTCCGTCGTTGATGTTCAGCCGTTCGGCGGTGCCGGTGGTGATCGTGTCGGTCCGCTCATAACGGTAGACCTCTTCGCGCATGAGGAACCCGCCCAGGAGCACCGTCCAGGCGTCGTTCTCCCAGAGGTAGCGCAGTTCCTGGCTGTACTGCTTGGCCTCCTCGTCGATGACGTTCAGCTGCGCGAACGGTTGAGGCGGATTGACGTCGCCGTTCGGCTTGCGTGGGACATTGGCCCCGAACAGGCTGATCGAGATATCCGCATCCGACCGCCGGAAGGCCGAGATCGAGGTGACGCTACCGCCGGCGACCTCCCAATCCACCTTGGCGGACACCCCACCCGTCTCGACGCGCTGTGAGCCGTCGGGGCCCACATACATCGCCCGGGGGGTGATGCCGGTCATCAGCGCTGCTGAGATACCTGCGCTGCCCGTGGCCGTCGCGTTGGGGAACCAACCTTGGCCATTGCCCTTGGAGAGAGCGTAGTCGACGGAGAGGCGCGCCTTCAGCCGCTCTGCGCGGTAGGCTAGCGCTCCGCGTGTCGTTAGGGCCTCGTAGGCCTCCAGCTTGTTGCCGGTCGAAAGGTTCGTCACGAAGCCATCGCGTTGGCGATAGGACCCCGACAACGATCCGGCCAGGCTGTCCGTCAGCCCACCGTTGACCGCCCCGGCCACCTCGTACTGGCCGAGGTTGCCGACGCCCGCGCGGAGCCGGGCCCGGAACCCGTCGTTAGGCGTGGGCGTCACATAGTTGATGGCGCCGCCGACCACGTTCTTCCCATACAGCGTGCCCTGCGGACCTCGCAGGACCTCCACGCGTTCCAGGTCGAAGATGTCGGATGCTGCTGCTGCGGCGCGGCCGATGTAGACGTCGTCGATGAAGATCGCGACCGAGCGGTCGATCGCGGCGCCGTCCGGGCTCGAACCGATGCCGCGGATGTTGAGGTGGGCGTCCGACAGGTTAAAGCGGACGAAGCGGAAACTCGGCACCTTTCCGTCGATCTGCTGCAGGGTCTGCACGCGCTCTGCCTCCAGCCGCTCACCGGAGACGGCGGAGACCGCAGCCGGCACTTCCGTCAGCAATTGCGCGCGCTTCTGTGCGGTGACCACCAACTCGCCCACCTCGGCGCCGCCGTTCCCCGCCGGAGGCAGTGCGTCCGCTGCTCGGGCCGAGACCGCGAACAAGGATCCCGTGATTAGCGCGAGCGTCGAAGCTCGGCTTGCGAGTGTCGTTCTGCCCATGGTCTCCCCCTGTCGCTGGTCACCGCAAGCGGCGCGCGTCGTGATCACTCTTGTTGACTTCAATTGCTATACTGACTCAACTTCAATTACAACACTGATAGATCAAAGCCCGCTGCGAGCGGGAAATCGCCGGGATAGCGACATGCAGGAGGGGAGCGCGCCTTGACGCCGAGCGACGACGCTTTGACACGGACATCCAGCCGCGAGGTGTGGCCGTCGACGCCCTATGCGTGGTTCGTCGTGTTCGTCCTGCTGTTGGCCTACACGAGCTCGTTCGTGGACCGGCAGATCCTCACCCTGCTTGTCGGACCCATAAAAGCCGACCTGCACATCTCCGACACGCAGTTCAGCCTGCTCACCGGGCTGGCGTTTTCGGCGACCTACACGCTGGCGGGGTTTCCGTTCGCCTGGATGGCCGACCGCTTCAGCCGCCGCTTTGTGGTGATCGGAGGCGTAACGGCGTGGACCGTGATGACCGCTGGCTGCGGACTGGCCCGGAACTTCGGGGGGCTGTTCCTGATGCGCATGGGGGTTGGGGTCGGCGAGGCCACCTTGTCGCCGGCCGCCTACTCCCTGATCGCGGACTATTTCCCGTTGAAGCGCCGCGCGACGGCGATGGCCGTCTACTCCATTGGCGTTTTCATCGGGGCGGGGGCGGCTCTCATCGTCGGCGGGCAAGTGATCGGCCTTATCGGCAAAGGCCCGGACGTTGTGCTCCCCGGATATGGGCACCTCGAGCCCTGGCAGGTGGCGTTCCTGTACGTCGCGATTCCCGGCCCCTTAATCGCCCTGCTGATGCTGTTGGTGCGCGAGCCCGTTCGGCGTGGACTGGCCCAGGCGAAGTCCGGCCAGAAGATCCTTCCCTTCATCATCCACAGATGGCGCACCTTCGCGCCACTCCTGCTGGCGTTCGGCCTCTCGAACATCTTGCCTGGCGCATATTCACACTGGGCCCCGGCCTTCCTGATGCGTAGCCATGGGATGGACGCCGCCCAGGCGGGTCTCGTCCTGGGCTCCATGTTCCTCGTCCTCTCCAGCGCTGGGGTCGTCGTCAGCGGCCGCATTGTAGAGGGCCTGCGTAAGGTTGGCCGGGGCGACGCTCCGATCATCGCCCAGGCCCTAGCCGTGGCGCTTTGCATCCCATTCGCCGTCGCGACGCCACTCCTGCCGGGGGTCGCGGCCTTGGTCTCGCTAGCCGGGCTCTCGTTCGTGATCGGCCTGATGCACGCGCTGCCCGTCGTCTCCGTGCAGTTGATCGTGCCAAACCAGCTGCGGGCCCGCGCCGCCGCGGTCTACTTCCTGGTCAGCAACTTCGTCGCGGTCGCGCTCGGCCCCCTTGTCGTGGCGCTTGTAAGCGACCGCATCCTGCGCGACCCATCGAAGATCGGCATAGCCCTGGCGATCGTGAGCATCGTCGCTGGGACCGCCTCGCTCGGCCTGTTCCGACTCGCGCTCGGGCCGTATCGCGCCTGCGCAAAGGAAGCTGAAAGCTGGGATACCGCCGGCGCCTAGCGCAGGCGCGGCCGTCAGGGCGCGGGAGGCAATCGGCAGGCCCGGTCGATCGCCTTCGGGACGGGCGCTCGTGGGATGAAGTTGTAGACGCCCGGTTCCGTGTGCTGGAGCACGCCCGAAGTCGGGTCGTCCCCTGAGACGTCTAGAGGCCCCAGGCGACGCGGACGTCGTCCGGAAGCTTGCGGTCCCCGTCGAACTGCACGCCGAAGGTGTTGAGGATCGTGCAGACCAATTCGTACTGGGCGATCGTGAAGACGACATCCATGCACTGGTTGCGATTGAGCTGAGCGTTCAACTCCTCCCACGTCGCGTCGGCGACAAAGCGGTCCGCATGGATTTCCTCGGCCGCCTTGACCAGCGTGCGATCAGATAAGGACCAGGCCGGATGCGATGAGCCGACCTTGATCTGCTCGACCTCCTGGTCCGTCAGGCCTGCGCCCTTCCCGATCTCGACGTGCGCCACCCACTCGTAACCGGCGCGAGACAACCACCCTACTCGAAGCACCAGGATTTCGCGTTCCCGTGCGCCCAGACTGCTGCCGCCGCGCAGGACGTGGGCGCCCCAGGCCTTGAATGCGTTCAGCGCCGAGGGATAGGTCGCCAGCGTCCGGTGCAGGTTCGGAATCACGCCATCCCAGCGCAGTGGTTCCAGCATCGCGCGCACGTCTTCCGACGCGTCTTCCATCTCGATGGGGGCGATGCGGGCGCTCCGGGTGCGCATGACTGGTATCTCCATACTGGCGCTGAGTGCGGCCGTCGTAGTAGATATTATTATGGAAGTTATAGGTGCTTGGGGTCAAGCCCGCGCGACGGTTTTGACTTCAATAGTCGTACTTTGGCAGGCTCACCGCCCGTTTTCCTCGCGCCACGCGGTGATGTAGGGCTTGAGGGCAGCGACTAGGCAGATCGCCGACAACGGAGCCGCGACCGCCGATATACAGGCCAAAGCGGTGCCGACCTGCGCCGGGTCGCGGAAGATCCTGTCGCTTACCATGGCCACAGCGGTCGGGCCGACGATGAAGGCGATGGGATTGCCGATCAGGAAATAGGTTGCGAACACCCGCGCGCGCAGCCGGTTCGGCGCGATGGCCTGCAGCGCCGGCGCGGGCAACCCCTGCATGAGTCCGAAGCCGAAGGTCGCGGCCGCGAGCAGGACCGCCACGACAAGGGAATCGTGCGCCAGGGGCGCCGCGATCGCGAACGGCGCGGCCACAAACACCGCCACGAGGCTGGCCAGCGGCGGCGCGTCCAGCCGGCCGGCTTTCGCTAACCTGTCCGAGAGCCAACCGCCGATCAGGACGCCGGTGGCGGAGCCGAAGATCAGCATGGCGCCAAACGCTAGCCCGACCGTCGCGGCGTCCCAGCCGAACTTGCGCATCAGCATGGCCGGCGCCCAGGCCTTGTAGCTGGCGATCACCATGCCGGAGATGCTGTAGGCGAAGGTCAGGAGGAGGAAGACCCGCGCGCGGCGGCGCAGGTAGCCCGCCAGCGAGACCCCACTGCTGCCCTTCGACACGCTTCCCCGCCGCGCGGGTTCACGCACTAGGAGCAGAAGGCCTGCGATTAGGGGACCGGGGACCGCGACGCAGAGAAAAGCCACCTGCCACGGACGCACAACGCCCAGCAAAGGCACGCTGATTGCCCCGGCGAGCGACGCCCATTGGACAACGATGCCACCCATCATGAACGCCACGCCCGCGCCCAGGATCGAGCCTGTCGCATAGACGCTCATGGGCCGGGCACGCTTCTCAGGGGGAAAGCAGTCCGCGATCAGCGAATAGGCCGCCGGGGACAGACCCGCCTCCCCCGCCCCGACGCCCATGCGGGCGAGGAACAGGGCCATGAAGGAACTGACAGCGCCGCACGCCGCCGTCATGAGGCTCCAGATGTTTATGCAGACGATGACGAGCACTCGCCGAGAGCCGCGATCCGCCAGCCAAGCCAGGGGAAGCCCCATGACGGTGTAGAACATCGAGAACGCGAGACCGTTGAGCAGGCTGAACTGAGTGTCTGAAATGCCCAGGTCGCGTTTGATCGGGTCCACCAGCAGCGCAAGGATCTGGCGGTCGGCGAAGGCGCAGACGTAGGCGATCACCAAGACGACCACGAGGCCCCAGCTTCGAGCCGCCGAAGGCCAAGGCCGCTCCGCGGCCTCTGGCGCCAAGGCGGGTGTCGGCTGGGCGCTCATCTCATTCGTCCCCGAGCGGCGTCACAGGCGCAACGCCTGTGACTTCAACGATCATACCATGCGCTCCCTTGCTGTCGAGCAGGGATTGGTATTGTTGTCAGAGTTAGTTGGTACTATAGTGGAAGTCAGATGGCAGCCTCGTCGCGCGCCATCGGGCAAAAACATAGGGGAGTCCTGCGATGACCAAGCGTCAGAAATGGCTTGGAGGCGTTAGCCTCGCAGTGGTGGCGGGCTGGCTGCCGATCACGGGACAATGCGCCGAGCAGGACGCAAGCAGCGAGGTGCAGGAAGTCATCGTCACCGCGACAAAGCGTCCTGAGCGCCTGATTGACGTTCCGATCGCGGTCACGGCCGTAGGCGGCGATCAGCTCAAGGCCTCCGGCGTGCGCGACCTGCGGGACCTCATTGCCCTCGCCCCCAGCCTGAACGCCCAAACCCCCGGTGGCGACTCCGACAGCAGCTTGCGCATACGCGGCATTGGAACGATTTCAACGAACGCGGGCCTGGAATCATCCGTCGGCATCATCATCGACGGTGTCGTGCGGGCGCGGGTTGGCACCGCCCTGACGGAGCTCGGCGACGTGGAGCGCATCGAGGTCCTGCGCGGCCCGCAAGGCACCCTCTACGGCGCCAATACCTCAGCAGGTCTCGTGAACATCGTCACAGCGGGGCCGAGCACGACCGAGGTCACGGGCTACCTGGAGGGCGCGGCCGGCAATTACAGCTATCGCCGGGTTTCTGCGGCCATCAGCGGCCCGATCACCGAGACTCTCGCAGGTCGCCTCGAAGGCGTCACCCAGAGCCGCGACGGGTTCGTGAAGGAGGTCAACACCCGCCAGGATCTCAACACGTTGGACCGCTACCTCATCCGCGGAAAGCTACGCTTCCAGCCAACGGATGACCTGCGGATCGATGTGGTCGCCGACTACAGCAACAAAGAAGAGAACTGCTGCACCAGCATTCTTTATCTAACCACAGCCGCCACGGCGCCGGTGCAAGCGTTGGCCGCCTCCCGCGGACTAGTCGGCTACCCCAGCGCAAACCCGTTCGACCGCCTTCAGGCGCTCACGCCTGGGCGTGACAATCAGGAAGACGTCCGGGACGGCGGTCTGTCGGTGGAAGCGAATTGGAAGCTCGGCTGGGCCGACCTCGTATCGGTCAGCTCGTACCGCCAGTGGCGGGCTTGGCGCGCGCAGGACTTCGATCACAGCGGCGCGCCCTACACCTACATTCCCCATAACGGGCTGAAGCAGGGTCTGACGCAGTACACGCAGGAACTGCGCCTGCAAGGCGAGACAAGCAAGCTGAGCTGGCTCATCGGCGGCTACTACGCCAACCAGGTCATCAACCAAGACCTCACCTATGCGATGGACGCCGGCTACGTTGACTTCAACGGCGGCGTAGCGGCCTTCCGACCCGGTGTGGCATCTGTCTGGCGCACGGGCGACTATGCCCGGGTCGTGGCGAAGCAGAACGGCGACAACCTCGCGTTCTTCACCCACAACACGTTCAAGCTGACCGACAGGTTCTCGCTGACCGGCGGCCTCCGCTACACCATCGACAAGAAGTCGGTCTCCCTGCTGTCGTTCGCACGTAATCCCGCCTGCGATGCGGCAGTGGCGGCCAATGACACTCGCGGCATATCGGTGTTCTGCGTCTACTTCTTCGACACACGGGTCAACACGAGCCGCGGTCCAGCCAGGGACAGCCGCACGGAGCGCCAGCTGTCCGGCACCGCCGTCGCTCGCTACACCATCGCCGAAGGCCTCGAGAGCTATCTGTCCTATTCGCGAGGCTACAAATCTGGTGGGTACAATCTGGACCGCTTCGGCTTCACTACGCCGGCCAATCCCAACGGCGCTGACCTGGCGTTCGGCGACGAGACCACTGACGCCTACGAACTGGGCCTCAAGGGCGAGTTCTTCGCCCGGCGCCTATCGGTCAACCTCGCCATCTTCGATCAGACAATCAAAGGCTTCCAACTGATCGAACGGGACACCACCCTCGCGTTCCGTGTCCGGCGCCTAGCGGAGGTGAAGAGCAGCGGCGCCGAGATCGAGGCGAATTTCCGCATCACGCCAGACCTGCGCGTGCAGCAGGGGCTGGTCTACAACGACGTCCACTACACGACCGATCCAGGCAACAGCACCTTCAGCGGCCGCCGCATGGAGCAGGCGCCGACCTGGACCAGCGTCACCGCCATCTCGTATGGCTTCCCGATCGGCGACACCGGCCTGCGCGGGGCCGCCTATGTGGATGCCCGCTACGTTTCCGACCAGTTCACCAGCGGCTCCACCGACATCCGTCGCATCCAGAAGGGCTACACCCTGGTCAACGCCCGGCTGGGCGTGAACAGCGCCGACGGCGCCTGGCACGCCGACATCTGGGCCCGGAACCTGCTCGACAAGGAATACGCCCGCCGCATCCTCACCTCGGTGACGAGCAACCTCGGCGCGTTCCTGGGCGATCCGCGGACCTACGGCGTCACCCTGCGTCGGGACTTCTAACACCTGTCGATCCGGCCCCCGCCCCACTGGGGGCCGATCGATGCCGCCAGCGCCGCGATCCTCCCCGCGCGCTGAGTTCCCTGGGGCCGCTCACGCGGCCCCTTTTTTCCTTCCGAGAAGCTCCTCATGACCATGACCGACGACGAACGCATGGCCCTCGTCCGGCGCTGGACCGATGCCTGGAACCGCATGGACTGGGACGGCGTAGCCGAGACCTTCGCGCCGCAGGGTACGAACCACTCGATGATGCACGAGCCGATGCGCGGCCGGGAGGAGATCCGGCGGCGGACCCGCATGGTCATGGAGCGCGTCGGCGCGGTCGAACTGCGCCTGGTGCGTGTCGGCGTTCTGGATGGTTTGGTGGTCACCGAGCGGATCGACGCCTGCCAGCGCCCCGACGGCTCGTGGGGCGAGACGCCGGTCGCCGGCTTCTACGAGATGGTCGACGGTCTGATCGTCGCCAAGCGGGACTACTATGACCGCCAGCAGTTGCTCGAAGCGATGGCCCTGGCCGGCGAGTTCGTGAGCGCAAAACCGCAGAGCTAGTCGACCTCTTCGGCGGTCATGCCAGCGTCGGTGCGGAACATCTTCAAGGTCACGTCCGGCTCGAAGGCGAAGTTACCCGGACGGAGCGTGCCGCCACACTCGCTGCAATGCAGTTCCGCCACGAACGGTCCGCCGCAGTGCTTGTGTTGCACCAGCAGCGGCGGCCCATCCGGTCCAGCGAGCCAACGGTCACCCCAGCGCATCAGCAGCCAGTGGCTAAGCAGCAACGCTTCGCCCTTGACGGTCAGCTGATAGCGCAGCCGCTGCGGCTTCACGCCATAGGCCACGCGCTCCATGACCTCATACGCCACCAGCTCCTTCAGCCGCTCGCTTAGCAGGTGGGAGGAAATGTGAAGGCGGCTCTGGACGTCCCCGAACGTGCCGTCGCCCCGCGTCACCGCCGCGAGCAGCGCAGTGCTCCATCGGTCGCCGACGATGCGCATCAGCTCATCGGAGAAGTCGCGGGTATCGGGCGCACTCTCCTTCACTGCCGAGCGTCGCTGCCAGCGCGGCTTCAGCCGCGGCTCCAGAGTAGCACCAGGCCCCGTGCTCTCGATCAGATCTGCTCGCTGCGCCGCCTCCCCGCAAGACGTACACGAGATGATCGCGTGACAGATCTTGCCGCAACGTTGGTGGCGTAGTTGTCGCTCGATGCGGTCTGGATCGGCGACCCATCGCTGGTCCCAGGTCCAGAGCGACAGGATGTAGGCCCAGAGTTCCCGCCCGCGCTCCGTCAGCCGGTATTCGTGGCGGACAGGACGCGTCGAATAGGGTCGGGTCTCAAGGACTTCGGCGTTCAACAGGCGATTTAGGCGGTCAACCAGCACTGGCCGCGGGATACCGCCCAGTTCGGACCAGTCACTGAAGCGCTTGGCTCCGCGAAACGCGTCCCACAGGATCCTCATGACCCAGACATCGCCGATTATCTTGAGCGCGCGCGTGCTCGAGTGCGCCGGCACCAATTTGGCCGCGTCTTCGTCGACTGTATTTGCCACCCAGACTTCCCGAACCGTACGTACTCGCTTTGATAATGCAATCTAGGCTGGAAAGAGGAAAGGGTGCGCGGCCAAAGTGGCGAGGAACGGTTGGAAGCCGCGAATCCCGTTATGCGTCAGTCGAGGGTGACAACAATCTTCCCGAATTGCTCGTTCGAGGCCAGCCGACGGTGCGCCTCAGCGATCCGCTCGATCGGGAAGTCGGAGTCAACAACTGGGCGGATCTCCCCGGCGGCCAACGCCGGCAGAAGGTCCCTGGCGCAAGCCTCGACACACCGCAGCGCCTCCTCCGGTGTACGCGTCCGGAAGGTGACACCGATGATCTTCAGACGCCGCAGCGACAGATAGTCGAGGTCCAACTCCGACGTCGTGCCGGCGGTTCGGCCCACACTGACCAGGCGCCCCTCCAAGGCCAGCGCCCGCAGGTTCGCCGCCAGGTACGGCGCCCCTAATGAGTCGATGAATAGGTCGCCGCCGGCGTCGCTCGTCGCGGCAGCCACCGCCGTCTCCAGAGCCTCTTCCTCAACGCCGACAACGTGGGTCGCGCCCAGCGGCCGAAGCCGTTCGGCCTTCTCGCGAGTCCGCGATACGGCGATCACCGCGCCGGCCTTCATGACCCGAGCGACCTGCACCGACGCTGTGCCGATCCCAGATGAGGCGGCGTTGACGATGACCCTTTCCCCAGCTTTCAGGCCGCCAGCCGTCACGATGGCATTGTGCGAGGTGATGAAGACATTCGGGAAGGCGGCAGCCTGCAGGACGCCCAGCCCTTCCGGAGTGGGCATCAGGGCTCGAGGATCGACCTGGACGTATTCCGCCATGCTCTGACGGCCGTGGCCCATCACCGGTGCGCCCAGCGCGAATTGAGTGACGCCCTCACCGCAGGCGACCACTTCCCCCACGAACTCGATGCCGTTGATGATGGCGGGGCCGGCGCGATAGTTCTTCTGGGTGATCAGCTCACCGCGGTTCACGCCGGCAGCCCGCACCTTTACCAGGACCTTGCCCGGCTCCAGTTCCGGCTTTGGCACGTCGGCCACCTCGAAGACCCCCCCGTCCGGTGTCGCCCGTAGCACCACGGCTTTCATCGCCTCGTCTCCGTCCTAGACATTGCACGCCCTCTGTCGGGGGCGCGTTTTTTAACAGTATGATAATTGAAGCTTGCCAAGTATCATGATTGAAGTCAAACCCTCACGAACGGCGCTATCGGGTCGCGCCCAACAGGAGAGGTCCCATGTCTGCATCCAGCATGAGCGGGAAGGTCGCGCTTGTCACAGGGGGCAGCCGTGGGCTGGGGTACGAGATCGCCAAGGCCTACGCCTTGGAGGGCGCGGATGTTGTCGTGGCCAGCCGCAAGCAGGAGGCTTGCGACAAGGTCGCCGACGAGCTGCGCAGCCTTGGCGCGCGCGCAGTAGGCCTGGCAGTGCATGTTGGAGAGTGGGGCGCGCTCGCGCCTTTCGTGGAACAGGCTTACGCCGCCTTCGGGCGCGTAGACGTCCTGGTGAACAACGCGGGCATCGCCCCAACAGCCCCGCGCTCAGCTGACATTGAGGAGGCGCTGTTCGACAAAATTGTCGCTGTGAACTTCAAAGGTCCCTTCCGCTTGTCCGCGCTCATAGGCGAACGGATGGTCGCGAACGGCGGCGGCGTCATCATCAACGTCAGCAGCATCGCCGCCATCCGGCCGGAACCGGCCTATCCCGTCTATGCCGGCGCCAAGTCGGCGCTCAACGCCATGACCCGGTCCCAGGCCTTCGAGTTCGGACCCAGTGTCCGCGTCAACGCCATCATGTGCGGCCCATTCTGGACGGACATCGCCGCATCCTGGCGCGAGGAACTGGACAACAACTCGCCCTCGGCCATGAAACGGATCGGCCGGCCTGAAGAGATCGCGTCGACAGCACTCTATCTTGCCAGCGATCGGTCCAGCTTCACGACCGGCGCTATCATCCGCTTAGACGGCGGCGTGCTCTGACCATGCGACCAACTGCTGGTCTGCCAAGGTACAGGCACCGCATTACGGACGTGATGCGCTCGTTCGGCGTGACGGCGCGCACGCTGCATTACTACGAAGCGGTTGGACTGCTCCGCCCTGTTCGCGACCGCGCGAACGCGCGCTTGTTCGATGCAGACGCACTACGCCGGTTGGACTGGATTTTGGTCTTGCGGCGAGCCGGTCTGCCCATCAGCACGATTGCCGCACTGCTCGCGGAAGACGCTGGAGACGCCGCGCTAAGTTCCGCGGCCGAACCTCTCGTGGAGCGCCGCCGGGCAGAACTCGCGGCGCAGCTTGGGGCGCTGGAAACGTTGCTCTATCGCCTTCGCGAGAGAGGCGACCACCAACTGCGAGCAAGCTGATCACGTCAGGCCAACTCCGCTCCGACGGCCTGATCCGCTACGAGGCTTCGGCCTCTGCCAGCGCTTCGCTGCGGATCAAGCGCCGATGCACCTTCCCCGATTCCGTTCGCGCCAGCGGCTGTGGCACGACACGAATGAAGTCCGGTACCTGAAATCGCGCCAGGCGCTGACTTAGGAACGCTCTCAGGTCCGCTTCCGCTACCGGTTCCGAGGTTCTGATCGTCGCCGCCACGCGCTCGCCCAGCCGCGCGTCCGGCAGACCATACACGACCGCCTCGAGCACTGCCGGATGCTCCACCAGCGCCGCCTCGACAAGTCCGCAACCAATGTTCTCGCCGCCGCGGATCACCAAGTCCTTCAGGCGGTCGACAATGAAGAGGTAGCCCTCGTCGTCGAGGTAGGCGATGTCGCCTGTGCGCAACCAGTCGCCGTCAAAGGCCGCGGCCCGCGCGTCGGGCCGCATCCAGTAGTCGCGCATGACAGACGCGCCGCGCACCTGAAGCTCCCCCACCCCGAAGGTGGGTAACACCTGTCCCACCTCGTCGACGATCCTAAGGTCCATTACATGCGAAGCCCGCCCTGAACTCTCCGGCCGTAGGAGGTACTCGGCGCCGTAGATGCTGACCCCGCTGGCGTTCGTTTCCGTCATCCCCCAGCCCGTCGCGGGAGCCGCATTGGGGAACACGCGGTCGATCTCGCGCACCTGACTGGGCGCTCGCGCCGCGCCGCCCCCACCGATCGCCATGAGCGACGAAAGGTCATGCCCGCCGGCCTCGGCCACAACCACCAAGTCACCGGTGATAGCCGCTGGCGCAGTCAGGTGCGTGATCCGGTGCGCCTCGATCAGGCGCGCCGCCTCCCGCGCATCCCATCGCGGCATGATGACCAACCGCCTTTGCGCCCGCAGCCCGCCGAGATAGCCGGCATGCAGCCCGGTCACGTGGAATAGGGGCACCGACAAGAGTGACGCGAGGTCGGGCGGTGGCGAAGTCTCAGCCACTGGCGCCCCGTGCGCCAGAACTGCGTTGTCCAACTCCCACGACAGCAGGGTCGTGATGATGTTCCGATGCGTAGAGACGACGCCCTTGGGACGCCCGGTCGATCCTGAAGTGTAGAGGATCGTCGCGTCGTCGTCGGGGTCGATGGGCAGGTCCGGGGCCGCGCCGGTCCCGCCGCTGAAGGTCTCGTCAAAAGCTAGCATGCCTGGCGGCGGCGACCCGCGCACGACTGCGACGCGCAAAGCGTCCGGCCGAGGCGCGGCGGCTAGGGCGACAGCGCGCTGCTCGTCCGCGAACAGAAATTTCGCACCAGAGTCGGTCAGGCCGAAGATCAGTTCATCTGCCGTCCAGTGCGCATTCAGAGCGACCACGATGGCGCCCAGTGACGTTACCGCCTGGAAGGCCAGGATCCATTCCGGATTGTTGCGCATCGCGATGGCCACGCGGTCGCCTTTTCCCACGCCGAACTCGGTGGCCAAACAGGCCGCGATTGCGGCCGAGCGGGTCGAGGCTTCATCAAACGTAAGTCGCTCGTCCTGGAAAGCGATGAACGGGCGCTCGCTCCGCGCAGAGTTGTAGAGGTCGCGCAGTGTTTCCGGCCCATTGCGGAACACACGATGACGCCGCCCGCCAGCCTGCCCCTCGATGATCTCGAACAGCGCGCCCGGCGCGGTGAGCACGTTGAAGGCCTGGCCCCTGTCCATGAAATGCCCTTGAACGGGTACTAGACCGTCAGCCTGGCGATCGCGTCGTGCAGCTTCGGGAAATGATCAGGATCGGGCGAGCGTGCGCCCAGCGGACGCGACATGTTGCCGGCATCCAGCAAGTCCTTGACCATCTGCTGCAAAACCACCTGACGGTCGGCGTCGTCCAGAGTGTCGTACTGCGCCATCGGCAGAACAGCCTGGTAGTCGGCGAGTACCTTGTAGCGGACGTCGTCGCGCTCCGTGCGCGTGAAGTCGACATTCCCGTCTGCGATCACGCAACTCCAGGAGATTTTACCGTCCGGCCCGGCCAAGTGGGCGGGCGCATTGTAGAAGACCTCGCACGTCGACATCCAAAGCTTTGGATTGGTCGGCGAAAGCGCTGCGACGCGCTCCGCGATGATCCCGTGCAGCGCCGCCAACCATTCCGTGCTGCCAAACTCATATCGCATGCCCACTTCCTCACTTTCGGCCTCGCCTCAGGACTCGGCGCACTAGGCCCGGAAGTCAATATGATAATTGAAGTGAAGTTCGGTTTCCCCGCCGAGGTTGACTTCGATTATGCGACTAAGAAATACCGGCGCGATGGATCGCGCGCGGTGTCCGCGGAGCGCCACGAACGGACGTTGGGGTCGGGACGGAAAGCGGACGCTCGCTACGATCCCAGCTTCAGCCGGCTCCATCCCAAACGGTTGACCGGTCGCACCGGCGGAATGCGCGGCACTGGCCTGATTGGCTCGACCCGAGGAATCGGAGGAACCGGTGGTATGCGAGGTATTGGCAGTATCACACCAGCCCGAGCGCCGCGTTGCCAGAGGCTCACTCCGCCATCGCGTTCTCGCAGATGATCTGTATTCCACCAACCAAGGTGCTGACCTTGATAGCCATAGACGTTCGGTCCTCGCAGCCAGGCCACCGAGGAGCCGTCTCGTCCGATGATGCGATCGCCACGCATGAACGCGACGACCTCGCCACGGCTGTCATAAAGTGGCTCCATCGCTAGCTCACTGCTCGATAAGGAATATCCGAGCGTGAAATGCTCAGCTCCCATCCGCGCGCGGCGAGCCAATACTTGATGCTGTCATAGATCGCAGCCTGATCCCCTGAGGGTCCGATAATCACACCTTTGATCGGGCTCTCGTGACGGAAGCTTGGGTACTCTCCAACGCGCTCAGAGATGTCTCGCTCAATAGCAGGCCGCTGAATTGAGCCTCTCTCGAAGAATACCAGCTGATTTCCATACTCTTCGCCGATATCACCGCGCACCAATCGTATTTCGCGTTCGTGCTGGTATGAAAGGTGCTTAATCATGCTCGGCAGCCAGTAAATTGCGTTCAGCAGTCCCTCCTGCGCCCGCTTCGGCGTGATTGCGGCGCTGCCCAGCGCAGTCAGCTTTTCAAGGTAGTCGTCAATGATTTTTCCCACGACAACCTGGCCCTCTACTTCGCCGTAAGTTACCCGCCGAGGGATCGAGCCCAACTTAGACAAGAGGCTCCGATCGGTACCGGCGCTCACGTCAAAAACGAGGGCCACTCCGCGGCCGTCACTACCGTACAGTCGCCACTGGCTTAGCTCGCCTACCGCCGCCTCAGTTGGGTCGGATTCCGACATGCAGAAAACAAAGGCTTGGAAGTCGCTATTGCTAAATCGTTCTTCTGCTTGAATGAGCGCATCTGCGGGCCCTCGCCCATGTCTCGACGACGCCGCGCGTAGCGCTTGCCTAACGACGTCTTGCCCAAAGACAAATTCCGACGGGTCGTTAGTACTCTTCGCCGAAGTAAACCGAAGCCTCCCCGATTCCATGATCGAGTAGAATGCTGGGAGAGAGCAATAGTGGAGAAACTTGTTCGACCGCGGAGCCAAGTGCTCCGAAATCTCGAGCGCGCTGTCGCGAATTTCGAGGTCCGGCCAAAGTGTTCCTTGTTTAAGCGTGTCGATCAAGGGAGTTCGCCTGTAGCTTACCAGACCCTCTGGTAGGCCAATTTCATCCAGCTGAGAATGCCCGGTCGGCGCCACGAGTGGAGATTAGAGCACGGCCAGATTCCGGATGTTCCGTGATGGCGGCCAGCTGCTGTCTGAAGCTAGTTCCTTGCTGGGAAGGTCTCAGGGCGGTTATGCCGCTCGCGTTTCCGCCGGATCAGCCTGGCCCTTGCTCGCCGTCTTCAGGATCGAAGACTTCAGCTGAGCGATGCGGCTTTCGATTTCCTCGCCCGACACTTCGACCTGGAGCTTCTCAGCGATGAAATGGAGGCGGGCTTCGCAGTCGCGGACGATCTGCGACCAGGTCTTCACCCAGACCGTCACGCCTCCCTGTTCGATGAACAGCCCCACCGGACGCCCCGACTGGGTGATGCGACCCTTAACCGTCTCATCGTATTCGCTGGTGACGACGAAGAAGGTCCAAGTGTTCGAGGTGTCGTTGTATTCCGGCTGAGCCTTTATCGCGTTGACGTAGTCCTCGAGTTGGTCGAGTTCTTTGCGGCCGATCTTCAAGGACGGGCGCTTAAGTTCGATCAGCAGGAATTCCCTGTGGGCGTGGTCCGGATGGGGCACGATCCGGCCCAAGAACGAGTCCACGCGACCGATCGTGCCGTCGGCCTTGGTCACCCGCTTTTTACCACGCTTGGTCCCGAGTTCCTCGGAGACGCGATCCATGAGCCGCGTCAGGCCGGTCTCAGCGAGGGTGATGTGGAAGTTCTCGCCGAACATCCAAGTGTTTGCCTGGACGAGGGCGTCCAGTTCGCCGCGTTCTTTGACCGTGCTGCGATGCGCCGGATCGAAGACGATCCCCTTCAGCACCTGCAAGGCCACGATTCGGTCGGCGATGAGCGTCGAGGCCGAGATGATGTTCCCAAGGTTCGTCCTCTGGAGAAGATTAGAGAACTCGTCCTGCCGATTCTTGGGCAGATTGAACACGTGGTGCAGGATGTTGTGGATCGCTTCGGGATTATGGCGAAGCGCCTCCCGCAAAAGCCCAAGGGTCATCTTCTTGAGGCCATTCTCGGCCTTCTTGAAGTCGCGCGAGTACGAGGCGACGGCGTGGATGGCGATGTCGAGAACCTGCCGCTCGCGCTTCTCCACCTCGTCCTTGGGGTCGCCCTCATAGGGATAGACGCCGTCGTCCTTGAGCTGCTGGATCAGTTCGCCTGACTTCTCGGCCTGGCGGTCGCGGAAGTAGTCTGAAAGCTCCCCGCGGATGTACTCCACCAGGTGGCTGAAATCTGGATCCGTCAGCCCGTCGAACTCGAGAAGGTTAGCGTCGGCGATCTCCTGGAAGAAGGGCGCGTAGGCGTAGGCCGAGAAATCGTAGCCTGGAGCGGTGACGTTCGCCGCGAGCGCCCCGAGGACGACGCCGGTCTCGCCGCCGAAGTGGATTTTCCGCCCTCCGGCGCTCTGCTTCCACTCGATGACCTTGATCGAAAGGTCCCGGACCGTCCGGGTCGGGCAGATGATCGCGCGGGTCGGAAACTCATGCGCCTGTGAGATCGTGGACTTAGGATCGATGCGCACGCCGTCATAGAAGATGGCGATAGCGGGATATTGCAGGATGTAGGGCGCAAAGATGGCGCTGAAATCATTGTGCGCCTCCTCGCCGCCAAGGATGTTGAGCGGACTCTTTAGGGGGCGCAGTTGGACGACGGTTCCCGTCCTGTGATCGTTGGGCGAAACGTCTGCGGGTTCGACCTCGGCGTTGCCCAAAGCGCCGGCCGCGATGCTGATGGTCAGCTTTTTCAGGGCGTCCCCATCGGCATAGACACTGGTCCAGAATGCGCGTTCGGCCAGCGAAAAGAACCGCAGGCGCCCTTGACCCTCCTTGCCGTGGAAGGCGCGGTTGCCGTCGGTGCGCGCGCGGTTTCGCTTCCAGGAGCCACCCCAGTTGTCGAAATCGATGTTGGCCCGTTCGGCAGTGATCCCCTTGCCGTCGTCGCGGATCGCGATGCCTTCGATGCCGCCCAACCCGTTGCGATCGAACTCGACGTAGACCTCTGAGGCGTCAGCGTCCAACGCGTTCCAGACGAACTCCGCCAGGGCCCGCACCGGGTCGCGCGTCATGGCGGCCTTCTGAAGCGCATCCTGCTGCGCTTTCAGCTGTAGAATAGTCATGGGCGCCCCGAGGTCCTCTGTAGATCACCTTGGCATGATGCTCGCCGTCGCGCCACGCGCGCGCCTCGCCGGACGTCGAGACCAGGCCATCCGACGCCGCCGCCCGGAATCCCGATCAGGGATCGAGAACATCCCGCCGGGCGGGTGGGCTGCTACTGGCTGGCACCCGCGGCCGGACCCGTGGCCAACCCGGAGATCATGACGGACCTTGCCATCCTGAAGCTGGATCTACCGCTGAAGCGGGTCTGCGACCTCACCGACCAGGACCTCGAGTTCATCGGCCATAAGCTGCTCACGCAGGCGCCGGCCTAAGCGCCTCTCGGCTTGGCCTTCCGCTTGGGCAGGCCTGACGCATCGGCTTTGGACCAGACCTCGACCAGCTTGCTGCGGCGGCGGACGAAGACGCGCGACTGGTCGAGGTAGCTGCGGAACCGGCCCCGCTTGGCGGTGCGGCGGGCCAACATCGACCAGACCAGCGCCAGGGCCTCGGCTGCGAGGGCAGTCGCCAGCGGCTGCGTCCGCACCAACAGACCTTGCCAGGTCCCGCCGGTGAGGTTGATGGCGACAACCTCGCCGCCCGGTGTGCGCCACGCCGTCTGGCCGTCCCAGTGCGCGTCCATGCGGGCCAGCAGATCCTCGTTGGGCGCCCACAGGAGCAGGTCATCGCCGCTGTAGTCGCCTTCGAACTCGCCGTGCGCCCGGCGAAAGACCGGACGAACAGTCAGGCCGAGCAAGTCCTGGCCGATGTCCTCGTCGGCGAGCCGCGTCTCCGCATAGCCGAACCCGAGCTCCCCTTTGAACAGACGGGTGGGCGTGGAGACGACGTCGGGCATGCGCCCGACCGCGGCCGGCGTCCACCGTCGGACCTCCGCGGTCTTGGCGGCGAAGGCCGATATCTGCACGTCTTCTACCCGGAACTGCTCACGCGCGACGTTCTCCTCGTCATCGCGTTGGCGGGCGATGTGGGTCACGTGAAGCGCGGTCCAGCCGTCGATGTCGGCGCGGAAGCCATGGTCCGCCGCGGCGGACACCCAGGCTACGTCGTCCTCCAAGGCGTCGAAGCGCGCAGAGGGCGGCTGGACATGGGGGCGGACCTGCACGGCAGGCGTGGGTTGCTGGGGCATGACGCCGATCGTCGGATCGATCGCCCGCAGCGCGACGGCTTGCAGCGGCTCGGGCGGCGGCGGCGGGGCCCAGCCGTCCTGCTTCAGCGGCGTGTGGTCGGCCAGATGGCCGGCGAGGTGTGCCAGTTGGATCCAGGCGTATTTCTTCCCGAGCCGCTCGGCATACCCGGGTGCGGCGCGCCCACTGCCCTGCGCGTTGTGCAGCCGCCAATCGTAGGTGAGGCCCCACGTCGTCGTGCTCGGATAGCCCATCTGGAGGGTCCGCTCTAAGATCCATCGTGTCGCGGCGTTGAGCGAGAGACCTGCGGCCTTCAGGTCGTACTTCCCGACGGTTCTGTTGACCGTGTACCGTCCGAAGTCCGACGACCCGTCCGGTTCGATGTACATGTTCGGGGGGAAGTCGTTGTGCTGCGCCCGCAGGACCGACCAGCTCGAGGAGGCCACGCGCAGCGGCCACGGGCTTTGGAAAGGCGGCGTGGAGAGATCCGGACTTGGCCGTGGAGCCCCCGCCTCCCATCCCTTCTGAGCGATCAACCGCGCGGTGTCCCGGATCAGCGCGTTGGTCAGCGGGCCGCCGCGCCGCCTGAAGACGGCGTCGTAGGCCGCGTCGGCCAGCGCCATCCACGCGGCCGGGCCCCTCGACAGCAGCCCGGCAGCGTAGGCGGCCGTGAGCACACGCTCGAGGATGTAGTCGTCGTCATGGAACGAGAAACGGCGAATGAGCGCGGGTCCGAGCGCCGGCTTCGTTAGAATCAGCCGAACGAGCCCCTTCGTCGCGTGGTCGCGGACGCGGCGATCGGCACAGGCTAGGAACCAGCCCAAGGTGACGCCCAGGGCCTGGGCGGAGGCTGACGCGAGCGCGGTGAGATCCGCGTCGCGGGCGAGCCGCACGAGCCGGTGCGCGTGTCCTTCGCGCTCCCACATCTGGACGAGGGTTGTCGACCAGATGGCGTCGCGGTCGACCAGCTTGAGCGTGATCAGCCGTTCGTCCAGCCATTCAGCGCCGAGCGGGTGGTTGGGCACGGTGGCGACGGCCAGGGTGCGCGCGAGCAGCGCGATGAGATGCTCGCCCGTGGTGAACGCGGCGGTCAGCTGCGTCGGATGGGCGATCTTCTGAGGATCGCGCCAGGCCAGGGCGTCGAGTGTCAGCTCGGCCACTGCATGTTTCGCCCCGGGATCCGAAGCCAAGCTCGCGAACTCGAAGGCGAAGGTCTCCGGGATGACGATGGACAGCGCCTGGATCAGGCCGGCGTTCGTGGCCACGGCCGCCTGATCGCTGATGAGGTGCGACAACGGCCCGCCGGATGCAAAGGCCGCCGAAACCTTGGTTGCGTCCAGAGTCCGGACCAAGGCGTCGGCAATGAGCATGTCGCCCAGGCGCTCGAACGCAAACCGCGCGACATGGCCGGTCAGCCCCGGGACGATGGAGAGCAGGCTCTGCGTCTCCAGCGCCCTGAGCAGGGACCTCGCCCGTCCGCCGGAGGCGTGGACCCGTGTGAGGACCGCATCAGCTTCGCCGAGTGGCAGGGACGCACCGCCGAGCTCCGACATTCGGGCCGCCAGGGCGCGAACGCCGTCGATCACGGGCGAGGAGACGCGCGCATCGACATCCAGGTCCGCCGCGGCTTGGTCGTTCGCGTGCTTCAGGAGCTGGTCCACCAGCCGGACGAGGCTGATGGCGCCGGCCGGAATCGTGGTCTCGCCCGCCGCCTTCGACGCCCTGCAGAGCAGATGCAGGAACAGCGGGTTAGCGAACTCCGGCTGGGCAATGACTTCGGCGGGCGGCGCGAGCCCATAGTGGATGGCGAACGCCATGGCCGCGTCCTGCTCGAAGCCCACGAACCCGGGATGCCTGAACGCGGCGCGTCGTTCCCAACCCGCGCCCAACGTCTCCTCGGCGAAGACATCCCGGCATGAGATTAAGACCCGGACGGGCGTGTCGCGCGTAGCTGCGGCAAGCTCGGCGATCCAGTTGCGCCAGCGTTCCCGGGACGGCGTCTCGTTGGCGGCGTCGAAGATCAGCAGGAGCGGTCGTCCGGTGCGCTCGGCGGCCGAGGCCAGCGCGCCCACGAGCTCCGAGCGCGTGGTCGCGAGTGGAAGATCGAGCGAGGCGGCGAGGAAGGCCCAGAGGTCTCGCCCCGCATGGAGCTCCTCGCCTAGGATCGGCACCGAAGAGAGCCCCGCCTCCAGCCGCTGCTCGCAGGCATCTATCATCGCGTGGGTTTTGCCGATCCCGGCGGGCCCGAACAGCAAAGCGAGTTCGCCCGCAGCGGCGCGCGTCTCAGGACTGGATGCGAAGGTCAGAATCTCGGACCAGAGTTCGACAAGCGCGCGCGCACGATCGAGGTCGCCAGCCGGGAACCGGGCATTGTACTCGGCTTCGAACTGCCGGAAGTGCGGCGTGTCGTTCTCGGCACCGTACTCGGCGTGAAATGCCGCCTCCGCGGCGGCCGCCAGCCGCTCGGCGGTCGGCAGTGCGTCTGTTGCGATCCGGACCAGTTGCGCCTGCGCGTCGGTGTCGAACGCATGCTTGGCCCAGGAGCGCGTGAGCTCGACGGCCATCGCCAGGCTCTTGCCGGCCGCCGCGGCATCGCCGGTCGATTTGGGCGAGGTCCAGTCGGATTTCGCGTCGACCAGTCTGCGCCGGAGCGGGGCGAGGCTCTCGAACCACGGCGTCGTCGCGCCGGCTGCGGCGATGAACACGCCCGCCGGTGTGTCCACCTTCAGGACCGGCGAGTATCGCGGGCCGGCGATGTCGCGCGCTGTCTCGATCCGCCGCTGCATCGCAGCTTGGCCGAGGACGCCGGTCCCGAACCAGTAGAGGATGCGACCGTCGGCATTGGGCAGGCCGAGCAGCCGGTCCCTCAGCTCCGTCGCCAGCCACCACTCCACCGCCACCGTGCGGCCCTGGCTCGCGGCCCGCGCAACGAGGTCGGTCTTCCAGGTGTCGAGCAGGGCCTGCTGCCCCTGCCCGGCCCGCGCTTTGATCGTCGGCGTGGGATCGAAGGGTAGCGCGACAATATACCGGTCAAGACTAGGATGGTTATCCAGCGCGTTGTCGAAGGACTCGACCAACTGGCTCCTGTGGTTCGCCTTCAGCGGCAGAAAGAACTTCGCCTGCAGGCCCGTGACCTTCCCCGTCGCGAAGCGCCAGATCGCCTCAACACCTCCGTCTCCCCCTGCGCCGTGATAGCGCTCGAAAGTCGCAAGGGATCCGGCTAGGTCGAGCCGGCGAAACAACTGCGCCGCAAACTCTTCGAACGCCTCCGCCTGCCCTGCGCCGTCGGCGCGAAGTCGCTTAAAGTCGAGAGACAGCATGTGAAGGTTAGGCGCCGCGATAATAGGCGTTTTCCCCCGGGCCACCGACCAAAGCTCACTCCAAATTGCAGGCAGGAAGCGGTCGTTTCCGGTGCCCCCCAGCACAGCTTGCGATGCAGATTGGTAGACCACCATCGACGGTAGTCAATGCGCAGAAGCTCCCGCTCGAAGAGCGCAAGGACCGCGATGGCCTGAGAGCAGCTCTAATGCAGACCCTCCCAACGTCGTCTATGAGTCGAGGCTGTGTAAGAACGCGAAGCAGCTCAGACTCCTGACACCACGGTGTCGGAGG
>CBHTUE010000004.1:0-64018 GCA_966096115.1 uncultured Phenylobacterium sp.
CGCCCATGGCGAAGGCGGTGGTCTCGATGGTGATCCGGCCGGCCTCGATGCGGGCCAGGTCCAGGATGTCGGTCAGCAGGCGCTCCAGCGTGGCGCCGGACGACGCGATGATCTCCACCAGTTCCCGCGCCCGCGGGTCCAGGTCGGCGCGCGCCAGCATGTCGGCGCCGGCCACGATGCCGTTCAGCGGCGTGCGGATCTCATGGCTCATGTTGGCCAGGAATTCGCTCTTGGCCCGGTTGGCGTCCTCCGCGTCGGCCAGGGCCGCCTTCAGGGCCATTCCCGCCTCGCGCCGCCCGGTGACGTCCTCGCCCAGGGTCACCAGGTGCAGCGGCTGGTCGCCGTCGTAGGTCGCGAACTTCTTGGTGGTGAAATAGCGCACGCCGTCGCGCGTCGTGATCGGCTCCTCTTCCGACAGCCGCATCTGGCGCGACAGGATGACGTCGGCGTCCTCCTCGGCAAAGCCCTGCGCCTCGTTCTGCGGGAACAGGTCGAAGGCGCTCTTGCCGACCGCTTCCGCGCTGGACAGGCCGAACGCCGCCTCGGCGGCCTCGTTGATCAGGACGTAGCGGCCGTCGCGGGCGTTCTTCGCCAGGATCGGGTTGGGCAGCAGGCGGACCAGGCTCTCGAGGAAGGCCTCGGACTCCATCATGCCACCCACGTCGCGCGACACAGCCAGCAGCTGGATGATGCGCCCCTCTCGGTCGCGAACCGGGCTGACGACGGTGTCCATCCACAGCCGCTTGCCGGTGTGCGACAGGCACATGCCGCGGAAGTTGCCGATGCGGCCCTGCGCGGCGGCGGCGATGGCGTCCTGCATCGGCCCGCGGGCTTCCGGCGGCCACAGAAGCGGCCAAGAGCGCCCGCGCAACCGGTCGAGCTCCATCTCGACCATGGCGAGCCCCGCCGGATTCACATGGATGATCTCGCCCGACAGGCTGAGCACGCGCGCGCACTCCGGCCACGCGTCCAATACGGCGTCGAGGTCGACGGAGCCGAACACCGGCTGTCGCCCTCCCGTGTCTTCCCCCACCGCGTAGGCCCCCGTGCCGAGCTGCGCGCTCAAGCTGCAGAGTGGGGCACGAATTCCTGAAGGTTTTGGAAAGATGACGCCGGCGTCACACCGCCTCGTACTGCACCAGCACGACGCAACCGCTCCGCGTCGTCCAGCGCGGATGGGTCGCGCCCTGGGGTGTGCCCTGATAGTCGCCCGGCCCGTAGCTGCGGTCGTCGACCACCAGGTCGCCGGAGATCACCACCGTATGCTCGTAGCTCTCGTGTTCGTGGTCCGGCACGAAGGCGCCGGGCTCGCAGCGCAGCAGGAACGTCTGGCGGCCCCACAGGCGCTTGTACTTCACGCCCGGCGCGTAGTCGCGCCACCGGCCGGCGTCCAGGCGCACGCCGTCCACCCCTTCCAGGTCGGCGGCGATGCGCGCCCAAAGCCGGCCCGGCGGATCACCCGCCGGCATGGCCAGGTCCAGGCCTGCCAGCAGCTGGTCCGTCTCCTCGTCCGCGAACCAGGGCGGCTGTTCCCGTTTGCCGCTCATCCCGTCAAGCTCTCCTTCAGGGCGGCCGTGCCCCGCCGCACCCAACTCTTCACCGTTCCCAGCGGGGCCTGCAGGCGCTCGGCCAGCTCCGAATGGGTCAGTCCATATACGTACATGAGGACAACGGCGTTCCGATGCACCTCCGGCAGCGCCTCGAGCGCCGCCCGCAGGCGCGGGTGCACATAGGTCTCGTCCAGGTGCGGCGCCTCAAGGTCCTCCGGCAGGGCCTTCATCTCCCGCGGGCGGGCGTCCAGCGCGGCGTGGCGGGCGACGATGGTGATCCAGGTGGAGGCCTTGCCCTTGGCCGCGTCGAAGCGGCCGGCGTTCTTCCAGATCTTCAGGAAGGCCAGGTGCGCGGCATCTTCCGCCAGGGCGGAATCGCGCAGGATGCGGTTCGCGATGCCGTGGATGCGACCGCCGATCAGGCCGTACAGCGCACCCGCCGCGCCACGGTCCCCCTCCGCCATCGCGCCCAGCAGGCGCGCCAGCTCGCCCTCGTCCAACATCGCGCTCCCATACCCGCGTCGTGCGACCTGCGCATCCGTTTCGTCGGGCCGCCCGGTACCCGGGGGATAACCAGCGGCGACAGCCGCCTCCGGCTGTACCTTGCCGCGGGGCTGGACGGATGCGCGCCGGCCTCAAATGATCCTGTCCGGAAGTGAAAGGTTGCGGCCTGCGCCGGCAAACGGCCAAGCTCTGAGCCAACCGGGACCGTCGAGTCTTCGGATCGGGGAGACGGCATGACCGAGATCACGCGCCGGGCGCTGGGCGCCCTCACCTTCGCCGGCCTCGCGGCCCAGGCGCACGCCAAGGCTCCGAAACCCGCGGTCAAGCCAGCCTGGCCCGACGCCACCGAGACGGCGGCCATGATCCGCTCCGGCCAGCTCTCGGCCGTCGAGGCGACGCAGGCGGCCATCGACCGCGCCCAGCGGCTGCAGCCGAAGTTGAACGTGCTGGTCGCCTCCGACTTCGACCGCGCGTTGGCCCGCGCCAAGGCCGGCGGCCAGACGGGCCCCTTCGCGGGCGTGCCGTTCCTGATCAAGGACCTGGACGACTACACGGGCCTGCCCACCCGCTCCGGTTCGCGCGCGATGCTGCGGCTGCCGCCCGCCACGCAGGACCCGCCCCTGATCGCAGCGTTCGTGAAGAGCGGCGTCAACGTGATCGGCAAGTCGGCGACGCCGGAGTTCGGCTTCCTGCCGACCACCGAGCCCACCGCCTTCGGCCCGACGCGCAACCCCTGGGATCCCACCCGCTCGTCGGGCGGCTCGTCCGGCGGCGCGGCGGTCGCCACCGCTACCGGCATCACGCCCTTCGCCCACGCCAGCGACGGCGGCGGCTCGATCCGCATCCCGTCGTCATGCTGCGGCCTGTTCGGCCTGAAGCCCTCCCGGGGCCGCATGGTCGGCACGCGCGACCAGCGGGACATCCGAGAGATCGGCGTGGAGCACGTGGTCACCCGCAGCGTGCGCGACTCCGCCGCCATGTTCGCGCTGACCGAGGACTCCGGCCCGGGCGCACAGCACGCGCCGGTCGGCCTCGTCACCGCGCCGACCCGGAAACGCCTGCGGATCGGCCTGCTGATCGACGGCTACGCGGGCAGGTCGCCGACGCCGGAGGTCAAGGCCGCGACCGAGAGCTCGGCCAAGCTCCTGGAGCAGCTCGGGCACAAGGTGGTCCCCGCGACCTGGCCGATCGACACCGATTTCATCAACGACTTCCTGCTGCTCTGGGCTTCGGGCGCGGAACGGCTGGCGGGCAATCTGGGCCAGATGCTGGGCCACCCGCCCACGTCCGACACGCTGGAGGCGTTCAGCCTCGGCATGGTCGAGATGTCCCGGCGCGCCGGGCCGGCCGCCCTCGACAAGGCGCTGCAACGGCTGCAGACGGCCGCCATGGCCTATGACCCCTGGTTCGTGGGCCACCAGTTGGACGTGGTCATGTCGCCGGTGCTGGGCGCGCCGCCGCCGCCGCTGGGCTATGTCGGTCCGGACGTGCCGTTCGACACGCTGATCGCGCGGCTGATCGAGTACGTGGGCTACACCACCTACCACAACATCTCCGGCGGTCCGGCGATGAGCGTGCCGCTGAACTGGTCGCCGTCAGGCCTGCCGATCGGGACGATGTTCGCCGCCCGCGTGGGCTACGAGGGCCTGCTGTTCCAGCTGGCCTACGAACTCGAGCAGGCCCGCCCCTGGGCCGACAAGGCCCCGCCGATCCACGTCTAGGCCGCCAGCCCCTGCAGGCGCGCGGCCCATTCGCGCACCTTTTCCGGCCCGCCCAGCAGCTGACGGTTCTGGCCGATGCGCTTGAACCAGTAGTGCAGGCCCAGCAGGTCGGTCATGCCGATGCCGCCGTGCACCTCGGTGGCGGTGCGGGCGATGAAGCGCCCGATCTCCGAGGTGTGGGCCTTGGCGTGGGCGGCCATCAGCGGCGCCTCGTCGGGCGCGTGGTCGAAGGCGTAGGCGGCGTACCAGACCAGCGAGCGCGTGGGCTCGAGCTCCGCGGCCATCTCGGCGCACAGGTGCTTCACCGCCTGGTACGAGCCGATCACCCGGCCGAACTGCTTGCGCTCCTTGGCGTAGGCGACGGCCTTGTCCAGCATGGTCTCGCAGGCGCCCAGGGTGTCGGCGGCCAGCATGACCCAGGCGGCGTCGCGCATCCGGTCCAACGCCTGGTTCGAGGCCAGGGCCTGGGCCGGCGTGTCCTTGAAGGTCAGCTCCATCAGCCGCCGGGTGGCGTCGATCGAGCCCATCAGCTCGGCCGACTGCGCGACCTGCGCCAGGTGCAGTCCACCCGACCGGTCCGCGACGATCAAGAGGTCGGCGCCCGGCGCGTCCAGCGCGAACAGCGCCTTGCCGTTCAGCCGCCCGTCCGCGGCCGTCACGCCCGCGTCCTCGCGCGCCCCGGCGATCGGCTCGGAGATCGCCACGCCGGCGGTGGCTTCGCCGGCGGCGAGCTTCGGCAGCCACTGCGCCTTCTGCTCCGCCGTCCCGGCCAGCTGCAGCGCGAGAGGGGCCAGCACCGCCGAACCCAGGAACGGGGTGGGCGCCACCGCCTTGCCCAGGGCCTCGGCCGCCAGCATCGCCTCGATCAGGCCCAGCCCCAGCCCGCCGTACTCCTCGGCGATCATCAGGCCCGGCAGCCCCAGGTCGGCCAGGCCCGCCCAGACGTCCGGCGCCGACCACTCGTCGCCGTCGGCGAACTTGCGCACGCGCTCCAGCGGCGAGATGTCCGCCAGGGTGCGGTTCAGGCTGTCCTGCAGCAGCGTCTGGTCTTCGGAAAGCGCGAACCTCATGCCTCGACCACCTTGGGCTCGCGCGGCATGCCCAGCCCGCGTTCGGAGATGATGTTCTTCTGGATCTGGGCGGTGCCGCCGCCGATGATCAGGCCCAGGTCGAACATGTAGTTGCGCTGCCAATTTCCCTTGGCCCGCAGGTGCGGTCCGTCGTGGTACAGGATGCCCAGCTCGCCCAGGGCGTCGATAGCCAGAGCCGCCACCTGGTGGTTCAACTCGCAGCCCTGCAGCTTCACCACCATCCGCGCCAGGCCGGCGCTGTCGTCGGTCATGGTGCGCAGGCCGTTGAACTTCATCGAGAACACGCGGGCCTGCAGTTGCATCAGCCGGTCGCGGAAGATCGGGTTGTCGATGATCCGCTGGCCGTCGACGGTCTCGCGCGTCATCAGCTCGATCAGCGCCTTCAGCCGCGCCTCGGTGGCGTTGGGATCACCCAGCATCCCGCGCTCATGCTTCAGCGTCGCGTTGGCCACGAACCAGCCGCGGCCGCGCCCGCCGACCACGTTGGCCTGCGGCACGCGCACGTCGGTGAAGAACACCTCGTTGAACTCAGCCTGCCCCGTCATGGTTGTCAGCGGCCGCACCTCGATGCCCGGCGTCGACATCGGGAACAGGATGTAGCTGATGCCCTCGTGCTTGGCGGCCTTGGGCTCGGTGCGCACCAGGCAGAACATCATCTGCGCCTGCATGGCCGTGGAAGTCCAAATCTTCTGACCGCTTATGAGGAAATCCTCGCCGTCTTCGACGCCCTTGGTCTGCAGGCTGGCGAGGTCCGAGCCCGAGCCCGGCTCCGAATAGCCCTGGCACCACAGGATGTCGCCCCGCAGGGTCGGCGGGATCCATTCGCGCTTCTGCGCTTCCGAACCCACCTCCAGCAGGGTCGGCACCAGCATCGAGATGCCTTGCCCGGCCATGCCGCGCGGCGCGTTCGCGGCGATGAATTCTTCGGCGATTATGCGAGACTTCAGCATGTCGGGTTCGGCGCCGAAGCCCCCGTATTCCTTGGGAATCGTGCGGGCCGCGTAGCCGTGCTCGATCAGCAGGCGCTGCCAGGCCTTCATGTCCTTGGGCGCCCCGCCTTCGTGCTCTGCGGCATGGGCGGCCAGGAAGGCGCGCACCTCTTCGCGGAAGGCAGCCAGTTCGGGCGTGAGCGTCAGGTCCATGGATCCCCCTCGGCGTTACCTCCCAGCTTCTGCATACGTTTCCCTGCGGCACGCAACGGCGTCGTGGCCCCGGCGTTGTAGGCGCGGGACGCGAGAGAACGAGGCCGACCTATGAAGATGATCTGGCTGGCGAGCGCCTGCGCGCTCACCCTGACCGCGTGCGCCGCCCACGGCTCGAAGGACCCCATGGTGGGCTTCGGCCCCAATCCGCCCCTGAAGTCGCCGCAGACGTCGCTGATCCCGCTGGTCGGCGTGCCGGGTGTGGTCGGCTGGCCGGCGGGGGCCGCGCCGCAGGCCCCGCCCGGCTTCGTCGTGACCCGCTACGCGGAGGGGCTGGAGCATCCGCGCTGGCTGCTGGTGCTGCCGAACGGCGACGTCCTGGCCTCGGAAGCCGCCGGGCCACCCAGCACCGGCGACAAGACCAACACCGGCATCCGGGCCTTCTTCCAGAAGATGCTGATGAAGAAGGTGAAATCCACCGTCACCAGTCCCAACAAGATCATGCTGCTGCGCGACACCGACGGTGACGGGGTGGCCGACTCCAAGACCGTTTTCGCCCAGGGCCTCAAGTCGCCCTTCGGCATGACCCTGGCGGGCGGGCGGCTCTACGTCGCCAACACTGACGGCGTGGTGAGCTTCCCGTACCGCGACGGCCAGAGCGAGGTCACCGGCGTCGGCGACAAGGCCTTCGACCTCCCCGGCCCGCCGATCAACCACCACTGGACCAAGAACGTGGTCGCCAGCCCCGACGGCACGAAGCTGTTCGCCACCGTCGGCTCCAACTCCAACATCGGCGACAACGGCATGGAGGCCGAGAAGGGCCGCGCGGCGATCTGGGTCTACGACATCGCCAGCCGGCAGGCGCGGGTCTACGCCGACGGCATCCGTAACCCCAACGGCATCGACTTCGAGCCGACCACCGGCGCGATGTGGACCGTCTCCAACGAGCGCGACGAGATCGGGGCCGACGTGCCGCCGGACTACCTGACCAGCGTCAAGGACGGCGGCTTCTACGGCTGGCCCTACAGCTACTGGGGCAAGAACGTCGACAAGCGGGTCAAGCCGCCGCGGCCCGACCTGGTCGCCAAGGCCATCGCCCCGGACTACGGCCTGGGCCCGCACACCGCGTCCCTGGGTCTGACCTTCTACCGGGCCAGCGCCTTCCCGGCGCAGTACCGAGGCGGCGCCTTTATCGGCCAGCACGGCTCGTGGAACCGCCAGCCGCTGAACGGATACCAGGTCGTCTTCGTGCCGTTCGCCAATGGTCGGCCGCAGGTCCCCGCCCAGCGGTTCCTCACCGGCTTCCTCAACAAGGACAACAAGATCCAGGGCCGTCCTGTGGGCGTGGCGGTGGACGGCAAGGGCGCCCTGCTGGTCGCCGACGACGTGGGCGGCATCGTCTGGCGCGTGGCGCCTAGAGGGTGATGCGGTAGCGCAGTCCCTCGGTCGCGCCATAGGCCGGCAGCTTGGTGAACCGCTCCACCAGCACGCCGCCGTTGGCCTCAATCACCCGCTGCGAGGCGACGTTCGCCGGGTCGGTGGTCAGGTCGACCCACGGCAGGCCCAAGGCGCGGGCTTCCGGCAGAATCAGGCCCAGCGCCCGGGTCGCGTAGCCCCGGCCCTGCTTCCACGGCACGACGCTGTAGCCGAGGTGCCCCAGAACGTGCTCGGGCAGGTCCGGCGTGCCCGGCTGCCAGCGAAAGCCGACCGTGCCGCAGAACTCGCCGTCCCAGATCCAGCGGTAATAGCCGGGCAGTCGCTTCACCTCACTGCCGTCGCCCAGGATGATCGGCGGGCCGCGGGCCTCCGGGTCATCCTGGCTGGCGACGAAGGCTGCGGCGTCCTCCGCGATCCGCGCCAGCTGTTCGTCGGCCGCCAGCCGGCCGCGCACATTGTCCGGCGACCAGCCGCGCCTCAGCGCGTCGACATACTGCGGCAGGGCCGCGAGCGAGGGGGCACGCAGTTCGATCGGCGCCATCAGCCCATCTTGAAGACGCAGAGCTTGTTGCCGTCCAGGTCGCGGAAGTAGGCGCCGTAGAAGCCGCCCCCGCGGTCGCCGGGCGGCCCCTCGCAGACCGCGCCCGCGGCCATGGCGGCGGCGTGCACGGCGTGGATCTGCTCCGGCGACTCCGCGCTCAGCGCCACCATGACGCCGTTGCCGACGCTCTGGCCCGCGCCGTCGAACGGCAGGGTGATTCCCAGCATCGCGCCGCGCGATGCGTTGCCGTAGTAGAGAGACCGCTCATAGACCAGGGTCCGGCGCCCGCCCAGGGGGGCGAGCACCGCGTCGTAGAACCCCTTGGCCCGCTCGAGATCGCTCGTGCCGAGCGTCGTGTAGCCGATCATCCTCAGCCCATCTTGAAGACGCAGATCTTGTTGCCGTCCGGGTCGCGGAAATAGGCGCCGTAGAAGGTGTCGGTGCGCGAGCCCGGCGCGCCGTCGTCAACGGCCCCAGCGGCCATCGCGGCGGCGTACACCGCGTCCACCTGCGCCCGGTCGGCGGCGGCCAGGCCGAACATGCTGCCGTTACCGGCGGTGGCGGGCGCCTCGTCGTACGGCTTGCAGATCGCCACCATGCCGGGCGTTGCGCCGCCCATGTAGAATTGCATCCGCTCGTTGGCGAACGCGCGCTTGCCGCCCAGGGCGCCGAGCACGGCGTCGTAGAATTTCGTGGCGCGGTCCAGGTCGTTGGCGCCGATGGTCGCATAGCCGATCATTGGGGGTTCCTCCTCGAGATGCTGGACCCTAGCGGATGACCCGCGGGGCAACGCAAGCACCGCGTGACGCCGCCGGGGTCCCCGGTCCACTATCACCGGCGAACGGGGAGAGCGGCGATGACGCGTGAGGTAATGGCCGGGGTGATGGCGGCCCTGGCGATGGCGGCGGGCGCAGCGCAGGCGGAGGTCTCCACGGCCGTCCGTCATGAGGACCGCACGGTCGCCGGGCTGAAGGCGCCCGCCGAGATCATCGTCGACCGCTGGGGCATCCCGCACATCTATGCGAAGTCGGCGCGCGACGCGTTCTTCCTGCAGGGCTGGAACGCCGCGCGCGACCGGCTCTGGCAGATCGACCTGTGGCGCAAGCGCGGCCTGGGCCGGCTGGCCGCCAGCTTCGGTCCCGCCTATGTCGCGCAGGACCGCGCGGCGCGCCTGTTCCTCTACCGCGGCGACATGGCCGCTGAGTGGGCGGCCTACGATCCGGGCGCGCGGGAGTCGGTCGAGGCCTTCGCCGCCGGGGTGAACGCCTATGTGGCCGAGGTGAAGGCCGGCAAGCGGCCCCTGCCGGTGGAATTCTCCTTCACCCACAGCCAGCCGGAGACCTGGAACCCCGAGGACATCCTGCGCATCCGCAGCCACGCCCTGGTCTCCAACGTCACCTCGGAGGTCGCCCGCGCCCGCGTGGTCTGCGCCGGCGGGGTCGAGGCCGACGCCCTGCGCCGCAAGCTGGAGCCGGCGCACAAGCTCACCGTGCCCAAGGGCCTGAACCCCTGCGACGTGCCGGAGAACGTGCTTGACGACTACGTGCGCGCCACCGAGCCGGTCAGCTTCAAGCCGCTGGAGACCAAGACCGCCCAAGCCGACCCCGTGCGCCGGCTGGCCGAGGTGATCGACGAGCGATCCGCCGAGGGGTCCAACAACTGGGTGATCGCCGCCTCGCGCACGGCCACCGGCCGCCCGATCCTGGCCAACGATCCGCACCGGCCGGTCGGGGTCCCGTCGCTGCGCTACATCGCCCACCTGGACGCGCCGGGGCTCAACATCATCGGCGCCGGCGAGCCCGCCCTGCCCGGCGTCTCGCTCGGCCACAACGACAAGACCGCGTTCGGGATCACCATCTTCTACATCGATCAGGAGGACCTCTACGTCTACGAGACCAAGGGGAACACCTATCGCTACAAGAGCGGCCTTGAGCCCATGAAGGTCATCAAGGAGACCATCGAGGTGAAGGGCGGGCCGGCGCAGCAGGTCGAGCTCCACTTCACCCGCCACGGCCCGGTTGTGGCCCAGGACGACGCCAAGGGCCGGGCCTTCGTCGTCCGCACGATCTGGAACGAGCCGGGGCTTTCCGGCTACTTCGGCTCCTCGCGGATGTGGCGGGCGAAGGACTGGAACGACTTCCAGGTGGCCCACGACAGGTGGGGCGCCCCGCCGCTGAACCTGGTCTATGCCGACACCAGCGGCGATATTGGCTGGTCCGCCGCCGGGCGCACGCCGGTGCGGCCCAATTGGGACGGGCTGATGCCCGTGCCCGGCGACGGCCGCTACGAGTGGAAGGGCTTCGTCGAGGACGGCGGCCTGCCCGCCTCGAAGAACCCCGCCGCCGGCTTCTTCGCCACCGCCAACGCCATGAACATCCCGGCCGAGCCGGCCTATCCGCGGGAGGCCCGCAAGCTGGGCTTCGAATGGGCGGATCCCACCCGCTCGATCCGCATCCATGAGGTGCTGAGCGTCCTGCCCAAGTCGACCCTGGCCGACTCCATGGCCCTGCAGACCGACAGCGGCAGCCCGCAGGCGCGCCGCGGTATCGCCCTGGTCAAGGGGCTGACGTCCCCGGACGCCGACGTGCAGAGGGCGCTGGGCGCGCTCAAGACCTGGGACGCCCATGAGGACACCACCAGCGTCGCCGCGGCCATCTACGAGGTGTGGGTCAACAAGCATCTGCCGGCGGTGACCGTCAGCGCCGCCCTGACCGAGCCGGCCCGGAAGGCGATCACCACCGCGTCGCCGGATGCCATCCTGACCTGGCTGGAGGCCCAGCCGGCCGCCGTGCGCGACCCGATCCTGCTCTCCAGCCTGGCCAACGCCGTGGCCGAACTGCGCGGCCGCCTGGGCGACGACCTGTCGACCTGGACCTGGGGCCGGCTGCACCACGCCCGCTTCGTCCCGGCCATCGCAGGCCTGGCCGATCCCTCGCTGGCCGCGCAGATGACCCTGGGTCCGCTGGAGATTCCCGGCTCGGCCTCGACGCCGCGCGCCGCCACCTACGACATGAAATCCTTCGACCAGACGGCCGGCGCCTCGGTGCGGATGGTGCTGGACGTGGGCGCCTGGGACAATTCCATGGCCATCAACACGCCCGGCCAGTCCCTGGACCCCGCCAGCCCGCACTACCGCGACCTGTTCCCGCTCTGGGCCGCCGGCGCCTATGTGCCCCTGCGGTTCAGCCGCGCGGCGGTGGAGGCGGACGCCGAGACGGTGATGACGCTGACGCCGGCGAACTAGTTCTTCACGTACCAGTCGTCGACCCGCGAGAGGCTCTCGAACTTGCGCGCATAGCCCTTTGCGCTCAGCAGCTCGTAGATCGCCTCTCGACGGTCCGTGTGGTTGTGCTCGACCGTGATCAGCCGCACGTCCCAGGCGTCGAAGTCGAACGCCGACAGGATGTCCAACTCCGACCCCTCGGTGTCGAGCGACAGGTAGTCGATGCGCCGCGGCGCGCCATGCTGGCCCAGGAGGTCGTTGAGCGACACAGTCTCCACCGGATAGCGCCGCCCGACCCGGCGGGTGTCCGCGTGCGCATCGCCGTCGGAATAGCTCTCGATCGTCCCGTGCATGGCGATCGAGGCCTCGTTGAACGGCGCCATCGCGCCGGTCTCACGCCAGACGCACCGCTCGTCGATGATGCAGCCTCGGTTGCGCTTCAGCTGCGGGTACCACCGCCGCGACGGCTCCACGGCGATCCCGCGCCAGCCATAGGCCGTCTCCAGGAGCCAGCTGTTCGAGAACATCACCCCGTCCGCCGCGCCGACCTCCACGAAATAGCCGCCGCGCGGCGAGCCCAGCTCGTGCAGCACCCAGAGGTCCTGTTGCAGCTGCGCGCGGCTGCGCGTCAGGTGTTCGAGGCAGAAGTGAACGAACGGGAACTCCGGGTGGTCGGTCCGCACCGCCGTCTGGTCCCGCACGACCACCAGCATGTCGAGCAGGTCCGCCAGGTCCATCGCGCGCCGCCTTCAGCCGCCCAGGGTCTTGCGCACGCGGATGTTCACAGCGCCGCGGAACTCTGGATTGCGGACGTCGACATAGTCCAGCCGGCCGAGGTTGCGCGGGCCGACATAGACCTCGCGGATGCGGCGGAAGTCGCGGAAGGTCACCCCGTTCACCTCGACCCGCAGCGACAGATCGGGCCGCGGCTTGTACTCGCCCCAGAGCACCACCCAGGTGGAGAACTTCTTGGTCTCGATCTCGGCCAGCCGGAAGTAGCGCTCGCGGTAGGACCCGATGGCGTCCAGGCCCCAGACTGCGTTGAGGTGCGGAAGGTCCTGGCTGTAGTGCGCCTCCCAGTCGACCGGATGCTGGGCGGAGATCTCGCGCTTCTCGCCGCTGATCGGGTCGCGCACCTCGGTGTCGCGCCAGGTGGACTGCAGCTTCAGCTGGGCGCCGCGGATGCGGAAGCGGTCCAGGGGCAGCGTCACGCTGGCCTGGACCTCGTCCTTCGTGCCCTTGCCGATGTTGTCGGGCCGGTCGGCCACGGCCAGGCCGGTCAACCGGTCGCGGATGATGTTGCCGGCGGCGTCGCGGGCCGGGCCGCGGTCCACGGTGTCGGAGATGTCGTAGTGCCGTGCGGTGAGCAGCGCCGCGCCCGCTCCCCAGAAGCGGCGCTCGTAGGCGACCTCGTAGACCCAGGCCTGCTGCGGCGTCAGGTCCGGATTGCCGGCGACCACTGTGCCGGTGGAGGCGACGTTCGAGGAGGCGACGAAGTCGTCGAAGTTCAGCTGGCCGACCTCGCGCTCCACGCGCGCCCGCAGTTGGCTCTTGGCGTCGGGCGCCCAGGTCACGGCTGCCCGGGGCTTGAGGAAATGCAGCGACTTCCGCAGCACCACGTCGCCGTCCGAGGTCACCCGCGAGGCCTCCTGCCGCAGCCCCGCCTCCAGGGTGAGCGTCGGCGTCGCCTGCCAGGTGCCGCGGCCGAACACCTCGCCGCGCAGTTCTTCCACCGTGACATTGGCGGCGGGCACGACGACGGGGCGGGCGTTCACCGTCAGGTCCGTCTCGCTGTCGAGATGGTTGAACGCCCCCTCGACGCCGGTCTCCAGGGTCAGGCCGGGCACGCTGCGGATCCGTAGCTGCAGCCGCCCCGTGCTCTCGGTGGACCGCCGGTCCAGCAGGAAGTCGCGGGTCAGGCCCGGGCCTTCGAAGTGCACCGTGGTCTTCAGGTGGCTGATCTGCTGGAAGGCCGTCGTCTCCAGGCCGACCTTGTCGCTGAGCGGCCGGTTGAACCGCCCGCCGAGCTCCAGCTGGACCTTCCTGTTGTCGTCGAACTCGTATTCCAGGCCGCTGGTGCTCCGGTAGCCGTCGTAGATCTCCACCGACCCCGGATTGATGATCAGCGCCCCGGTCAGCCGCGCGTGGCCGCCCGCGAACGGCGTCTCGTAGCCGGCGGTGGTGTTGATCCGCGAGCCCCAGGAATAGCCGTTGAAGTGGGTGCGCAGCCGCACCGAGCCGTCGGGGTTGTAGCGGATGCGGGGTCCCACCCCGTACTCGTTGTTGGGCAGCACGCCGGTGCCCAGGGTCTGGCTGAACTCCGCCCCCCGCCCGCCGGCCCAGCGCCACTGGCCTTCGTAGCGGAGGCTGGGCAGCACCTTGCCGTTGTAGACCAGGAACAGCCCGGGCTGCAGCGCGCCGCGGTACCCGGCGACCTGCTTGCGCACCACGTTGGCCAGGATGGTGCGGCCTTCCATGTCGATGCCCGGCGCGCCGCCGCGGATCAGCTCGACCCGCTCGACCGACCCGGCCGGGATGCGCTTGAGGATCTCGTCGAGAGGGTCGTTCTTGGAGACCGGCGGCTGGCCGTCGATCAGCACGTTGCCGCTGGAGCCGGCCAGGCCGCGCACGCCCACGGCCCCCTTGTCGAAGGTGAAGCCGGGCACGCGGAGCACCATGTCGTAAGCGCTGGTCGGTCGGGACTCGGCGAAGAAGGCGGGCGGATAGGCGATCACGCCCCGCTCGGCCGCAGCCGGCGCGGCAGGCGGTTCCACCGCAGGTGCGACAGCTTCGGCGGCCGCCGGCGGCGCGACCGCGGCGAGCAAGATCCATGGGCCCATCTTCGGGGCATCCCCTCCCAGGAACCCCTACTGTCGCGCGGTTCGGGGCGCTAAGCTACCAGCGTTCACTTGAGCGCTGCATTTTGGAACATCCGGTGCGGCTTTGGCGTAACAGCGGGTCAGACGCGCCCGGTCACCGGGACCAGGGCGCCGGTCGCCGCCGTCGCCGCCTCGCTGGCCAGGAACAGCATCACCGCCGCCAGGTCGGCCGGCTTTACCCAGACGGCGGGGTCTGTCTTGGGCATCTCAGCGCGGTTGGCCGGCGTGTCGAGGATCGAGGGCAGCACCGCGTTGACCGTGATGTTGTCGCCCTTCAGTTCCTCGGCCAGGGACTGGGTGAGCGCGTGCACGCCCGCCTTTGAGGCGGCATAGGCGCCCATGCCGGCGGCGGCCTTCAGCGCCGCGTTGGCGCCGACGTTGACGATGCGGCCGTGCGCGGCCTTCCGCAGGTGTGGGATGGCGGCGCGGCTGGCCGTGGCCGCGGTCAGCACGTTCAGCCGGTAGAGCGCCGCCCAGGTGTCGAGCGGGCCGCCCTCCAGCGTCTGCCAGGCGAAGCCGCCCGCGCAGTTCAGGAGGGCGTCGATCCCACCGTGGTATGCCGCCGCCGCGGATATCGCCGCTTCGGCGTGCACCGGGTCCGCCAGGTCCACGCCGCCCAGCTTCAGCGCGCCCTCGGCTCCCGCGCCGTCCTTGGCGAAGTCGATGAGCGCCAGCCGCGCGCCCTGTTCCGCCGCAGCCTTGGCGACGGCCGATCCCAGGACGCCGAAGGCGCCGGTGATGACGATGACGCGGCCGGCCATGATTTCAGTCCCCGAACATGGAAATGGCCGGGGTCGCCCCCGGCCACTCCTCAAACCGCAAATCGGCGGTGCGGGCTAGAGCCGCTCGACGATCGTGACGTTGGCCAGGCCGCCGCCTTCGCACATCGTCTGCAGGCCGTAGCGCTTGCCGCGGGCCTTCAGGGCGTTGAGCAGGGTGGTCATCAGCTTGGTGCCCGAGGCGCCCAGCGGGTGGCCCAGCGCGATGGCGCCGCCGTTGACGTTGAGGCGGTCCGGGTCGGCGCCCAGCTTCTGCAGGAAGGCCACCGGCACCGAGGCAAACGCCTCGTTGACCTCGAACAGGTCGATGTCGTCGATCGACATGCCGGCCTTCTTCAGCGCCCGCTCGGTGGCGGGGATCGGGGCTTCCAGCATGATCACCGGATCGTGGCCCATGACCGACAGGTGGTGGACGCGGGCCAGCGGCGTCAGGTTGTGTTCCTTCAGCGCCCGCTCCGACACCACCAGCACGCCCGAAGAACCGTCGCAGATCTGGCTGGAGGTCGCCGCGGTGATCGCGCCGCCTTCCTGCAGCAGCTTCACGCCCTTCATGGCTTCCAGGCTGGCCTCGAAGCGGATGCCTTCATCGGCGTCGTGCCGCACAACGTTGCCGTCCTTGTCCAGGCCATCGACGATCAGGATCTCGTCCTTGAATGCGCCGCCCTGCGTGGCCGCGATCGCGTTCTGGTGCGAGCGGTAGCCGAATTCGTCCAGCTGGTCCTTGGTCAGGCCGTACTTCGTGGCGATCATCTCGGCGCCGGCGAACTGGCTGAACTGGATGTTGGGGTAGCGCTCTTCCTGGCGCGGGCTCTTCGGCACGCCCATGCCGGCCTTCATCGGCAGCACCACCGACATGCCCATCGGGCAGCGGGTCATGCTCTCGACGCCCGCGGCGATGACCACGTCCTGAGTGCCGCTCATCACCGCCTGGGCGGCGAACTGCAGGGCCTGCTGCGAGCTGCCGCACTGGCGGTCGACCGAGGTGGCCGGCACGCTCTCCGGCAGCGACGACGACAGCACCGCGTTGCGGGCGATGTTGGTCGACTGCTCACCGGCCTGCGTCACGCAGCCCATGATCACGTCCTCGATCACGGCGGGATCGATCCCCGTGCGCGCGACGAGGTCATCCAGCACGCGACCGGCGAGATCCGAGGGGTGCCACTCGCGCAGTCGGCCGCCCTTGCGGCCCCCGGCGGTGCGCGTTGCGGCGACGATATAGGCCTCGGCCATGGGATGCTCCGTTCGTTGCTGCGCCTTGCGGAAATAGGAACCGGTCGTGCGCTTCGAAAGCCGCTCTACTCAGGCGCCGCAACGTAAGACAATTCAAGGGTCAGGCGAACGTCGCCGCCAGGATCCGCTCCAGCCATTCCTGGTCGACGCCGTCGAAGGCCGCCGGCCGGTCGGAGTCGACGTCGAACACCGCGATCAGCTTGCCGGCCGCGTCGAACACCGGCGCCACGATCTCGCTCTGCGAGCGGCCGTCGCAGGCGATATGGCCGGGGAAGGCGTGCACGTCCTCCACCAGCTGGGTCCGGCCCGTCGCCGCCGCCGTCCCGCACACCCCGCGCCCGAAGGCGATGCGCATGCAGCCCAGCGTGCCCTGGTAGGGCCCTACCACCAGTTCGGCCTCCTTCGCCGGATCGACCACGTAGAAGCCGGTCCAGAAATAGTGCTCGAAACTGTTGGCCAGCATCGACGAGACGGTGGCCATCCGCGCGACAACATTCGGCTCCCCGTCCAGCACGGCGGCGATCTCCTCCGCCACGGCGGCGTAGCGCTCGGCCTTCTCGGCGGGGAGGACGGTTTCGTTGAACGCTTCGGCCATGGCCCGCCATGTAGCGATCCGCCGACCGGGACGCCAGCCGCCGGAACGCCCTTGCGATCGGCGCTCGGGCGCCATCCCATCCAGACCCGCGCCAGGAGACCCGCCGACATGCTGAGACCTGCTCGTCGTCAGGTGCTGTTCGGCGCCGCCGCCGGCCTGCTGGGCGCAGGCGCCGCCGTCGCGGCCCCAGCGCGGGCGCCCGCGCTCCAGGCCTCGACCACCGAGGAGGGCCAGTCCGTCGTCTACGACGCCTACACCTGGCGGCGTCGCCAGCTCGACAAGAAGCTGCCGCTCGGAGAGGCCTGGCCGGCCGAGTTCCAGCTCCCGCCGCTGTTCAAGCGGTTCGGCCTCGACACCGCGCCCGTTCCGGAGGCGATCCCGGTCCCGTCGCAGGTCCTGCGCGACATCTATCTGGTCAACAGCGTCCCCAACCACACCTGGCTGATCGACGGCGGCGCCGACGGCCTGGCGCTCATCGACCCGGGCCTGGAGGCCAACGTCGAGGCCATCCTGAAGACCGTCGACGCGCTGGGTTTCCAGCGGCGCGCGATCCGCTGGGTGATCAACACCCACGCCCACTTCGATCACGCGCAGGCCGACGCCCACTTCCAACGGCTCGGAGCCAAGGTCCTGGTCGGCCGCGGCGATGCGGCGGCGGTGGAGAAGGCCACGGGCGTGACGGCGAAGTATGTCCTGGGGGCGGCGCAGAGCGCGGCCTACCCGACCCTCACCGTCGACCGCGTGCTGGACGACGGCGAGGACATCCGGATCGGCGACAAGACCCTGGTCGCCATCGCCACCCCCGGCCACACGCCGGGCTCCACCTGCTACCGGCTGGAACTGGACGGCATGAACGTCCTCTTTGGCGGCGACACCATCCTCTTCGACTACCGCCTGGGCGCGCAGGCCACGCCCTACATCGACAACGCCGCCTACCTCGCCTCGCTGAACAAGCTCGCCAGGTACTTCACCTATCCCCTGGTGCGCGGTCGCTGGGACATGCTGCTGCCGGGCCATGGGACCATCGTCCTCGACCGCGCCTACGCCGACGTGATCAAGGGCGTGCGCCAGGTGCAGTGGGCCCTGGCGAACGGCGAACCCATCAACGCGCTGCCGTTCGCCGACGACTATTACCGCAAGCTGATGTTCGGCCGGCCCTGACCGGGTCCCGAAGCGGCTGGACAAAGGACGCGGTCACGACTTTCCTGCCGCCCCTGTACCATCGGGAGGGGCGTTACATGCGTTTGGCGGGTCTGGCGGCGGCGGCCGTCCTCTTGGGCGCGACCAGCATTTCGGCCCAGGTGGCGGAGAGCCCGTCCAGGGCCTTCGGCCCGCGCGACCTCTTCGGGCTGCAGGCCGCCAGCGATCCGCAGGTGCGGCCCGACGGCGCGGCCATAGCCTACGTCCGCGTCAGCAACGACATCATGACCGACCGGGCGCGGCGCTCGATCTGGCTGGTCGATCCCAACACCGGCGCACAGACGCCCCTGGTGGCCGACGAGGCGGCCAACATGTCGCCGCGCTGGTCGCCCGACGGGACGCGGCTGGCCTACGTGGCGGCGGGCCCCAACGGGGCTCAGCTTTACGTGCGCTGGATCGCCGCCGGCCGGTCGGCGCGGATCGCCAGCCTGGAACAGGCGCCCAACGACCTGGCCTGGTCGCCGGACGGCAAGACCCTGGCCTTCACCATGCTGAGCGTCGACGAGGGCAAGCCGCTGACGCCGGGCCTGAAGCCGCCCGAAGGCGCCAAGTGGGCCGAGCCGCTGCGGATCATCGACCGCGTCACCTACCGCGCCGACGGCGAGGGGCTGCTGAAGCCCGGCTACCATCACGTCTTCACGGTCTCCGCCGACGGCGGCCAGCCGCGCCAGCTCACCTTCGGCCGCTTCGAGGACGGCGGGCCCGTCAGCTTCACCCGCGACGGCAAGGCGGTGCTGTTCTCCACCAACCGCGCCATGAACTGGGAGCGCGACCCGCAGGAGGCCGAGGTCTACCAGGTGGGCCTCACCGACGGCGTGCTGACCCGCCTGACCAACCGTGTGGGCCCGGACGGGGCGGCGGTCGCCTCGCCCGACGGCTCGAAGATCGCCTACGTGGGTTTCGACGATGCGCGCCGCCGCGGCTACGAGAACCAGCGCCTCTACGTCATGGACCGCGACGGCAAAAACAGCCGCGCACTGACCGGCGGCCTGGACCGCAGCGTCGGGGCGCCCGAGTGGGCCGCGGACGGCAAGGGCGTCTATGTCAGCTACGACGACCAGGGCGTCACCAAGGTCGCCCGCGTGGGCCTGGACGGGAAGGTCGAGACCCTCCTCACGGGCCTGGGCGGCGGCGGCTTTGACCGGCCCTACACCGGCGGCGAGTTCTCGGTCGGCAAGGGTGGCCTGATCGCCTTCACCGACGCGGCCTCCGACCATCCGGCCGACTTGGCGGTCTGGCGCGCCGGCAAGGCCCAGCGGCTGACCGATCTCAACGCCGATCTGCTGGCCGGCAAGGCGCTGGGCAAGGTCGAGGCCCTGCCCGTGACCTCGAGCTTCGACAAGCGCCCGATCGGGGCCTGGATGGTCACGCCGCCCAACTTCGATCCGTCGAAGAAGTACCCGCTGATCCTGGAGATCCACGGCGGCCCGTTCAGCGCCTACGGACCCACCTTCGCCACCGACATGCAGCTCTACGCCGCGGCCGGCTATATCGTGGTCTATTCGAACCCCCGCGGCTCGACGTCCTATGGCGAGGAGTTCGCCAACACCATCGACCGCAACTACCCCAGCCACGACTTCGACGACCTGATGAGCGTGGTGGATGCCGCCATCGCCAAGGGTTCGGTCGACCCGGCGCGCCTCTATGTCACCGGCGGCTCCGGTGGCGGGGCGCTGACCGCCTGGATCATCGGCAAGACCGACCGCTTCCGCGCTGCGGCCAGCCAGAAGCCGGTGATCAACTGGTCCAGCGAGGTGCTCACCACCGACGGGTACACCTTCATGGGCCCCTACTGGTTCGGGAAGATGCCGTGGGAGGACCCGCAGGCGTACTGGGCCCGCTCGCCGCTGTCGCTGGTCGGCAACGTGAAGACGCCGACCCTGGTGGTCGTCGGCACCGAGGACAACCGCACCCCGCCCTCCGAGGCCGAGCAGTATTTCAACGCCTTGCAGTTCCGCGGCGTGCCCACCGCACTGGTCCGCGTGCCGGGCGCCAGCCACGGCGGAATCGCCGCGCGCCCCTCGCAATCGGCCGCCAAGGCCGGGGCCATCCTGGCCTGGTTCGAGCGTTACAGGTGAATCGGGATCGCGCGTGGGTTGCAACCACGTGCCAAGTGGCCCCGTACGTGGTTTATTCGTCACCGAAGTTGGTCGGGGGACATAGCCGCCATGGCGCGTGAAGCGCCCCATAACAGTATGCGCGTGGCCGGCCGCCTCGCGAACGCGTTCGCCCTGGATCTGGTGAAGCTGGGCGGATTCGGCCGCGACGTGATCGACGGCCTGCTGATGGCCGCCATCAGCCAGGCCAACGTCGCCCAGATCACCCGCACGCCCGAGCTTCAGCGCGCCTACGCCACCCTGGACCAGCCGCCGCCGGACGATCTGCGCCGGCCGGTCAGCATCAGCGCCATCGCCAACTCGCTGCGCATCCCGTTCGAGACCGCGCGCCGGCGGATCGCCGCCCTGACCGAGCTGGGCATCATCAAGTCCACGCCCAAGGGCCTTATCATCCCCACGGCGCCGCTGAATTCACCGTTCTACCGGATCACAGCCGAGGCGCATTACACTCTGGTGCGGAACCTCTACTTCCGGCTGCGCGGCATCGGCCTGCTGGAGGACCTGCCGCGGCCCAACGGTCCGCCGTTCGACCCTGAGCATCCGCCGGTGCGGCTGGTGAACCGAATGTCGGCAGACTATCTGCTGCGGCTGGCTGAGCCGCTCAGCCTGCACGCGGGCGATCTGGTCTCGGGGCTGATCATGATGGACGTGATCCACGCCAACACCGAGCACCTGCCCGATACCGAAGGCGGCGACGACGACGCCGGATGGTCGGCGCAAGGCTTTGTGCCCGACGACATGCGCCGTCCGGTCCGCGTGGCCGCCCTGTCCGAGCGCCTGGGCATTGCCCAGGAGACGGTCCGGCGGCATCTGACGCGACTGGTGAAGGACGACCGATGCGCCCGCTCGGGCGACGGATTCCTGGTTCCGAGCCGGATTCTGGCCCGTGAGCCCTTCATTCAGTTCCTGGGGGACAATCAGTCGCACCTCTACCGGCTGTATGCCGGATTGGCCGATTTCAGTGTTCTGTCCGAGTGGGAGAGGGAGATTCTAACGCTGCGCGGCGCCGCCTGACCGAAACGAGAACATGTCGCACCCCCAAAATGGGTAGGCAGGGGTTTCCAAAGGCCGCCACCGTGTTTCAACTTTAGGACGTACCTCGGGGGAGGTACAGGCGCAGGGGCCGCCCCATCGGGGGGTGGGGCGGTCCTTGCTTCACAGGTCGGGGGCGATGACGAAGCCATTGGAACGAGAACTTGAAGCCGTCGCGGTAATTGGCGACGCAACGATCGGACGGGGCGAAGGCCCCCACCCTGTCGACCGACACGTCGGTCTGCGGATCCGCATGCGCCGCAAGGAAATGGGCGTGAGCCAGGAGCGCCTCGCCGAGGCGCTCGGGATCACCTTCCAGCAGGTGCAGAAGTACGAGCGTGGCGCGAACCGCGTGTCGGCCTCCAAGCTGTGGGAGATCGCCGGCGCCCTGCGCACGCCGGTCGCCTACTTCTACGACGGCCTGGGAGACCAGGACGCCGTGGCGGCCCAGCGTGACGCGGCCCAGGACTTCATGCTGTCGAGCGAAGGCATCGAACTGATGGCCGCCTTCCCGCGCATCCAGGAAGCCTCGATCCGCCGCAAGATCGTCGAACTGGTCCGCGTGGTCGCCGAAGAGGGCTGAGGCTCTGAGCCGTCGCCCTCCCCTTCTGGGGAGGGACAGACCGCGCAGCGGTCAGGGTGGGGACGCCGCGATCCTCACCGACCTCTGAGACGTTGCCGCATACTTCCCCGCCCTGCTCGGCTTCGCCGAGCTGTCCCTCCCCAGAAGGGGGAGGACGACGGCGTCGAGCTACGCCACCGCCGCCTCGGCCGCGGCGTCGTCCGCCGCCACGCCGTCCACGGCCTCACACAGCGCCGCGTAGAGCGCCGCCGCCTCGATGGGCTTGGCGACGTGGGTGTCCATGCCGGCGGCCATGTACTGCTCCACCTGATGGCTCATCGCGTTGGCGGTCAGCGCCACGATCGGCGTGCGGGCGCGGCCGGTCTCCAGCTCGCGGCCGCGGATCTTGGCGGTGGCGGTCAGACCGTCCATCACCGGCATCTGGATATCCATCAGGATCACGTCCCACTGGGCGCTCTCCCAGGCCTCCACCGCCGCCTGGCCGTTGTCCACCAGGGTGGGCTCGACCCCCAGTTGGTGCAGCAGGGTCTTCAGGACCAACTGGTTGACCGAGTTGTCTTCGGCCGCCAGCACCCGGATCGCGGTCGACTTCAGCTCGGGCGGCGTGGCGGGCGCGAGGGCGGCCGGCGCCTTCGCATCGCCGATCCGCGGCAGGTTCACCCGCAGGGTGAAGCACGAGCCTTCGCCCTCGGTGCTGGTGACCGATATGTCGCCGTCCATCAGCTGCGCGAGCTCGCGGCAGATCGACAGGCCCAGGCCCGTGCCGCCGAAGCGCCGCGTAGTCGAGGAGTCCAGCTGGTCGAACTTGCCGAACAGCTTCGACAGGTTCTCGTCCGAGATGCCCAGGCCGGTGTCGCGCACCGACAGCACCAGGGTCTCGCCCTCGCGGGCAGCCACGACACGGATCTCGCCCTCGTCGGTGAACTTCAGGGCGTTGGAGATCAGGTTGTAGAGGATCTGGCGCAGCCGCGTCGGGTCGCCCTGGTAGCGGCCGGCCGCCTGCTCGATATCCAGGCAGAAGCTCAGGCCCTTCTTGTTGGCCAGGGCGGTGAAGGCCGAATGCGCGCCGCGCGCCACCTCGCCCAAGTCGAACTCGATCGATTCCAGCTCCAGCTTGCCGGCCTCGATCTTCGACAGGTCCAGCAGGTCGTTCAGGATCGCCAGCAGGCTCTCGCCCGAGCGGTGGATCACCGACAGGCGGTCCCGCTGCAGGTCGCTGAGCTCCTCGGCGGCCATCGCCTGCGCCATACCCAGCACCCCGTTCAGCGGCGTTCGGATCTCGTGGCTCATGGTCGCCAGGAAGGCGCTCTTGGCGCGGTTGGCGGCCTCGGCCGCAACCTCCTTCTCCTGCGCCCGGCCCCGGGCAGCGCGCAGCGCGGCCCGAGAGCGGTCCAGCAGCAGGCGCGAATAGTGCAGGAAGTTGACCAGGCTCACGACTGCACACGCCCCTGCGGTCAGGGCCGGCGCGGAGAAATCGGCCTTCCAGATCAGCCGACCGCCCATCACCAGCAGCGTCGCCACATAGGGGGCCAGGAACAGGCGGTACTGGGTCAGTTCGGCGTAGTACTGCAGCAGCACGTAGGTGCAGCCGATCAGGGTGGCGATCATGGCGTAGGCCATGGCCGGCGGCTGGCCGGTCATCCACAGGGCCAGGATCGGCAGGCACTGGACGCAGGTCGAGACGAAGCTGGCGACGTTGCTGAGCCGCCAGATGCGCTTGGCCTCGGCCGGACTGGCGGCCTCGCCCATCGCCTTCACCAGCCGCAGGTTCACCAGCAGGCCGCCGGTGATGAAGACGAACCACGGCAGCGCCCACATCCAGCCGACGTAGGCGCTGACCACCAGCGCCATGGCGACGCTGGAGACGATGCGCGGCAGGAAGTTGCGGGTGGAAGCAGCGAAGAAGGCGAAGCGCGAGGCTCCGGAATCCGTAGGCGCCTGCAGTCCCCCCGGACTGGCGACCTGTTCGGTCAACGGCGTTTCCCCTTGTCTTTCCAAGGAGGCTAGCCGCGGGCGAGTTAACTCTAGGTCAATCGGCAGGCAGGCCGGACCACCAAATGTTCATCGGCCCTGTCGGGAACCGCGCGCTCGCCGCGTCTTTCAGGCACAGACCCGTTCCAGGAGCCCCCGATGCGACCCGTCCTGCCCCTTATCGCCCCGCTCGCCGGCCTCGCAGCGCTCGCGACCGCATGCTCGCCGGCGCCGAAGACCGCCTCCACGCCTGCTAGGCCCGCGGCCGCGGCCGCGCCGACCGAAGCCCAGGCGCCCAACGAGGCCGCGGCCGGCGCCTACTTCATGGATCCCGCCCATACGAGCGTGAACTTCCGCATCAACCACCTGGGCCTGTCGCACTACACGGCCCGCTTCACCAAGGTGAGCGGTGAGTTGGCCTTCGACCCGGCGAACCCGGCGGCCCAGAGCGTGACGGCGACGATCGACGCGGCCTCGCTGCAGACCAACTATCCGGACCCCGCCAAGCTCGACTTCGACAGCCAGATCGAGAAGGAGTTCCTGGATACGGCCCACTTCCCGCAGATCACCTTCAAGTCCACCAAGGTGGAGGTGACCGGCCCGAAGACCGCCAACGTCACTGGCGACCTGACGCTCCACGGGGTCACCAAGCCGGTGACCCTGCAGGCTGCGTTCAACGGCGGTTACAAGCCCAACGCCTACGATCCGCTCGGCGCCCGTATCGGCTTCTCCGCCAAGGGGACGATCAGGCGCTCCGACTTCGGGATCAGCTACGGCCTGCCGGCGCCGGGCACCACGATGGGCGTCGGAGACGACATCGAGATCACCATCGAGAGTGAGCTCACGAGCAAGAAGGCGCCCTAAGGCGCGTTGCGGGCCACCACCTCGAGGTAGGCCGCCTGCAGCTCGGCGAGGACGGAGCGGCCCTCGCCGGGCGCGCCCAGGTGGCGGCGGCGCAGTTCGTCCATGAAGGCGTCCCACATCGCCGGGCCGCCGGCCTCCAGCAGCTTCGCCCGGATCGACAGCTCCTCGCTGACGGCCAGGTGGCGCGTGCCCCAGCCGCCGATCAGGGCCAGGATCGGCACCAGCTGGATGGCCTGCTCGGTCAGGCTGTAGATGGCCTTCTGCTTGTGGGTCGGATCGTCGGCGCGGGTGATCATCCCCTGGGCGGTCAGCTTCTTCAGCCGGTCGGCCAGGATGTTGGAGGCGATCCCCTCCTCCGACATCGTCAGCAGCTCACGGAAGTGTCGGCGATCGCCGAACATCATGTCCCGCAGCACCAGGAGGCTCCACCGGTCGCCGAGGATCTCGAGCGTCAGGTTGATCGGGCAACCGGAGCGCAGGGTGTGGGATTCGGCCATGACTGCTTGCATGTTTGCACTGGTTGCTCGCGACGCAACAGTTGATCCGTTCGTAGCAGGGGCCGCGCGTCCCGCCGGGCGCGGTGCTATCGGTGAAGGCCGTTCGTCATCGCAGGTTTCCGGAGCCGCCCGTGAGCCGTCCTGACCGCCGCCGCTTCCTCGCCACGGCCACCGCCTTGGGCCTCACCGGCGCCTGGGCCGCCCGCGCACAACCGTCGAAGGCGAGTTGGACGGAGCGGCGCGACCTCTATCCGCAGGGCGTCGCCTCCGGCGATCCGGCGCCCAGCAGCGTCATCCTCTGGACCCGCTATCCCAGCCAGGGCGACGCGGCGGCGCTGACCCTCGAGGTCGCCGAGGACCAGGACTTCCAGCGCGTCGTCGCCACGACGAAGACCGAGGCCAGGGCCGCCATGGGCTGGACCACCCGCGTCCTGGCCGGCGGGCTGAAGCCGGCCACCGTCTACTGGTACCGCTTCACCGACTCTCAGGGCGCGGGCAGCCGCGTGGGGCGCACGATCACCGCGCCGGCCGCCGACGACCCGCGGCCCGTCCGCTTCACCTTCGTCTCGTGCCAGAACGTCAACCAGGGCGCCCAGAACGCCTACCGCCGGATGCTGTTCGAGGACCGCGCGGCGCCGGCCGACCAGCAGTTGAACTTCGTGCTGCACCTGGGCGACTTCATCTACGAGCTGGTCTGGTACCCGGAGGACCGGCCCAAGGGCATGTACGACCGCCGCCTGCGCGACATCGTCCGCTACGCCAACGGCCGCAAGATCGCCGACTTCCACGTGCCCACGACGCTGGACGACTACCGCGCCGTCTACGCCGCCTACCTCACCGACCCGGACCTGCAGGACGCTCGCGCGCATTGGCCGTTCGTGGCCATGGGCGACAACCACGAGTTCAGCTGGAAGGGCTGGCAGAGCCAGGTGCAATACACCGGCCCCACCGAGCCCGGCCAGACCCTGCGCGTCGCCGCCAACCAGGCCTGGTACGAGTTCCAGCCGTCGCGGGTGACCAAGCCGGGCGCCGGTCTCAACGCCTTCGACGCGCCGAAGGTGAAGGACGGCCTCGACAAGCACTTCGACGCCCACGGCTTCACCACCGAGCCGGACAGTGTCGCGGCCATCGCCTCGATGACCGCCTACCGGTCTCTACGGTTCGGCCGCCACCTGGACCTGATCCTGACCGACCTGCACAGCTACCGCTCCGAAGAGCCGACCGGGCGCAAGGAAACCGACCCGCTGGACAACCGAGACTTCCCCAACCTCTTCCCCGAGGAGGACCAGATCGTCCTGGACGCCGGGCGCACGGCCAACGGCGGCAAACCCCCGGCCACCATCGCGTTCGGCGACGCGACCATCCCCAATTTCATGAAGGACGCCCCGCCGCAGACCATCCTGGGCGCGCCGCAGAAGGCCTGGTTCCTGAAGCAACTGAAGGCGTCGAAGGCCACCTGGAAGGTGTGGGGCGCCACCGCCGGGATCCTCGACTGGCGCGCCGATCCGCAGAACCTGCCGCCGGGCCTCGGCAAGCCCTGGCCCAGCCCCGGCTACGCCGGCTTCGGCGGCGGCGACCATGGCGCGGCCTATGTGGAGCGGGGCGAGATCTACGACTTCATCCGCGCCGAGAAGATCACCGGCTTCGCCGCGGTGTCGGGCGACCGCCACTCCTTCTGGGCGGGCCGCGCGGCCAAGGCCCTGCCGCCCCGGGCCTTCGAGCCGGTGGGCGTGGCGTTCGTCACCGGGTCGCTATCCGCACCGGGCATGGCCGAGGGTTCCGAGTACAACTTCCCGAAGGCGCACCCGCTGCGGCCGCTGTTCCTGGCCGATCGGCCGGGCGCCAAGCCGGAGCCGACGGTCAACATGCTGATGCGCCACGGCGTGCGATCCTGCCTGGACTATGCGGCCCACCGCGATCTGGCCCGCGCCCGCGCCCTGTCGAACCCGCAGCTCTCGCCGCATCTCGATTTCGTCGACATGGGCGGCCACGGCTATGCGCTGGTGACCGTGAGCGCCGATCGCTTCACCTGCGACTTCGTCTGCATCCCGCGGCCGCTGGAGCGGGCCGGCGAGGATGGTGGCCCGCTGCGCTACCGCGTCCGCCACGAGGCGGCGCTGTGGCCCGCCGACGGCGCGCCGAAGCTCAAGCAGACGGTGCTGGAAGGCGATCCGGGGCTCTCGATCTAGCGCGTCGAAACCGGCTCACCCTCGGCGACCAGGTCGGCCGCGGCGGCCAGCTTGCGCAGGGTGTCGTGGTGGCTGGCCCGGGTGATGCCGTAGCCCAGCAGCAGCAGGGTGGCGGTCCCGTACAGCACGATCTGGGTCGGCACGTAGATCGTCCCCAGGTGGCGCAGGATCTCGGGATCGACGGAACCCGGCTTGGCCTTGGCGGGGAAGTGGATGGCCCCGATGATCAGGCCCGACGCGAGAATGCCGAAGCCCGTCGTCGACTTGGACGCGAAGGCGATGGCGGCGAAGAACACGCCCTCCTGCCGCCGCCCGGTCTTGAGTTCGGAATCCTCGACCACGTCGGCGATCATCGACGAGAATAGGATGTTGCCGATGATCCCGAACCCCACGGACAGGATGGTGGTGGCGAAGATCGTTCCGAAGATCAGCGGGGAGTCGTTGGACGGGAACAGGCCCATCAGCCGAAGCGTGATCGGGCCGATGGCGAACAGGAGCCCCATCGGCACCAGCAGCATGGCCACCGTGCGCTTCTCGAAGCGTTGCGCCAGCCGCGGGGCAATGGCGAACGCCAGGATCGCCGCGGTCAGGCTGGCGAAGGAGAACAGCCCGATCTCCAGCGCGCTGAACTCCCAGAAGTAGGTCGAGAAGTAGAGGTTGATCGCAAAGCCCAGCCCGATCCCGGCGTAGAGGAAGAAGGCCGAGACCAGGATCATCAGGAAGTTGCGATTGGCCATGGCGCCGAACATCTCGCCGGCCAGCCGGCCCAGGGTGACGCGCCGCTGCGGCGGGTCGCGCAGGAAGGGGATCTGCCTGTGCGTCCCGATCGAGGTGACAAGGATGGCGACGGCCATCAGCGCCGCGGCGGCCATGCCATAGTGCGAGTAGCCGGCCGGGTTGAGCTGGCCGACCGCATACTTCGCCGTCGGTGTCAGGAAGACGAACAGGGCCAGGCCATACATGGCCAGCCCGCCGATCCAGCCGAACAGGTAGCGATAGCTGAGCAGCCGGGTGCGCTCGTCGTATTCGGTGGTCAGCTCGGCCGCCAGCGCCGCCGAGGGGATTTCATAGCAGCTGATGAAGCTGCGGATCAGCACCGCCACGGCCACCAGGTAGGTCACCTGCGCGCCCTGGCTCCATCCGGTTGGCGGGTTCCAGATCAGCAGGTAGGACACCGAGACGGGCAGCGCGGCGGCGTACATCCACGGATGCCGGCGGCCCCACTTGGAACGCGTGTTGTCGGAAAGCTGCCCGACGATCGGATCGATGAACGCATCGATCACCAGGGCTAGCATGATGGCGAACCCGACCGTCTGCGCCGGCAACCCGATGACCTGGGCGTAGAAGAACGCCAGGAAATAGGAGAAGCCGTTGTCCTTCACCCCGAAGGCGACCGAGCCGAAGCCGTAGAACAGGCTGGTGGGAACGCTGAGCCGGCGCGCCCCGACGCGCGCCGCGATGTCGGCTGGCAACGATCTACCTCCCTGCGCGGCCCCCCGGCCGTCTCTTGAAGGCACGGTGCGGGAGGCTGACCAAGCGGTCAATCGCCGATTTTGAGCGAGAGGTACGGCCTAGCTGGCCGCCGGCGAGGCCAAGCCCTCGAACAGCGGCCGCACATAGAGGTCGACCACAGCGGCCGGCTCCATGCCGGGCGCGAAGTAGTGCAGCTCGGACGCGGCGTTGATCGCCGCGGTGATCACCTGGGCGGCGATGTTCACCTCCACCGGCGCGATCGAGCCGTCGGCGATGCCGTCGCAGAGGATCGAGGCGAAGCGGTAGGAGATGCGGTCGAACCGCTGGATCAGCTCGACCCGGATCGCCTCCGGCACCGTTGTCAGGGCCGAGGTCCGCAGCAGCGGCGCATCGCCCCGCACCTGGTGCTCGATCAGGGCCGCGACGGTGGCCGCCAGCACCTCGAGGCCCGACCCGCCGGCCCGCTCGGCCGCGTGGATCGCCCGCCACATGATCTCGAACGTGCGCTGGAAGCAGGCCAGCACCAGCTCATCCTTGGTCTCGTTGTGGTGGTAAAAGGCGCCCTTCGAGACGTTCAGCTTGGCCGAGATCCGCTCGACCGAGGCGCCGTGATAGCCTTCCTCGTTGATCAGCTGGGTGGCCGCGCGCAGGAACTGCTCGGACGAGGCCGCCGCGGTGGGATCATCGCTGTGCGTCAGGTCCAGCGGCCGCGGCCGGCGCCAGGCGTGCCCCGCCCCGATGATGCCGGTGTTGAGCAGCGCCGTCATCCGCTCGGCCGTGCGCGGATAGTCGGCCGCCTCCACCTGGTCCAGCCAGGCGCCGATCCAGAACACCTCGGACAGCAACAGGTGCGCGCGGGCGTTGCGGTGCAGCCTGGGCAACGCCTCCTTGCCGGCCAGGAGGTCGCGGAAAGCCCGGAACATCGCCACATAGGCCGTGTTGACCGGCGCGCAGTTGAGCGCGCGGACGTCGTTGAACACCGGCAGGGGGTCGGCCTCGCCCACATCCACCTGCCGGGCGTGCTCGAAGTAGGCCAGCAGGAAAGCGCCGATCCGCACCTGGTCGGTCGCCCCGCCGGCCGACGCGGCGATCAGCGCCTCATAGGCTTCTAGCCCCTTCAGGAAGGCGGCGGCGGCCAGCTCCTCCTTGTTCTTGAAGTAGTAGATGACCCCGGTCGGCACGAGGCCGAGCCGCGCGGCCACGTCGCCCAGCGTCATGCCGCGCACGCCGTTGCGGTTCAGCTCCTCGACCGCCGAACGGACGATGGCGCCGCGCTTGGCCTCGAAGCGGCGCGTCGGCGCGCGCCGCTCGGCCCGGCTCTCGGCCATCACGCCATCGTCCACCCTCATTCCCATTTCGGCGTTCTAGCCAAATTCGCCACTCGGCTCCATGCCGCAACGGAAACATGACAGGACCTTAACGCGGAGGCGTTGTCCGCCTCGCCCGCGCCCGGTACCAGTCGGGACATCAGGTGGAGGTCGCGATGCTGCTGCAGGGCTTGAAGGTGGTGGAGATGTCCACCTGGGTGGCGGGCCCCAGCTGCGCGGCGGTGCTGGCCGACTGGGGCGCCGAGGTGATCAAGGTCGAGAGCCCGATCGGCGACGTAACTCGGGCGTTCTTCGCCAACCCCGCTGACGGCCAGAGCCCGATCTTCGCCAACGAGAACCGCGGCAAGAAGGGCGTGGTGCTGGACACCACCAAGCCGGAGGGCCGCGCCGCGCTGAAGGCGCTGCTGAAGGACGCCGATATCTTCGTCACCAACACGCGCCCCGGATCGCTCAAGAAGATCGGCCTCGACTACGACAGCCTGAAGGGCGACTTCCCGAAGCTGATCTACGCCGCCGTCACGGGGTTCGGCCTGACCGGCCCCTACGCCAACGAAGGCGGGTTCGATATCACCGCCTTCTGGGCCCGCAGCGGCGTGGCCCGCGCCATGATCCCGACCGACCAGGACCCGTTCGCCTCGCGGCCCGGGTTCGGCGACCACGTGACCGCCATCACCACCGTCGCCGGCATCCTGGCGGCGCTGCATGAGCGGCACTCCACGGGCAAGGGCCGGCTGGTGGAAACCAGCCTGCTGCGCGCCGGCAGCTATGCGATCAGCTGGGACCTGGCGCTGCAGCTCTACTACGGCGAGGTGCAGACCAATGGCCCGCGCAACGACCGGCCGGTGGCGATCTCGGGCTTCTTCCGCACCAAGGACGACCGCCACCTGGTGATCGTGCCCAAGAACGTGAACTGCTTCACCAATGTGATGATCGCCATCGACCGACCGGAGGTGGTGGCCGACCCGCGCTTCGAGCTGCCGATGCTGGACATCGACGTTGTCCGCGAGGCGCGCCGGATCTGCGACGAGGGCTTCGCGCAGTTCACGCTGGAGGAGATCGGCCAGCGGCTGAACGAGCTGGACGTGGCCTGGGGCCCGCTGGGCACGCTGGCTGAGCATGCCGCCTCTGAGCGCGCCGAACTCGCGGGCTGCTTCGTGGAACTGGAGGACGGCCTGGGCGGCACCTTCCGCGCCCCGGCCACCCCCGTGCGGTTCCCGGAGGGCGCGCCGCCGGTCGGCCGCCAGGCGCCCTTCCTGGGCCAGCACACCCGCGAAGTGCTGGAGGCTGCGGGCCTCACCGACGCCGAGATCGCCGCGATCCTCTGAGGCGGGTGAAAGAGAAAGGGCCGCGCAGAGACTGCGCGGCCCGGAGTCGAGGAAGGAGAACGCCCAAGAGGGCCTCGCCACTCTGACGCCACCGTCATCTTCGGCAATCGCGGGTCGGTCGGCGACCGGACTTTGCCGCGTTCCGCCCAGGATCGCGGCAGGATCATGCCCCGACGCCCGAAATCACGGCACGTTCACTTCGTGCCGTACATCCGGTCGCCGGCGTCGCCCAGGCCGGGCAGGATATAGCCGTGGTCGTTCAGCCGCTCATCGATCGCCGCGGTCCAGATCGGCACGCCCGGATGGTGGCCCTGGAACTTCGAGATCCCCTCCGGCGAGCACAGCAGGCAGGCCAGGCGGATCTGGGTGACGCCGGTCTCCTTCAGCCGGTCGACGGCGGCGATGGCGGTGTTGCCGGTGGCCAGCATCGGGTCGATCACCACCACCGTGCGCTGGGCGATGTCGGCGGGCGCCTTGAAGTAGTACTCCACGCAATTGAGCGTCGCCGGGTCGCGGTAGAGGCCGATGTGCGCCACGCGCGCCGCGGGCGCCAGCTCCAGCATCCCCTCCAGCATACCCATGCCCGAGCGCAGGATGGCGGCGAACACCAGTTTCTTGCCCACCAGCTGCGGCGCCTGCATCGACTGCAGCGGCGTCTCGATCTCGATCAGCTCCAGCGGCAGGTCACGGGTGACCTCGTAGCAGAGCAGCGCGCCGATCTCCTTCAGGAGCTGACGGAAGCTCTTGGTGGAGGTGTCCTTCTTCCGCATCAGGGTCAGCTTGTGCTGCACCAGCGGGTGATCGACGACGGTGACGCCCTTGGCAGCCTTGGCCATCCGATATCCCTCTAGAAAACCGTTCCGTCCGAGATGACGGCGATGGGCGGCGACAGGTCCGGCCGCTTCTCCGCGGCGATCCGGCGACCGGCGGCCCAGGAACCGCCCTCCAGCACGCGGGCCAGCGGGAAGGCCTTGGCCGTCACGCCCAGCCGCTCGCGCACCAGCGGCGCCAGCTTGTCCAGCAGGGCCACGGTCATCGCCCGCCAGCCCACGACCAGCGGGCCGTCCACCGGGTGCGCCCGGGCGGCGTCGGCCAGGTTCTTCAGCACCAGCACGCCCATGTCCACGAACAGGCCGCCGTTGCGATATTCGGCCAGGCCTGTCAGCCCATCGATGTCGGTGACCTCGATCCCGCCCCACTGCAGCGGTTCGATCAGCGAGTAGGCCATCCACTGGCTGAGCTTGTGCAGCGGCACGTAGCCGTCGACCGCCGGATGGGTCCAACAGTCGCCCAGCGGGATCCCGCCCAGGCTGAGGCGGCCCGGCCAGATCGGCCCCAGGGCCTGCAACAGCACCTCGAGGATCACCGGCGCCGGCAGGCGGCCCTTCACGGCGTGCTTGCTCATGATGTCGAACAGGGCGGACGGCTCGCCGACCGCGCGGCCCAGCTGGTTGAGCAGTTCGGCCCTCCCCTCCACGCCCACCAGCGGGTTGTCGGCGCGAACCTGGAACGCCTCGCGGATCATGTCGGCGTCCACGCGGTGCAGGGCGTCCGCGCGCAGGGGGTCGTCGGGTTCGCCGGACAGCGCCCCCGACTGGAACAGGCGCAACGAGGCGACACCCAGGCCTTCCGAGCGGCCGAGGACCGCGCCAGTCTCGGCGTCGTGGTAGCGCCAGGCCGGGCCGGCGCCGGCGTCCAGCAGCACCGAGGGGATCACCAGGTCGAAGGCCGTACGCCCCAGGGCCGGCTTGACGCCGGGCTTCTTCGCCTCGGCCCAAAGGTCCCGGCCATTGGCCATGAAGTGCCGCCAGCGGGCGTGGAACGGCACCTTCAGCGTCGGGTAGTTCTCCCGCACCACCTGCGCCGTGAGGTCGGCGACGGCGTCCAGGCGCGACAGGTCCAGCCGCCACTCCGCCAGCCCGTCGGCCTGGCAGATCGCCAGCAGCTCATGCGCCCGCTCACGAACCGCCGCAGCGGTCAGCAGCTTGCGCGCCGCCCTCTCATCAGCATCCGACAACTAGAATTCCTTGAGGTCGCGGCCCACGACCGACTTGAGGTCCTCTTCGCTCGGCGCGCCCTCCGGGGTGAAGTAGCCGGCGGCCTTCTTGGCCTCCATCTCCACGCTGGCGTCATCGGGCACCAGTTCGTCCGGGATCGGCACCCGCTCGCCGATCTCGATGCCGCCGCCGACCAGGGCGTCGTACTTCATGTTGGACATCGAGACGAACCGGTCGATCCGGCGGATGCCCAGCCAGTGGATGATGTCGGGCATCAGCTGCTGGAAGCGGGCGTCCTGCACCCCGGCCACGCATTCGGTGCGCTCGAAGTAGGTCGCCGCCTGATCGCCGCCCGGCTGGCGCTTCCTGGCATTGTAGACCAGGAACTTGGTCACCTCGCCCAGGGCGCGGCCTTCCTTGCGATTGTAGGCGATGAGCCCCGTCCCGCCCTGTTGGGCCGAGCGCGTCGCCTCCTCGATCCCGTGCGTGAGATAGGGCCGGCAGGTGCAGATGTCGGAACCGAACACGTCGGAGCCGTTGCACTCGTCGTGGACGCGGCAGGTCAGCGGCACGCGCCGATCGCCCAGCTTGGTCGCGTCGCCGAAGATGTAGAGGGTGATCCCGCCGATCGGCGGCAGGAACACCTGCAGATCCGGCCGGGTCACCAGCTCCGGGTACATCCCGCCGGTCTGCTCGAAGAGCACGCGGCGCAGCTGCTGCTCCTCGACGCCGAAGCGGGCGGCGACGCCGGGCAGGTGCCAGACAGGGTCGACCGCGGCCTTGGTCACCGCCACGTCGCCGGTCTCATGCAGCACCTTGCCGTCCGGCTTCAACCGCCCTGCGCGGATGGCGTCGGCGATCTCCGGCAGGGTGATGCGCGCCTTGGTGACCGCGATGGTCGGGCGGATATCCACGCCCTCGGCGATCTCGGCGGCGAAGTCCTCGGCGATCCGGGCGCCCCAGGGATCGAGCGAGACGATCTTGCCGGGCTCGCTCCACTGCGGATGCGGGCCCACCGGCACCACCGGATGGGTGTTCACCAGCTCGGGGCGGACCATGGGGTCCATGGCGCCGGAGGCGACCGCGAGCGCGCGATAGACGGAATAGGCGCCGCCGTGGGCGCCGATGGCGTTGCGGTCGGTCCCGGCGTTGGCCGTGGCCACGACCGGGCCGCGCTCGCGCGCGGTGGGAGCGTCCCAGGTGATCGGGAAACGATTGGTCGAGCCGCCGCCCGGGTGGGAGGTGAGGCGGATGTGGGATGTCCTGTTGCCGGACATGGGGCGTTGAACTCCAGAGTCGAAAAGGCCCCGCGCGGGCTCGCCGGCGCAGGGCCTTTGAGCGAGGAGCATGATCCTAGAGCCTTGAGATGGCAAGAATCCCTGAACGGCGGGCGTTGACCGGCGGCTCGGCGCGTAACACGGTTGCCGAAAAGGGCGGGGGACGGGGCGGATGAAGCGTTTTGGAACTGCGCGCGGCGTCGCGGCCGCGTGGCTTGCCGCGCTCGCGCTCGCAGCCGGCCTGCTCGCGCCGCAGGACGCCGCCGCCGCGCCCAGCGGCGAGACGCTGTACAACACCCGCTGCAAGAGCTGCCACGAGCCGGCCCAGGGCCGTGCGCCGGGCCGCGAGCAGCTGCGCTTCCGGCCCAAGACCGAGATCGTCGCCGCGATGACCAACGGCGCCATGCAGGCCATGGCGCTGGGCCTGACGCCCGACGACCACGCCGCCATCGCCGACTTCCTGACCTCGGGCGGCGGCGGGGGCCAGGGCCGCGCCCTGACGGTCTCCACCCGGGACACCCCCTGCACCAACAGCCCGAAGATCACGGCCGGCCGCTCGGACTGGCTGGGCGCGGGCGGACCGCCCGCCAACCCGCGCTACCAGGCCAACCCCGGCATCGCCGCCGCGGACGTGCCACGGCTTAAGGTGAAGTGGGCGTTCTCGATAAGCCACGCGAACAGCCAGCCCGTGGTGGTCGGCGACTGGCTGTGGATCACCGGGTCCGGGCGCCTCTACGCCCTCGATACGGGGACGGGCTGCGTCCATTGGCGGGCCGAGGGCGTGGCCTCGCGGCCGACCCCGGTGCTGGCGCGCACCCCGGCCTCGCCCAGCGGCTGGGCGGTGATCATCGGCCAGCGCGACCGGGTGGTGAAGGCCTTCGACGCGGCGACCGGCAAGCTCATCTGGGCCAGCGCCGTGCTGGAGGCGCATCGCTCGGCCGGCATCACCGGCGCGCCGATCGTGGCAGGCAACCAGGTGTTCGTGCCGATCACCTCGCTGGAGGAAGGCGCCAGCAGCGCGCCCAACTACCCGTGCTGCTCGTTCCGCGGCTCTCTGGTCGCCCTCGACCTGGCCACCGGCAAGACCCAGTGGAAGTCGTTCACGATCTCCGAGCCGCTTCGGCCGATCCGCAAGAACTCCGCCGGGGTGCAGATGACCGGCCCGGCGGGCGCGGCGGTGTGGTCGCAGCCGACCGTCGACCTGAAGCGGGGCCTCGTCTACGTGGCCACCGGCGACTCCTACACCGAGACCGAGACGCCCGGGTCCGACGCCATCCAGGCGTACGACATGAAGACCGGCAAGCGGCGCTGGAACCGCCAGGTCAGCGCTGGCGACAACTGGGTGATCAGCTGCTTCTCCGAGGGGGCGCACGCCGCCAACTGCCCCAAGGACGCCGGCCCCGACTACGACTTCGGCGCCTCGCCCATCCTGTTCACCCTCGCCGGCGGCAAGCAGGTGCTGCTGGCGGGCCAGAAATCCGGCATCGCCTACGGACTGGATCCCGACACCGGCAAGGTGCTCTGGAAGACCCGGGTCGGGGCCGGCAGCGCTCTGGGCGGCATCGAGTGGGGCATGGGGGCCGACACGAAGCGGCTCTACGCCACCGTCTCCGACATCTTCCCGCTGGTGGCCGTCGAGGCGCGGAAGACCGGGACGTTCTATCCGGAGTACAAGATCGGCCCCGCCAAGCCCGGCCTCAGCGCCCTGGATCCGGCCACCGGCAAGGTCCTGTGGAGCGTGCCCACGCCGAAGGACCCCTGCGCCTACGCCGCCGCCAGCCCGCTGAAGGCCTGCATCGCCGCCAACTCCGGCGCACCCGCGTCCATGCCCGGCGTGGTCTTCGCCGGCGCCACCGACGGCTGGTTCCGCGCCTATGACGCCGCCAGCGGCAAGGTGATCTGGCGGTTCGACACGGTCGCCCAGACCTATGCCACCACCAATGGCGTGGCCGCCCAACCCGGCGGCGGCCTGGACGGCAACGGCCCCACCATCGCCGGCGGCGCGGTGTTCGTGACCTCAGGGTGGGACGGCGCGTCCAACTACGGCGACACCGGCGTCGGCTACAATGTGCTGCTCGCTTTCACCGTCGACGGGAAATAGGCGGGACGGCCCGGCCGAAGGCTCCACCATTCGGGAGGACACAACATGCAAAGCCACCTCAGCGACCTAGAAGCGGTTCGCGCCGTGATCCAGCTCTATATCGAAGGGTCGAACGGCGACGTCGCCAAGCTGAAGCAGGCGTTCCATCCCGACGCGCGGATGATGGGGCACATCGGGCCGATGGAGACCTACATCCCGATCACCGACTTCTTCACCATGGTCGAGCGCCAGCCCGGGCTGGCCGGGCCGAACTACAAGGCCGACATCCGCACCATCGACCTGGCCGGCGACGCCGGCGTCGCGGTGCTGGTGGAGACCGACTACATGGGCTGCGATTTCGTCGACTACTTCTCGGTCGCCCGCATCGGCGGCCGCTGGCAGATCACCAACAAGACCTATGCGCACACCGGCGGCTCACCGCCGTCCCGCTGACGGGAGCCGGTCCGCGGGTCAGTCGCCGTTGGCGTCGACCGCGATGGTCACCGTCTTGCCGCGCGAGTGCGGCTCCCATCCGGCCGCGATGGCCGACGAGATGGCGTTCGCCACCAGGGCCACAGGGACCTGCGTGGCCCTCAGCTGCGGCGCGCCGAACCTGGGCTGCGGACCCGGCGGGAACTCCAGCACGGCCTCGCGCTGCCCGTGGCTGTGACGCACGGCGATCCCCATGCCGCGCCGCTGCGCGGGATCGCTGGACCAATGCGGCCGGCGCTGAAGTCGCCAGACGTAGAATTCGCCCCCGATCTCGATCTCGAACTCGTCGACTTGCTTGCGCGCCATCTGCGCCAGTTAGCCCGGCGAGCGCCCGACGTCACCCGCCGGGGCACCGCGGCTCTTTCGCGGCGCCTGGAAAATGGGCGCCGGTGATTGACGAGGTTTCGTCCGGCGGGGTTCAGTGGACAGCGATGGCGACCACCCCAGGGTGAGAGCGTGATCCAAGGTCCCGCGTCCCTTCCCGAACTGCCCGTCCTGCAGCGCGCTCGTGGCAGCGGCCGGATCGCCGTGCGCCGCGAAGCGGGCGTCACCCGGCTGGCGCGGCTCTTCCAGGATGGCTGCGGCAAGATCCGCCTGCCCCGCGACGCCCGCGCCGAGGGCCTGGAGGCGGTGCTGATCAATTCCTCCGGCGGTCTGACCGGCGGCGACCGGATGGCATGGGCTGTCGACGGCGCGGAAGGCGCGCGCCTGACCGTCTCGACCCAGGCCTGCGAGAAGATCTACCGCGCCCGCGACGGCGTGGCCGAGCAGCGCGCGACGCTGAGCGTGGGCGAGGGCGCGCGGCTGGACTGGCTGCCACAGGAGACCATCCTGTTCGACGGCGGAGCGCTCTCGCGGCGGCTGGAGGCGGATCTCGCGGAGAGCGCGACGCTGCTGGCCGTCGAGGCGGTGGTGCTGGGCCGCACCGCCATGGCCGAGACCGTACGCACCGGCACCCTGCACGACCGGTGGCGCATCCGCCGCGAAGGCCGGCTGGTGTTCGCCGACGACCTGCGGCTGGACGGGGCGATCGCCGAGGTCGTGGCCAAGGCGCCGATCCTGGCCGGCGCTAGGGCGTTCGCCTCGCTGCTCCTCATCGCCGACGACGCCGAGCGGTTCCTCGCGCCGCTGCGCGCGGCGCTGGGCGGTCTGGGCGGCGCCAGCACTTTCGACGGCAAGCTGTTCGCCCGCGTCACCGCCCCGGACGGCTTCGCGCTGCGCCAGGCGCTGCTCCCGGCGATCGAGATCCTGCGCGCCGGCGCGCCCCTGCCCCGCGTCTGGAGGACCTGAATGAACCTGACGCCCCGCGAGAAGGACAAGCTGCTGGTCGCCATGGCCGCCGAGGTCGCGCGCAAGCGGCTGGCCCGCGGCGTGAAGCTGAACCATCCGGAGGCCATCGCCCTGATCACCGACTTCGTCGTCGAGGGCGCACGCGACGGCCGCGCCGTCTCCGAGCTGATGGAGGCCGGCGCCCACGTCATCACCCGCGACCAGGTCATGTCCGGCATCGCCGAGATGATCCACGACGTCCAGGTCGAAGCCACCTTTCCCGACGGCACCAAGCTGGTCACCGTCCACCACCCGATCCGTTGAAGGAGATGCAGATGCGCCGCCCGTTCCTGTCCGCCGTGGTTCTGGCGCTCGGCGCCACGCCCGCCCTCGCCCACGAAGGCGACCACACACACATGGCCCTGGCCCAGGCGGCCAGCCACTTGGCAAGCCAGCCCGACCACCAGTTGGCCTTCGCCGGCCTGGTGGTGGCCCTGGTCACCGGCGGCTGGGCCTGGGTGCTGGCGACGGCGCGCAAGTGATCCCCGGCGAGGTCATCCCCGCCGACGGCGAGATCGAGCTCAACGCCGGTCAGCCGACCATGACCCTGCGCATCGCCAACACCGGCGACCGGCCGATCCAGGTTGGCAGCCACTACCACTTCGCCGAGACCAACCCGGCGCTGCGCTTCGACCGCGCCGCCGCCCGCGGCCAGCGCCTCGACATCGCCGCCGGGACCGCCGTGCGCTTCGAGCCGGGCCAGGAGCGCGAGGTCACCCTCGTCCCACTCCGCGGAAGCCGCACCGTCTACGGCTTCCGGCAGGATGTGATGGGCAAGCTCTGATGGCCGCCAGGATCAGCGCCGCCGCCTACGCCGACATGTTCGGCCCCACCGTCGGCGACCGCGTGCGTCTGGCCGACACCAGCCTGCTGGTCGAGGTGGAGCAGGACTCCACCATCTACGGCGAGGAGGTGAAGTTCGGCGGCGGCAAAGTGATCCGCGACGGCATGGGGCAATCGCAGGCCACCCGCGCGTCCGGCGCCGCCGACACCGTCATCACCAACGCCCTGATCGTCGACCACTGGGGGATCGTGAAGGCCGACGTGGGCCTGCGGGACGGCCGCATCCTGGCGATCGGCAAGGCCGGCAACCCGGACACCCAGCCCGGCGTCACCATCGTCATCGGGCCGGGGACCGAGATCATCGCCGGCGAGGGCAAGATCCTCACGGCCGGCGGCATGGACGCCCACATCCACTTCATCTGCCCGCAGCAGATCGAAGAGGCGTTGATGGCCGGCATGACCACCATGCTGGGCGGCGGCACGGGCCCGGCCACCGGCACCAACGCCACCACCTGCACGCCGGGCGCCTGGCACCTGCAGCGAATGATCGAGGCCGCCGAGGCTTTCCCGATGAACCTGGGCTTCTCCGGCAAGGGCAACGCCGCCCTGCCCGAGGCCCTGATCGAACAGGTGGCCGCCGGCGCCTGCGCGCTCAAGCTGCACGAGGACTGGGGCACGACGCCGGCCACCATCGATACCTGCCTGAGCGTCTGCGACGACCTCGACGTCCAGTGCATGATCCACACCGACACGCTCAACGAGAGCGGCTTCGTCGAGGACACCATCGCCGCCTTCAAGGGCCGTACGATCCACGCCTTCCACACCGAGGGAGCCGGCGGCGGGCACGCGCCGGACATCCTGAAGGTGGCCGGGTTGGCCAACGTCATCCCGTCGTCGACCAACCCGACGCGGCCCTACACCCGCAACACCCTGGCCGAGCATCTCGACATGCTGATGGTCTGCCACCACCTGGACCCGTCGATCCCGGAGGACCTGGCCTTCGCCGAGAGCCGGATCCGAAAGGAAACCATCGCCGCCGAGGACATCCTGCACGACCTGGGCGCCCTCTCGATCATCTCCTCCGACAGCCAGGCCATGGGCCGGGTCGGCGAGGTGGCGATCCGCACCTGGCAGACCGCCGACAAGATGAAGCAGCAGCGCGGCTCGGCGCCTGGCGACGGCCTCGCCGACAACAACCGGGTCAAACGCTACATCGCCAAGTACACTATCAACCCTGCCATCGCCCACGGCATGAGCGCCCACATCGGCTCGGTGGAGCCGGGCAAGCGCGCCGACCTGGTGCTGTGGAGCCCGGCCTTCTTCGGCGTGAAGCCCGACCTGGTGATCCTGGGCGGCAGCATCGCCGCCGCGCCCATGGGCGATCCGAACGCCTCGATCCCGACCCCGCAGCCGGTGCACTACCGCCCGATGTTCGGCGCCTACGGCCGCGCGCTGACCCGCTCGTCGGTGGTATTCACCTCAGGACTGGCGATCGAACGGGGCTTGCTCGCCGTCCTCGGGACCCAGAAGGAGATGATCGCAGTGGCGAACACCCGCGGCGGCCTCTCCAAGGCCTCGATGATCCACAACGCCGCCACGCCGGTGATCGAGGTCGATCCCGAGACCTACGAAGTCCGCGCCGACGGCGAGATCCTCACCTGCGAGCCCGCCGACGTGCTGCCGATGGCGCAGAGGTATTTCCTGTTTTGACCACCATCACCGACATCCTGCCCGCCGGGGCCTGGGAGGGCGCGGCCGCCGACAGCGTCACGCTGGACTACGACGGCCGCCACCGCCGCCGCATCGTGCTGACCGGCGCGTCGGGCGCGGAATACCTGCTGGACCTGGCTGAGGCGACGCACCTGAAGGACGGCGACGGCCTGGCGATCCCGGGCGGCGGCGTGGTGCAGGTGGTGGCCAAGCCGGAGCCGCTGCTGGAGATCACCGCCCTTACGCCGGCCGAGCTCATCCGGCTGTCCTGGCACATCGGCAACCGGCACCTGGCCGCGCAGGTGTTCGCCGACCGCATCCTGATCCGTCGCGATCATGTCATCGCCCACATGCTTCAACACCAGGGCGCCCACGTGCGCGAGATCGAGGCTGCGTTCGACCCCGAGGGCGGCGCCTATCACGACCACGGTTCTGACCATGCCCACTGAAGCCCGCCTGCTGCGCCTGCTGACCTGGCTCTCGCCGGCCTTTCCGGTCGGCGCGTTCGGCTACTCCCACGGCCTCGAGACCGCGATCCGCGAAGGCGCGGTCACCGACGCACGGTCGCTCACCCACTGGATCGCCGCCCTGCTGGAACACGGCTCCGGCTGGACCGACGCCGTCCTGGCCCGCGCCGCCTGGACGGCGGTGACCGCCGAGGACCACGCCGCGCTCGACGAGATCGCCGAGCTGGGCGAGGCGCTCAGCCCCTCTCTGGAACGCCGCCGCGAGACCATGGCGCAGGGCGAGGCCTTCCTGACCGCCGTGGCCGCATGGCAGCCGCCGCCGATCATCCGCGCCCCCTACCCTGTCGCCGTGGGCGCGGCGGCCGGCGCGGCGGGTATCCCGCTCGAGCCCGCCCTGACCGCCTGGCTGCACGCCTTCGCCGCCAACCTGACCAGCGTGGCGGTCCGCGCCATTCCGCTTGGCCAATCCGACGCCGTCGCGGTGATTGCCGGCCTGGAGGCGGTGATCCTGCGCACCGCGGCCCGGGCCGGCGCTTCGACCCTCGACGACCTCGGCTCCGGCGCCGTCGTCTCCGACATCGCCGCCATGCGGCATGAAACGCTGGAAGGGCGACTGTTCATCTCATGACCAGCCCACTCAGCAAGAACGGCCCGTTGCGCGTCGGCATCGGCGGCCCGGTCGGATCGGGCAAGACCACCTTGGTGGAGAAGCTGTGCAAGGCCATGCGCGAGCGCTGGTCGATCGCCGTCGTCACCAATGACATCTACACGCAGGAGGACGCCCTGATCCTCAACCGGCTGCAGGCGCTGCCCGCCGACCGCATCGTGGGCGTGGAGACCGGCGGCTGCCCGCACACCGCGATCCGCGAGGACGCCAGCCTGAACCTCGCGGCCATCGCCGACCTGAACCGGCGATTCCCCGACCTGGACGTGATCTTCATCGAAAGCGGCGGCGACAACCTGGCGGCCACCTTCAGCCCCGACCTGGCTGACCTCACCCTCTATGTCGTCAGCGTCTGCCAGGGCGAGAAGATCCCGCGCAAGGGCGGCCCCGCCATCACCCGCTCGGACCTCTTGATCATCAACAAGACCGACCTGGCCCCGCACGTGGGCGCCGACCTGGCGGTGATGGACGCCGACGCCGCCAAGGCCCGGGGCGAGCGTCCTTACGTCTTCACCGACCTCACCCGACTGCAAGGCGTGGACGACGTGATCGGCTTCCTGGCGCGGGCTGGCGGGCTGCCGGCCGCGCTCGCCGCCTAGAGCAGCGTCGGCACGTTGACGAGCGCATCGGCGCAGGCCGTGAACATCGCTTCGCGCTGCGCCGGCGAGACCTGGGGGAACAGGAGCGTCTGGCCGAAGATGAAGGCGTAGAACATCAGGGCCCGCGCCTCGGCGTCGTCACCGGCGACGCCGAGCGCCGCGTAGAGGTCCGCCACGCGTTTCAGACGGACGGCGTCGACCTGGGCCACCGCCGCCGCCGCCTCGCCGTCGGCCTGCGCCCACTGCCGGACGGCCAGTTCGATGGCCATGCCGCGCGCGTTGGGCCGCGAGGCGAACAGGCGGATGATGGCGTGCAGACGGTCGCGCGGGCTCTGACCGTCCAACGCGGTCTGTTGGCGGATGGCGGCTAGCCGCCCTTGCGTCCAGGTCTCAAGCATGGCCGCCAGCAGCGCGGGCCGGTCGCGGAAGCGGCGGTAGAAGCCGCCCTTGGTCACCCCCAGCGCCTGGGCCAACATCTCGATGCGCACGCGGTCGATGCCGCCCTCGGCCAGGGCGTCGAAGCCGGCCTCCACCCAGTCCTGCGAACCCTCGACCCCCGTCATGCCGCCTCAGATATCACGCCGATCACGCTCACGATACGTTTCCGTATTGAATTGAACGGAGGCGACGACGAGAACGGAATAACCTGAAATGCGCCCCCTCCTGACCTATCGCGGCGCCGTCTTTCCGTGGCGCTGCGATCACCTCGGGCACATGAACAACATGTGGTACGCGGGCAAGTTCGACGAGGCGAGCTGGGTGCTGCTCGGCCAGATCGGCCTGGGCGGCAGCAGTATCCGCGAGGCCAACTGCAGCCTGGCCGCAGTCGAGCAGATCACCACCTTCAAGCGCGAGCTTCTGCCCGGCGACGGCCTGGAGATTCACTCCCGGATCCTGGAAGTGCGCGACCGCGTGGTGCGGATCCACCACGAGATGCGCAACACCGAGACCCGCGAACTCTGCGCCACCCTGGCGATCACCGCCGTGCACATGGACCTGCACGCACGCCGCGCCGCGCCCCTGCCCGACGTCCAGCGCCGCATGGCCCAGGACCTGATCCTGCCCCTGGCCGAGGCCGCCTAGCACCCTCGCGGAGGGGGCCGGCCCAGCGGGCGCGGCCCCCCGATTGCCGCGTCTCCCGCGTGCGTGCAGTGTGGCCTGCGGTTGTGGGGGATGAGGCATGGCGACGGCGCCGGAGGGTCCGAGATGGGGTGAGATCGCCGCGGCGGTCGCCCGGGACTTCGGCCTCGTCAACAACCGCTCGCCGGCCCTGACCACGGCGATCGAGCGCGGCGTCCGCTTCATCGTGGTGGATCAGAAGGCGAGCGAGCTCGTCTTCGACACGCACGCCCTGTTCCTCGGGTTCCTGGCCGCGGGGCAGCAGGACCGCCAGTCGATCAACTTCGGCAACACCGCGTCCTGGTTCGCCAACTGGCTGACCCAGCGGGTGGGTGGGGATCAGATCGCCGTCGCCCTGGCGCCGGAGCAGATGACCGAGCCGGACCTGGTGTTCCGGACCTTCGCCGGCGGATTCAAGGTAACCCTGTCGCGGTCGGTCCGAGCCCTCCTGCAGAGCGCGCAGAAGATCGCCGTGGAGACCAACCGGCCCTCCGAGTTCGAGGCGCGGCACCTGTTCACCGCCATGCTCCAGGGCGACTACATCGCCGCCGAGATCGCCCGCACGTTCAGTGTAACCTTGCCGCCGGACCAGATGCAGGCGCTGAAGGCCGAGCTGGCCGAACGGATCATGGGCCAGCCGGCGCCCGGCGAGACCGCCGAGTTGTGGCGCCAGGCCCTCGGCCTACCGCCGCCGGGCGACGGCGAAACCCCGGACACGCCGACGCCTGATCCGGGCGCCGCCCCGCCTCCGCCTGAGGACGGCGTCACCGGCTTCAGCCGCGACAGCGTACCGCCCAGCCCCACCGACCCCTTGCGCACCGCGGCGGACGCCGAGGCGCTGGCGCGGCTGATGTGCCTGGAAGACGCCGCGCCCCTGGCCATCGCGGTCTTCGGCGGGTGGGGTTCCGGCAAGTCCACCTTCATGAACCGCCTGGACGCCGCCGTCCGCAAGATCACCGAGGGCCAGGGCGAGATCGCCGACGCGGACACCGGCGCGCCGGCCGCGCGGTTCGTCGAGCGCGTGGTGCAGATCCGGTTCAACGCCTGGCAGTTCGTCGACGCCAACCTCTGGGCCAGCCTGACGTCCGAGTTCTTCGACCAGCTGCGCGCCGGCGGCTGGGACCGGGCCAGCGGCGCGCGGCACGCCGGGCTGGTCGAGCGGGTGAACCGGCACGTCCATTCGCTGAACGCCGAGGTCGAGGCCCGCCGGGAAGCCGCCGCCACCGGCGGCAAGGAAGTGCTGAAGGCGCAGCAGGCGCGCGACGTCGCCGCCAAGGCGGCCAAGGCCGCGCCCGGCGCGACCCTGGGCCAGGCCGCCCTGGACGCCCTGGGCAAGGCCTACGAGGCGCAGAAGGGCAACCTGACGGCCCTGGGCCTCGCGGTCAGCGGCGAGGATACCGGCAAGGCCATCGACGCGATCGTTGTCGCCGCGTCCAGCACCCGCTCGCTCTGGGGCCAGCTCACGGCGATCTGGAAGGTGCTGGCCAAGTCGCAGGCGCGGCTGGCGCTGACCGCGGTGCTGTTGCTCGCCGTGGCCGGGGCGGTCCTGGCGCTCGGCTGGCTGCTCGTCGAACACCCGCTGGACGCCTGGAACGGCCTGCAGGTCGCTCTCGGGGCGATCGGTGCGCTGGGCGCGATCGCCGCCGCCGTCACCGCCAGCCCCGCCTTCAAGCTCGTTCGCAGCATCGTCAAGCGCAGCGCCGACATCGCCAAGCAGGTGGGCGATGCCGACGAGAAGGCGCTGAAGGACCTGCTGCAGTCCGAGGTGGCGCTGCGCGAGGCGACCACCGAAGCCGACGCGCTCCAGGCCGCCGCGATCCAGGCCTCCCAGCAGCTCTCCCGCTACGTGGCCCCGGACGGCAAGCCCAACCCGCCGCGCCTGCTGCGCTATGTGCTGGAGGACGATCCGGACACCAAGGCCCTGGCCGCCGAGATCGGCCTGATCGGCCGCACGCGGCGGCTGTTCCAGACGGTCGACGATATCGCCCGCGAGGAGCGGCTGGCGAAGCCGGCGGAGCGCACGGCGCCCGACCGGGTCGTCCTCTACATCGACGACCTGGACCGCTGCACCGACGAGCAGGTCTACAACGTCCTGCAGGCGATCCACCTGTTGCTGGCCTTCGAGCTGTTCGTGGTCGTGGTGGGTGTCGACGTCACCCGCGTACAGGGCGCGCTCGCCCGGGCGCTGGCGCCGCGCGAAGCCCGCGGCATGGATCAGGACGAACGGACGGGCCTGGCCGCGGCCTATCTCGAGAAGATCTTCCAGGTCGCCTTCTGGCTCGCACCTCTGGCGGCGGACGATCCTGACGGCGGCAGTTTCGGCCGCTACCTCCGGGACTTGGCCGGGCCGCCCCGCAGGGCTGCGCCCGCGCCGGACGCGGAGACCTCGCCGCCCGACATCAGCCTCGCGGCGCCGGCCGGTGACTCCGTGGGCACGCCGCCGGACAAGGGCGGCATCGACGGTCCCCCTGACGCGGCGGAGAGCGAGCAGGAAGAGGCGGATGCTGAGGACGCCGTCCAGGCGACCCGACGCAGCCTGGCGACGATCCAACTGACGGTCGACGAGATCGGATTCCTCGCCTCCCCAGCCATCGCGGCCGTCGCCGCCAGCACGCCGCGCGGCGTGAAGCGCCTCCTGAACGTCTACCGTCTCGTGCGCAGCCGGTTGAGCTCGGAGGGCGTGTCGATCCTGGGCGACGATCGCGACTCGCACCCGGCCTATCCGATCATCGCCTTCATGGTCGCCGTCGAGACCGGCCAACCGGTGGAGGTGGCGGACAAGATGTTCACCGGCCTCAAGGCGCTGGACCCGCAGGACAGTCTCGACCAGCACTTCCGGAACGCAGGCAGTCCGGGCCTGCCGATCGCCGAAGCCTACGACGCCTCGCCCGGCCTGCGCGTCGCGATGGAGGCGGTGCTTGAGATGCGCGCCCGCGACCTCAAGGCGAGCGACATCCTGAAGGTCGCCCGCGTCGCGCGGCGGTTCTCCTTCAACATCAACGGCTAGACCACGGCGCCCGTCAGTACGTGAACGGACTGCGGCAACCGGCCCAGAACACCAGGTTGATCGTTCGGGCTCGCGCCGCATCGGCCAGCTCCGGCACCGCCACGCTCCGCTCGCCCAGCCTGGCCTCGCCGCGGCCCGTGACGTAGTCCGTCGCCAACAGGCGCACAGCGCCGCCGCTCTGCACACCATGGCCCGTCGAGTAGATCACGGCCGCCTCGGCGTTGCGTGACCGCACCGCGAAGTCCGCCAGGACCTGCAGCATCGCGGGACGGTCGAGGTCTGCCTCGTACGCTGTAGCGAAGCCCGCGGCGCGCAGAGCCTCCGCGACGCGCAGGCCGTCGCGGGCGGCGCCTGGCAGCACCGGAACGCCCGGCGCGCCGTAGAGCGACTCGATCATCACCAGCGCGACCCGGCGCCTGCCCGTTCCAGGGTCGGCGAGCCGGTAGTCCGCGGGCTGAATGCCGGCGGGCGTCTCGGCCGCCTGGAAGCCGTCGCTCAGGGCCGCGGTCATGTCGCGCATCCGGCCCGGCGCCTCGGCGAGCGGCAGGGCCGGCATCGCGAGCAAGTCGATGAAGGCGCGCGCGAACGGATTGCCGCCGCCGAAGCCTTCGTCGAGAGCTTCCTGTCCGGCCTGGCAGGCATAGAAGACATATGCGGCCGGCGGGGCGGCCCGAGCCGGCGCCGCCCCCGCAAGGCCGGCCGCGGTCAGGGCGATGAACCGCCGCCTGTCCGGGCCCGCCCGCATCAGCGCACGACGGTTCCCATGATCCGCAGGCGGCTGACCCCGCCGTCGGGGTAGATGTTCAGCCGCACGAACCGGACCGGCCCCATCGCCGCCAGCTCATCGCGGAAGGTGTGGACCGTGTCGGCGCTCAGCTTCACCTGCGGTAGCAGCACCGGCCAGGTCTCCGCCTGGACGGCGATCTCGGCCGGTGTCCCGTGCGCCCGGGCGGAGGCCTGGATCGAGCAGCGGTCGGGGTAGTTGCCCTTGAAGTGGGCCGTATCGACGACGACTTCCTCGACCTTGCCAAAGGCGCCCAGGGCCAGCACCGCCCAGTCGTGGCCGGGCTCGCGCCGGCGCCGCGTCTCCCAGCCGTCGCCCATGTTCACGCCGCGGCCGGGCGCCGTCAGGTTGCCCACCGCGCCATAGTGCTCGTCGTTGGCGATGATGCCGCGGCCGCCCCACTCCACGGCCAGCAGATCGATCACCTGGCCGCCAGCCACTTTTGACCAGAGAGGATCGACCTTGCCCCAGACCCGCAGGCGGGCCACGCCGCCATCCGGAAATATGTGCAAACGCACATGTGTGATCGGCGTGGCGTGCTCGACGGGTACGTAGACGCGGTCGTCGCCCTTCAGGTCCAGGCGCGGCGTCACCTTCACCCAGCCGCTTTCCGGATTGGCTTCGTCGGACGCGCAGACCTCGATCTCGGCGCCCGGCGGGTAGTTGCCGGTGAAGTGGCTGGTGTCGATCTCGAAGCCGGCGACCACACCCGCCACGCCCAAGCGGATCACGCACCAGTCGTGGCCTTCCACCCGCTTGCGGCGGCTCTCCCAACCGTCCATCCACTTGCCGTTGTCGTCGTACTTGCCGGGGATGAACACCGGCGGCGCGGGGTCGATCAGCCGGGCCTTGTCGGCGAAGAAGTCGTCGGTGGCGTAGACCACCTCGCTCCCCAGGCGCGGCTGGGCGAGGTCCACATACTGGCGGCGCAGGTCGTCGAAAGCGTCCATCAGGAAACTCTACAGCAGGTCGGCGAGGCGGAAGCCGGCGATCCGGTGGATCTGGGCGATGGCGGTGGCGAATTCGGTCGCCGGATCGTTGGCCAGCCGCGCCTCGAAGGCGGCCAGTATATCCGCCCGCGTCGCGCCCTTCACGGCGAAGATGAAAGGGAAGCCGAAGCGGGCGTTGTAGGCGGCATTCAGCCGCTGGAAGGCCTCGAACTCGGCGGGGCTGCACTGGTCCAGGCCCGCGCCGGCCTGCTCCTTGACCGAGGCGTCGGCCATCTTCGCGCGGCTGGCCAGCTCGGGGTGCGCGCGGATGAGCGCCAGCTGCAGCTCGCGCGGCGCGGCGTCGACGACGGCGGCCATGACGGCGGCCAGCCCGGGCAAGTCGTCCGGCGGGTCGGGCCACACCGCCTCGGCGACCCAGGGTGAGGCTTCGTAGACCGGGCCGAAGCGGGCCAGGAACTCTTCGCGCGACAGGGAACTGGGCCGGCTCACGCGAAGGCCTTCTGGAAGAACGCCACCAGGTTCGCCCGCGCCGCCTCGGCCGCCTTCGGGTTGAACTCGAACAGCACCGGCCCGCCCTTGCCCTTGTGGGCATAGGGGTCGTTGATGGTCTTGGCCGGCAGCTCGCGGTCGAAGGCGTGGGTGGCGCCGTCGTGCACCACCAGGCTCACATGCGCCCGGTCCGCCGGCGCCAGCGACGCCAGGAAGCCGGCGCACACCTCCGGATCGTCATAGGCGTCGGCGCCGCCCGCCTGCACCAGCACCGGCGCGCCGGTCAAGTTGGCGAAGTCGTGGCCCGGCGCCCGGTTGTAGCTCCAGAGCGCCGGGTAGAAGGCGGCGTGCGCCTTGAACGCGGTCCCCGCCTGGCCGTGCGCCGCGGCGTTGGCCTTCGTCGCCGAGAGCAGGCTGACCACGCCGCCCCACGAGAACCCGGCGATGCCGATGCGGTCCGGATCGACCTCCGGCTGCGTCGCCAGGAAGGCCAGGGCGGCGAAGGCGTCGGGCAGGGTCTGCGGCACCGACGACGGCCGCCCGGCCGCCCCGCGCACCGTGGTCCGCCCGGCCCACATGTCGACCTCCAGGGTCGCGATCCCGGCCGCGTTCAGGGCTGCGATGTGGAAGGCGCCGCGGCCGTCGACGCCGTCCGACCCGTGGCACACCACGACCGCCGGGACGCGCGGCGGCGCCACGCCCGGCTCGCTCAGCGGCACGCGCAGCTGCCCCGCCACCGTCACCGGCGGGTCCGCGCGGGTCTCGAACGCGACGTAGACCGTGCGGAAGGGTTCACCGGCCATTGGGATGCCTCGCGCGCCAGTGCCTGGCGATCTCCACCCGCCGGGCGAACCAGACGTCCTTGTGGTCCAGGGCGTAGCGCAGGAACCGCTCCAGCCCGGCCATCTTCCCCGGCCGCCCGGCGACGCGGCAGTGCAGGCCGACACTCATCATCTTGGGACGCTCCCCGCCCTCGGCGTACAGCACGTCGAAGGCGTCCTTCAGGTAGCTGAAGAACTGCTCCCCGGTGTTCAGCCCCGTGCCGGAGAAGCGCATGTCGTTGGCCTCCAGGGTGTAGGGCACGATCAGCTGTTGATGCCGCCCCACCTGGACCCAGAAGGGAAGATCGTCGGAATAGTCGTCGGCGTCGTAGAGGAAGCCGCCCGCCTCGGCGACCAGCCGCCGCGTGTTGGGGCTGGTGCGGCCGGTATACCAGCCGGCGGGGTGCTCGCCGGTCAGCCGGCGATGGATCTCGACCGCCCGCATCAGGTGCTCGCGCTCCACCCGCTCCGGCACGTCCTGGTAGTTGATCCAGCGCCAGCCGTGACTGGCGATCTCGTGGCCGGCCTCGAGCATCGCCTCGACCACCGCCGGGTTGCGCTCCAGCGCCATCGCCACCCCGAACACCGTCACCGGCACGCCGTGGCGCTCGAACAGGCGCAGCAGCCGCCACACCCCTGCGCGGCTGCCGTACTCGTAGATCTGCTCCATGCTCATGTGCCGCGCGCCCATCACCGGCGCCGGGTTGATCATGTCGGAGAGGAAGGTCTCGGACGCCGCATCGCCGTGCAGGACGGAATTCTCCCCGCCCTCCTCGTAGTTCAGCACCAGCTGGATCGCGATCCGCGCCCCGCCGGGCCAGTCGGCGTGCGGCGGGTCCTTTCCGTAGCCGATCAGGTCGCGGGGATAGGCGTCGGGCATGTTTGACCGCTTAGCAGGCTCTGTTGGGCGCCCACCGTCGCAATCCTGGCCCATGGTTGCAATTGTCCGCCCAAGCGCGGATTCTGGGCGGCCGCAGTGACGGAACCCAGATGAGCGGCCTCACCACCCACGTCCTCGACACCATGCACGGCCGCCCGGCCGCGGGAGTGAGCCTGCGCCTGCTGCGCGACGGCGAGACGGTGGCCTCAGCGATCACCAACGTGGACGGCCGGGTCGACCGTCCGCTGCTGGACGGGGAGACGCTGACGGCCGGGCGCTATCGGCTGGAGTTCGACATCGGCGAATACTTCCGCGACTTCGGCGTGGCCCTGCCCGATCCGGCGTTCCTGGACGTGGTGGCGATCGAGTTCGGCGTGGCGGACGTCGCGAGCCACTATCACGTGCCGCTGCTGGTCAGCCCTTATGGCTACTCCACCTACCGGGGCAGCTGAGATGGGGCGGCCCATCCGCTTCCTGCTGGACGGCGAGGTCCGCGAGCTGGCGGACATCGACCCGACGCTGACCGTGCTCAACACGCTCCGCTACCACCTGCGCCGGACGGGCACGAAGGAAGGCTGCGCCGAGGGCGACTGCGGGGCCTGCACCGTGGCGCTGGCCGAGCTGGAGGATGGGAAGGTCCGGTTCCGAGCAGTCAATGCCTGCATCCTGTTCGCGCCGATGCTGGACGGCCGCGCCCTGTTTACCGTCGAGAGCCTGGGGCGGGAGGGCGCGCTGCATCCAGTGCAGCAGGCGATGGTGGATGCGCAGGGAAGCCAGTGCGGCTTCTGCACGCCCGGGTTCGTGATGAGCCTTTCCGCCGCCCAGCGCGCCGGCGACCCGACCGACGCAGCCAGCCTGAAGGACGCGCTGGCCGGCAACCTCTGCCGCTGTACGGGCTACGGCCCGATCCTGGCGGCTGGGGCTGCGATGGGGCCCGATCCCGACGTCACGGCCGTGTCGGGCCTGGCCGACGCGCTGGCGGCGATCCAGCCCGCCGAGGGCCTGGCGCTGGCGCACAAGGGCCGCCGCTTCTTCGCGCCCCGCAGCGCCGACGAACTGGCCGCGGTGTTCCAGGCCAACCCCGACGCCACGATCCTGGCGGGAGGCACCGACGTGGGCCTGTGGGTCACAAAGCAGCAGCGCATCCTCGACACCGTCATCTCGCTCAACGACGCCGCCGACCTGCGCACGATCGACGCCGTCGTGGGCCAGGATGGGGGCGACGCGATCCGCATCGGCGCCGGCGTCCGCTACGCCGACGCCCATGCCGCGCTGGCCGGGTTGCATCCGGAGTTCGGCGAGCTGCTGCGCCGGCTGGGCGGGCTGCAGGTGCGCAACCTGGGCACCGTCTGCGGCAACATCGCCAACGGCTCGCCGATCGGCGACATGCCCCCGGCCCTGATCGCCGCCGGCGCGACGCTGGTCCTGCGCCAGGGCCAGGCGCGCCGCGAGATACCGCTGGAGGCCTATTTCCTCGCCTACGGTCAGCAGGACCGCCGGCCGGGTGAATTCGTCGAGGCGGTGATCGCGCCCAAGCTGCCCAAGGGCCGCGTCTTCAGCATCGCCAAGCTCTCCAAACGCTTCGACCAGGACATCTCCGCGGTCTGCGCCGGGATCTCCGTTGGCGTCTCCAACGGCCAGGTCACCGACGCCCGCATCGCCTTCGGCGGCATGGCCGCCACGCCGAAGCGCGCCGCCGCCTGCGAAGCCGCCCTTACGGGCCGCCCCTGGACCCGCGCCACCGTCGAGAGGGCGGCCGCCGCCCTCGCCCACGACTTCACCCCCATCACCGACATGCGCGCCTCGGCCGCCTACCGGCTGGAGGCGGCGCAGAACCTGCTGATCCGGGCGTTCCTGGAAGCCGAGGGCGCGACCCGGGTGCGCGATGCCATCGCGGTGACCGCATGACCGCGACCCAACATGCCCTTCTCCCCTTGCGGGAGAAGGTGGCCCGCGAAGCGGGTCGGATGCGGGGTCGTGCGAACGCTTCAGCCGCTGCAGCGCGAACGCAACCAGGCTCGGCGCAACCCCTCATCCGGCCGCCTGCGGCGTCCACCTTCTCCCGCAAGGGGAGAAGGACGGGAGGGGCGAATGGCTGACTCCGGCGCGGCGGCGCGGGCCCTGGGGGTCGTGGGCGTGCCGATCGGGCATGACAGCGCGGCGCGGCATGTGTCCGGCGAGGCGCTGTATATCGACGACATTCCGGAGCCGCCGGGGCTGTTGCACCTGTTCGTCGGGCAGGGGAGCCGCGCGCACGCCCGGGTGACAAAGCTGGACCTCGCGGCGGTCCGGGCCGCGCCGGGCGTGGTGCTGGTGCTGACGCCCGCCGACATTCCCGGCAAGAACGACATCAGCCCGTTCGCCGGCGACGACCCGATGTTCGCGGAGGATGTGGTCCGCTTCATGGGCCAGCCGCTGTTCTGCGTGGCCGCCGAGAGCCTGCCGAAGGCCCGCGCCGCCGCCGCCCTCGCTGTCGTCGAGTATGCCGATCTCGAACCGCTGGTGACGACCGAGGCCGCCCGCGCCGCCGGCTCCGAGATCGAGGCGACGCAGGAGATGCGGCTGGGCGACGCCCGCGCCGCCATCGCCGCCGCGCCGCTCAGCGTCTCCGGCCACTTGAGGGTCGGCGGCCAGGAGCATTTCTACCTCGAGGGTCAGGTCGCCCTGGCCGTCCCCGGCGAGGGCGAGGACCTCCACGTCTGGACCTCCACCCAGCACCCGACGGAGACCCAGCACGTCCTGGCCCGCGTGCTCGGCTGCGCGGACGCCGCCATCACAGTTGAAGTCCGGCGGATGGGCGGCGGGTTCGGCGGCAAGGAAACCCAGTCGGTGCAGTGGGCGGCGATGGCGGCGCTCACCGCGCTCAAGACCCGCCGGCCGGCCAAGATCCGCCTGGACCGCGACGACGACATGGTCATGACCGGCAAGCGGCACGACTTCGAGATCAGCTGGGAGGTCGGCTTCGACGAAGCCGGCCTGCTGCGGGGCGCCGCCTTCGACTTCGCCTCGCGGTGCGGCCACTCGGCCGACCTCAGCCACGCGATCAACGACCGGGCGATGTTCCACGCCGACAACGCCTACTGCCTGCAGGCGGCCGAGATCGTCTCCTACCGCGCCCGCACCCACACGGTCTCCAACACCGCCTTCCGCGGCTTCGGCGGGCCGCAGGGGATGATGGCGATCGAGCGCGCCCTGGACGCGGTGGCGCTGAAGCTGGGCAAGGACCCGCTGGATGTGCGGCTGGCCAACCTCTACGGCGTGTCCGGCGCCCTGACGCCCTACGGCCAGACCGTCACCGACGCGGTCGCCCTGCCGATCATGATGGAGCTGGCGGAAGCCTGCGGCTATCGCGCCCGCCGCGCCGCCATCGCCCGGGCCAACGCCGAGCCGGGCTGTCTGAAGCGCGGGATCGCGCTGACGCCGGTGAAGTTCGGCATCTCGTTCACCACCACCCACCTGAACCAGGCCGGCGCGCTGGTGCACGTCTACACCGACGGCTCGATCAGCCTGAACCACGGCGGGACCGAGATGGGCCAGGGGCTGAACGTCAAGGTCGCCCAGGTGGTCGCCGACGCCTTCCAGGTCCCGCTGAAGGCGGTGAAGATCACCTCCACGCGCACCGACAAGGTGCCCAACACCTCGGCCACGGCGGCGTCGTCCGGCAGCGACCTCAACGGCATGGCCGCGCTGGCCGCCTGCAATCAGATCAAGGACCGGCTGGCCGCCTACGCCGTCGCCGCCTTCGGCCATCCCCCGGTGTTCACGCCCGACGGCGTGCAGCTCGGCGACCGGACCATGAGCTTCAAGGGGTTCGTCAACGAGGCCTACCTGGCGCGCGTCTCGCTCTCGGCGGCGGGGTTCTACAAGACGCCGGACATCCACTACGACCGCGCCACCCATACCGGCCGGCCGTTCTACTACTACGCCTATGGCGCCGCCTGCTCCGAGGTGGTGATCGACACGCTGACCGGCGAGAGCCGCGTCCTGCGCGTGGACATCCTCCACGACGTCGGCCGCTCGCTGAACCCGGCCATCGACCTGGGCCAGATCGAGGGCGGCTTCATCCAGGGCATGGGCTGGCTGACCACCGAGGAGCTGGTGTTCGACGCCGCGGGGCGGCTGACCACCCACGCACCGTCGACCTACAAGATCCCCACCGCGGGCGACCGGCCGGACGTGTTCAACATGGCCATCTGGGCGCCCGGCGAGAACCGCGAGGCCACCGTGGGCCGCTCCAAGGCCGTCGGCGAACCGCCGCTGATGCTGGCCATCTCGGTGTTCTCGGCGCTGACCGACGCCGTGGCGGCGGTGGGCGGGCACAAGGTGATGCCGAACCTGGACGCGCCGGCGACGCCGGAACGGATCCTGGCCGCCGTGAGCGATGTGCGGAGGCGGGCGGATGGGTGAGCCCTCCCCTCTCTCAGCTCGTCATCCCCCGGCTCGTCCGGGGGACCCATGTCAGCGGGTGCGTCGGATGAAGGCAGGCGTCAGTTGGCGTGGGGCCGGCCGCAGCGCGGCTGCACGATGGGTCCCCCGGACAAGCCGGGGGATGACGAGCGAGGGGTGGGCGCGATGACCGCGTGGATCCGCGAGGCGCTGGAGGCCGTCCAGCGCAACGAGGTGCTGGCGATGGTCACCGTCGTCGGGGCCCAGGGCTCGACGCCGCGGGAGCTGGGCGCGCGGATGCTGGTGTGGCCGGACCGGTTCAGCGGCACGATCGGCGGCGGGTCGCTGGAGCGACAGGGGCTTGACCAGGCGCGCAGGCTGCTGGGCCAGGCCGCGCGGCGCCACGCCCTGCAGGACTATCCGCTGGGGCCGCTGCTGGGTCAGTGCTGCGGCGGCCATGTGCGGCTGCTGGTGGAGCGGGTCGACGCCGACAGCCTGGACTGGCTGGAGCCCGCCGCCGCCGCCCGGACGCCGTTCGCCTTGACCGCGAAGTTCGAAGCGGGCGCCATGCGCCGGCTGGTCGGCGGGCCAGGACCCCATGGTTCGGACGGCCCGCGCACGCCGATCCCGGAGGTCCGCTGCTTGTCCGAAACCATCCGCCCGACCCTGCCCCGCCTGGTGATCTTCGGCGCCGGCCACGTGGGCCAGGCGGTGGCGCGCGCCTTCGCGCCGCTGCCGTTCCACCTGGACTGGCTGGCCAGCCGCGAGGACCTGCGGCCGGAGGCCAGCGGCACGCGCGCCGTGATCCTGACCGAAGATGAGCTGGAGGAGGCCGTCGAGGCGGCGCCCGCCGACACCCTGTTCGCGATCTTCACCCACAGCCACGACCTGGATTACCGGCTGACGCGGGCGGCGCTGCGGCGCGGCGAGTTCGGCTACCTGGGCCTCATCGGGTCGCGCACCAAGCGCGCCCGCTTCGACCGCCGGCTGCTGGACGACGGGCTGACCGAGGCCGACCTGGCGCGCCTCACCTGCCCGATCGGCATCGCAGAGCTGAAGGGCAAGGAACCGGCGGTGATCGCCGTGTCGCTGGCGGCACAGCTGCTGCAGCTCACCGAGGACGCGGCGCAAGAGAGCGGGGCCGCGTGATCGCCGAGCTGGAGGCCTGGGCGAACCTGGCGATCCGCTGGCTGCACCTAGTGGCCGGGATCGCGTGGATCGGTTCATCGTTCTATTTCATGTGGTTGGACAGCCATCTTAAACCCGGCGTGGAGCGGCGCGAGGGGGTGGCGGGCGAGCTGTGGAGCGTGCATTCCGGCGGCTTCTACCGGCAGATCAAGTTCATGGTCGCGCCTGGCGAGATGCCCGACGAGCTGCACTGGTTCAAATGGGAGGCCTACACCACCTGGATCTCGGGCTTCCTGCTGCTGGCGTTGGTCTTCTACGTCGGCGCCGACCTCAACCTGATCGACAAGGCCAAGCTGGACCTGGCGCCCTGGCAGGCCATCGCCATCGGGCTGGGCTCGCTGGTCGCCGGCTGGGCGGTCTACGACGGCCTCTGCCGCTCACCCATAGGCCAGAACCTGAAGCTTTTCAGCGTCGTCTGGTTCGCTCTTCTCACGGCCGCCGGCTACGGCTTGACCCGCATCTTCTCCGATCTCGGCGGCTTCATGCACGTGGGCGCGATCATCGGCACGGTGATGGCCGCCAACGTCTTCATGATCATCATCCCGAACCAGCGGCGCGTGGTGGCGCAGGTCCTGGCCGGGGAGACGCCGGACCCGTCGCTGGGCAAGCAGGCCAAGCAGCGCAGCGTCCACAACAACTACATGACCCTGCCGGTGCTGTTCATCATGATCAGCAACCACTACCCGATGATCTTCGCCGCGCCGCTGAACTGGCTGTGGCTGGCGGGCCTGGGCGTCGCCGGCTGGACGATCCGCCACTTCTTCAACCTGAAGAACGCCGGCAAGAGCCAGCCGCAGTTCCTGGTCTATGGCGCGCTGGCCTTCGTCACCGTCGCGGTTCTGAACTACACCGCGCGGCCGCAGCCGCCGCAGGCCGCGGTGGTCCCGACCTATGCCGAAGTCCGCGCCATCGTCGACCGGCACTGCATCATGTGCCACGCGGCTCATCCGACGCACCGGGGCATCCCGACCGCGCCGAACGGGGCGATGTTCGACACCGCCGAGGGGCTGGAGAAGCACGTCGACAGGATCTACGCCCGCGCCGTGGCGACGACGTCGATGCCGCAGGGCAACGAGACGGGGATGACCGAGGCGGAGCGCGCGAGCCTCGGCGCCTGGATCAAGGCGGGGGCGAAGGTCGATCGATGACACACCCCCACTCCGCTCATCCCGGCGAATGCCGGGACCCAGATGGAATGGCTCTGAGGTTCGTTCGATCAGCGCTGCGCTTTTCCAGCCAGCCACCAGCGACTTTCGATCTGGGTCCCGGCATTCGCCGGGATGAGCGGTTCAAGTGATGCGCGAGTTGGTTGCGGAACCCCTCACCGCCGACGCGTTCGCCCCGTTCGGCGACGTGATCGAGGCGTCGGACCGGGCCGAGGCAGTGCCGATCAACTACGGCTGGACGACGCGGTTCAACGCGCTGACCGACGTCAGCGTCGGCGACGGGCGGGCGATCATCAGCCTGTTCCGCTCCAAGCCGCTGGCGCCGCTGGTGCTGAAGGTCTTCGAGCGCCACCCGGACGGCAGCCAGGCGTTCATGCCGCTCCAGGGCCGGCCCTATCTGGTCGCCGTGGCGCCGGCGGGCGACTTCGACGCCGCCAAGGTGCGCGTGTTCCGCGCCGCCGCGCATCAGGGCGTGAACTACGCCAAGGGGACCTGGCACCACTTCCTGCTGGCCCTGGAGGCCGAGAGCGACTTCCTGGTGGTCGACCGCGAGGGGCCCGGCGAGAACCTGGACGAGGTGGAGCTGGCCCCGGCCGACTGGATCGCCGTGAACGCATGAGTCGGCAGGCCTACCGCGCCCAGCTCGCGCACACCCTGGACGATCCGTCCCGCGACCCCGAGGCCTGCGTCCACCATCCCGACGGCCTGCTGGTGGTGGAGGACGGCCACGTCGCGGCCTTCGGCGCCTATGCCGACCTCGCTCCGGGCCTGGACGCCGAGATCACCGAGCTGCCGGGGCGGCTGATCGTCCCGGGCTTCGTCGACGCCCACATCCATTATCCGCAGGTGGACGTGATGGCGGCGTGGGGCGCGCAGCTGATGGACTGGCTGCACACCCACACCTTCCCGGCGGAGCAGGCGTTTGCCGACCGCGCCCACGCCGACGCCATCGCCGCGGTCTTCCTGGATCAGCTGCTCGCCAACGGCACGACCAGCGCGCTGGTGTTCTGCACGGTGCACAAAGGCTCGGTGGAGGCGCTGTTCGAGGCGGCGCTGGCCCGGGACATGCGGCTGGTCGCCGGCAAGGTGCTGATGGACCGGAACGCGCCGGAGGGCCTGACCGACACCGTCGAGACCGGCCGCGCCGACACCGAGGCCCTGATCCGCGCCTGGCGCGGCCGTGGGCGGCTGGGCTATGCGGTGACGCCGCGCTTCGCGGTGACCTCGTCGGACGCGCAGCTCGCCATGGCCGGAGAGCTGGTGGCGGCGCACCCCGGCGTGCTGATGCACACCCACATGTCGGAGAACCCCGACGAGATCGCCGAGGTGGCGCGGCTGTTCCCGGACGCCCGCGACTACCTGGACGTCTACGACCGCTTCGGGCTGCTGGGGCCGCGCTCGGTGTTCGCCCACTGCGTCCATTCCAGCGAGGACGCGCTGCGCCGGATGGCCAGCGCCGGCGCGTCGGTCGCCTTCTGCCCCTCGTCGAACCTGCTGCTGGGCAGCGGGCTGTTCGGCCTGAAGCAGGCCTGCGGCTGCGGGGTGAACACGGCGCTCGCCACCGACGTCGGCGGCGGCGGCAGCTTCTCGATGACCCAGATGATGGGCGAGGCCTACAAGGTGGGCCAGCTGCGCGGCGACAGCCTGGACCCGCGCCACGCCCTCTACCTGGCCACCCTGGCGGGCGCGAAGGCGCTGCACATCGACGACAAGGTCGGCAACCTGGGGCCGGGCAAGGAAGCCGACTTCGTGGTCCTCGACCTGGCCGCCACGCCCCTGCTGGCCCGGCGCACGGCGGCGGCAAAGACCCTGGCCGAGACCCTGTTCATCCTGTCGGTCCTGGCCGACGACCGGGCGGTGGAGCGCACTTACCTGGCAGGCCGCCTCGCGCACCGGCGAACAGCCGCCTGAGGGCTTGCGGCGCGGCGCGGGACCGGCCGACTATGGCCGGGCTTGGCTGGGGGTCTGCATGCTTCGTCTGATCGTGCTGCTGGCGGCCCTGCTCGTGCCTGGCCTCGCGCTGGCCGCGCCCATTCCGGTCAAGGTGGTGGTGCTGACCGCCTTCGAGATCGGCGCCGACAGCGGCGACCGGCCCGGCGAGTTCCAGCTCTGGAACGAGCGCCTGCCGCTGACTGAGGCCATGACGGTGCGCGGCATCGTCCATCCGGTGCGCCTGTCGAAGGACGGCGTCATGGGCGTGGTGATGGGCGAGTTCGGCCGGGCGCGGACGTCGATGGCCGCCCTGCTCTCGGACCCGCGCTTCGATTTCTCGAAGACCTACTGGCTGATGGCCGGGATCGCCGGGGTCGACCCGCGGACCGGCTCGATCGGCAGCGCCGCGTGGTCGGACTACATCGTGGACGGCGACCCGTTGTTTGAGTTGGACGACCGCGAGCTGCCGGCGGACTGGCCGTGGGGGCTGTATGCCTTCGGCGCCGACCGCCCAGGCAAGACGGGCCGGGCCGACGACTTCTCCGGCATGGTCTGGAAGCTGGATCCGGGCCTGACCCGCTGGGCCTACAGGCTGACCAAGGACGTGGCGCTGGGCGACAACGCGGACCTCGCGGCCGTCCGGGCGGCCTACGCCGAGGAACCGGCCGCGCTCGCGCCACCGAAGGTGCAGATCGGCGCCGCGCTGGGGTCGGTGCGCTTCTGGCACGGCGAGCGGCGAACCCGGTGGGCGCGCGACTGGGTGAAGGTGTGGACCGGCGGCCGGAGCGCCCTGGTCATGACCGATGGCGAGGACCAGGCGGTGCTCGACACGCTGACGCTGTTCGGGAAAGAGGGCCGGGTCGACGCGCGCCGCGTGCTGGTGCTGCGCACGGCCAGCAACTACTCCCGCCCCGGCGCGGGCCAGCCGCTGCCGGTGGCCTTCGCCAAGGGCGGGTCGGAGGCCGGCTTCGAGGCCGCCTACCGCGTCGGCGCGCCGGTGGTGAAAGCCCTGGTCACCGGCTGGGGCAAGTACGCCAACACGATCCCGCAGGACGCCCCATGAGCTTCCTCGAACGCACCTTCAAACTCCGCGAGCGCAGGACCAGCGTGCAGACCGAGGTGCTGGCGGGGGCGACCACCTTCCTGACCATGGCCTACATCGTGCTGGTCAATCCCTCGATCCTCTCGACGACCGGCATGCCGCTGGCGGGCGTGGCGGCGGCCACCTGCCTGGCGGCCGGCGTCGGGTGCCTGCTGATGGGCTTCCTCGCCAACTACCCGATCGCGCTGGCCCCCGGCATGGGCCTGAACGCCTACTTCGCCTTCACGGTGGTCGGCGCGATGCACGTTCCCTGGCAGACGGCGCTAGGCCTGGTCTTCATCTCGGGCGTGCTGTTCTTCGTCCTGACCGTGGCGGGGGTGCGGCAGTTGATCGTCAGCGCCATTCCGCGGGCGCTGTTCTCGGCGATCGCGGCCGGCATCGGCCTGTTCATCGCCTTCATCGGACTGAAGAACGCCGGGCTGGTCGTCGGCAACCCGGCGACCACCGTGGCGCTGGGGAACATCCACGCGCCGCAGGTGCTGCTGGCGCTGTTGGGCCTGGCGATCTTGTCCGTCCTGATAGTCCTGAAGGTGCGCGGCGCGATCTTCATCGGCATCGTGGCGACCGCGATCCTGGGCTGGCTGTTCCACCTCGCGAAGCTGGACCTGCAGCCCTACAGCGTGGACCAGATGACCGGCGCGGCGCTGCAGCTCGACATTCCCGCGGCGCTCAACATCGGCGGGGGCGGGGCGCGCACGCTGCTGGAGATCCTGTTCGTCTTCCTGTTCGTCGACCTGTTCGACAACGTCGGCACCCTGGTCGCGGTGACCAAGAAGGCCGGCCTCGTCCAGCCGGACGGCACGATCCCGCGCCTGAACCGCGTGCTGTTCGCCGACGCTGGCGCCACCGTCGTGGGCTCGTTGGCCGGCACCTCGACCGTGGTCAGCTACATCGAGAGCGCCTCGGGCGTGCAGGCGGGCGGGCGCACCGGCCTGACGGCAGTGGTCACCGGCGTCCTCTTCCTCCTGATGCTGTTCATCGCCCCCTGGGCGCAGGTGATCCCGACCGCCGCGACGGCGCCGGCGCTGATCCTGGTGGGCGGCATGATGATGGGCCCGCTGGCCGAGGTGGACTGGGACGATCCGGTGGTGGCGATCCCGGCGTTCCTGACCCTGATCACCATCCCGCTGACCTTCTCGATCGCCAACGGCCTGGCGTTCGGGGTGATCGCGTTTGCAGTGCTGAAGCTCGCGACGCGGCGGGTCACCCGCGCCGACTGGCTGCTGTTCGCGCTGGCCGCGTTGTTCGTGGCGCGGTTCGTGTACATGACGTTCGAGGCCTGAAGCCCTTGCCTCCCCCGTTCACGGGGGAGGGGAACCGCTCGCCGAGCGCAGCGAAGAGCGCGCGGTGGAGGGGGCGAGCCCCATCCACCGAGCTTGCGTCCGCAGATCGTTCCTCCGAGCTTGAGGCTCGCCCCCTCCACCATCGGCTCTTCGGCCGATGGTCCCCCTCCCCCGCTTCGCAGGGGAGGTAAGGTTCAGCGTCCGGCTTCGAACGCCTTCAGCAAGCGCTCGTGGCGCCATTGCTCGCGAGCTTTGTCGCTCCTGGCGACGAGGTCGGCGCAGGCGCCCTTCGGCTCGGCATTGCCGAGCTGGCCGGCGCAGGCGGCGATAGGTTTCTTGTAGACGTTCGGGTCGGCCCACAGCCCCTCGCCCGCCAAGAACGAGAACGCGATGCCGTTGCGGGCGGCGGTCTTCAGGTCGTCGTAGGTCGCTCCGTTGCGCACCGCCGCGGCGTAGTCGTTCCACAGTTCCGACCGCGTGATCCCCGCGTCGTCCGTCGACAGGCTCACCGGCACGCCCTTCTTGCGCAGCCACTGGTACGGATGATCCTCCGGCTTCACCTCCAGGATCGAGGCGTTGGAGAGCAGGTTCACCTCTACGGCCACGCCCTTCGCCGCCATCTCGGCCGCCAGCGCGTCGGCGCCGACCTCGCCGGGCAGGTCCGTGCCGTGGCCGATGCGCCGGGCGCCCGCCACGCGCACCGCGTCGCGCACGTGGTAGCTCAGCGCCTGCGGGGTCACGAGCTTGCCGGTCAGTTCGCCCGCGTGCAGCGCCACCGGAACCTTGCGGCCCTGGTCGGTCAGTTCGGCCACGATCCGCATGTGGACGTCGTAGTAGCGGACCGCGTCGGCGCTATCCTCCGGCGCCACCAGCTGCAGCCCCACCCAGCGCTTGTCGGCGCCCACCACGGCCACGCCCAGCTGCAGCTGGGCCATGGTCTGCTCTGGCGGCCCCTGGCGGATCGCCTGGAACAGGTAGCGGACCGTCACCTGGCAGCCGGCGTGCGCCTGCGGCGTGTCGCAGGCCATCACCTCGCGGGCGCGCTTCTCCAGGGCGTCGGTGTCGGCGCTGACCGCCGGGACCAGCTTGTCGATCCCGGCCTCGGCCAGCGCGGCCTTGGTCGCCGCCGGATCGCCCTTCCAGCCCACGCGCGCGCCCAGGCCGCGCGAGGCCACGGGCTGCGGCGTCACCATCAGCTCGGCGTAGAAGGTGTTCTGCCGCGCCAATCCGTCCAGCACCTCGGCCAGGGCGTCGCCGCCGCGCTTGCCGCTCGTTCCGCGGCGCGAGAACGCCGAGAAGAACTGGTCGTGGCCCGACCGGTCGCGGAAGCCCGGATGGCGCACCGTCAGGCTGTCGATCAGCGCCGAGCGCAGGGTCTCGTCCGTCGCGTAGGCCGAGGCCGGCTTCAGGTTCTCGCCCGTGCAGGTGAACCGGATCGCCAGCTCGACGGTGTCGACGCACAGGTTGTCCTCGACCGCCCAGGCCAGGATGTCCTCCGCCGGGGTCGAGCCGCCCAGGTGGTTGTGCAGCTCCCCACCCTTCGGGAACGCCTGGAAGAACGCGGCCAGTTCGGGCGGCGACATCTTCACCAGGTCCGGCGCGGCGGCGGCGGGGGTCGCGATCAGCAGGACGGCCAATACGAGGGCGACGGGCGCGGGCAGGATTCGTCTCATGCCAGCCAACCCGCCGCAGACCGCGCGGTGGGTCAAGCTTCGCGATGGACGGACCGGGCCGGATTGGCTTTGCTCAACGGCATGACCCCCGCCGCCGAGATGATCGACCGCCTGGAACTGGCGCCCCATCCGGAAGGCGGCTGGTACCGCGAGACTTGGCGCTCGGCCGCCCTGCTGGCCGACGGCCGCGCCGCCGGCACCGCGATCCTTTTCCTGCTGGAGGAGGGCCAGCGCTCGCACTGGCACCGGGTGGACGCCGAGGAGATGTGGATCCACCAGGCCGGCGCGCCGCTGCGCCTGTCGACCGCCAGGGGCCCCACCATCACCCGCACCCTGCTGGGCCCGGCCCCCGGCCAGTCGCCGCAGCACCTGGTGCATACGATGGAATGGCAGTCCGCCGACGCCGACCACGGCTGGACGCTGGTGACCTGCGTGGTGACCCCGGGCTTCCGCTTCGAGGGGTTCGAGCTGGCGGCGCCGGGGTGGACGCCGCGGTAGGGTCCTAATCAACGCCGCTCATCCCCGCGCAAGCGGGGGCCCAGGCGTTTTGCGTTTCTGTGGGGGGTTTG